>CAYPHM010000141.1:0-12273 GCA_964410555.1 uncultured Chloroflexaceae bacterium | reverse complement strand
CCCCGGCTAAGCCAGCGGAGCCTGCCAAGCCAGCGGAGGCGAAAACGCCTGCCCCTGCCCCGGCTAAGCCAGCGGAGCCTGCCAAGCCAGCGGAGGCGAAAACGCCTGCCCCCGCACCGGTTAAGCCAGCGGAGCCTGCCAAACCAGCAGATTCAGGTAAGCCAGCGGAGCCTGCCAAGCCAGCAGATTCAGGTAAGCCTACTTCGTCAAGCCAATCAAAACCATCTTCAACGCAAAGTCCGACAAGTAGCAGCAGCAAAAAACCATCTACAACGAGTCGAAAGAAGGGGAGAAAATCCTCAACGCGAGGTGGTGGTTCCAAGTAAGTGGTAAAGAGGATTGTAGTTCCATCCCCCGCCCCCCGCGGTGGGGGGACATTTGTAGAGCCGTAACATGCTACGGCTCTGACGTGGAGAAAGAAAAGGGGTCTTACCGGCGAGCCGGTACCTACCAGAGAGCCGTTGTATACAACGGCTCTCCACACGGAAACCTACGGTTTCCCATTGGGCGCACCGCCGTGTGCCCCTACCCTAGACCGTTCCCCTCTTACCCTTTAACGGCAAGGGGACAAGGGATGGCTGGATTGGACTATGACCCTGCCCCTGCCCCAAAAAACTTCTATTGCACTTTCTCCCCATAATGTGGTAAAGTTATACCAAAGGGAATCTCCTAACAGAACAGTCTACCAGAAACAATAGGTTAGCCTATGCCGTCAAAAGAACTGACAGAATTACGCCAACGTGTTGCGGAACTCGAACAGCAAAACGAGCAACTCCAACAAGAAATCATCCGTCTGCGTGAAGAGCTATGGCTGAAAGACAAAGCGATAGCCTCTGCCAGCAACGGGATTTCGCTTGCTGATGCAACCCAACCCGATAACCCCCTCATCTACGTCAACCCGGCGTTTGAACAGATCACCGGCTACAGTGCCGAAGAGGTACAGGGCAAAAACTGCCGCTTCCTCCAGGGGGAAGATACCGACCCCGCTATGCTTGAAGAGATACGCGCTGCTGTGCGCGAAGCTCGCCCATGTCACGTTGTCCTGCTCAACTATCGCAAAGATGGTACCCCCTTTTGGAATGGGTTTTCTATCTCGCCTATCTCCAATGAAGAAGGCGAACTTACCCATTTTGTCGGTATCCAAACAGACATCACTGACCAAAAACAAGCAGAATTAGCCTTACTTGAAGGGGAAAAACGGCTCTCCGGGATCATCTCATCCGCAATGGATGCTATCATTACCGTAGATGCAGAACAACATATCGTGCTCTTCAACGAAGCAGCAGAGCGTATTTTTGGCTACCAAGCTGACGCAATGATAGGGCAATCGTTAGAAAAACTCATCCCCGCACACCACCGCCCCAAACACCAGAGCTACATCCAAACATTTGCCGATACCAACACCCCCACCCGCTTTATGGCAGACCATCGTATGGTCGCTGCTATACGGGCTACGGGGGAACAATTCCCTATTGAAGGTTCTATATCACAGGTAGATACCGGTGGGCAAAAGCTCTTCACGGCGATTGTGCGCGATGTGACAGAGCGAGTACAGGCAGAGGAAGAGCGCAATCGGCTGCAAGAGAGCATTATCCAGATGCAGCATGCCCTAGTGCAAGAACTCTCGACACCGCTCATCCCCATCACCGACCATGTGGTGATTATGCCGCTTGTAGGGTCAGTAGACTCGCTCCGGGCACAAAGCGTAATGCAAACGCTGCTTGATGGGGTTGAGAACAACCACGCACGAGTTGCCATCCTAGATATTACCGGCGTACCTGTGGTAGATACGCAAGTTGCCAATACCCTGATACAAGCAGCACAAGCGGTAAAGTTGCTTGGGGCAGAGGTAATCCTAACGGGTATTGGTCCAGAGATAGCCCAAACGTTGGTAGGGCTTGGTGTTGAACTGTCGGGCATTACCACCCACGGCTCACTCCAAGCCGGGATACAGTTTGCCGTGCGGCGGGAGCGCAAACGGCGGCGGTAAGTCTGGCAGGGTCTGGCAACGTCCAAATTGCCCCCTCTCCCCCTGCCCCGTGTCCCACAACCGGGGGGAAAGGGTGTGTATGGTAGGGACGTGAGGCTTCACGTCTCTACCGTTATTGTTGCCTATAAGGTTATTATGGTTACGTCTCTGGTGTGCCAACTACTATTTCTTGTCCCAACAATCGCCTATCTAGCACTGTATTGGGCAAGCCACCCGCTTCAGCTAGTGATTGTTGACAACAGAAAGACACAACACAATGGATAATCAACAACAAGGCAAAATCACGATGTGGAATGATAAAAAAGGTTTTGGCTTCATCAAGCCAAAACAAGGGGGCAAAAACGTATTTTTCCACATTAGCCAAGTAGCCAACAAAGGCTATCGTCCAGCAAAAAACACCTCCGTTACCTACACGTTGAGCTATGATGATCAACAACGTCCTCGTGCCACCAATGTCGAATTTACGAGCACCCCCACATATCCCTCGCTAATCCCTACAGCTATCAGTAGCGTATTTCTCATTATCTTAATAATCGTCACCCTCATATTCCACAAACCCCTATGGATACCAATAAGTTATGTAATCATTAGCAGTATAACGTTTTTTGCCTATTATATAGACAAAGCAGAAGCAATGCGTCGTGAACAACGGGTTCCCGAAATAGCGTTGCATACCCTAGAATTCCTCGGCGGTTGGCCCGGTGCCTTGATTGCCCAATACTATTATCGCCACAAAATCAAAAAATTCTCCTATTTGGCTATATATTGGGTGCTAGTGATAAGTAACGTTGGGGTACTCACATGGTTCTATTTACCAATAGCACAAACTATCAACGTTACCGGGGGATTAGCACCTCATGCTTGGTGCGAACGTGATCCTGCGCCAGCCAATTGGCTGGATTCACCAATTACCATTGTTGCTGTGGATAAACAACGCGAGCGTGTTACCTTGCAAAATGTCAGTGATACAACGGTCAATCTCAATGATTGGGTGATGTGCAGTTTTCGGGGGAGCCAACAACACCCCCTACAGGGCACGATACAACCAAGAGAAACTATCTCATTTCTCTATACCAACGGCAATGTGTGGAGCAATAGTGACACGGATAACGGCGGTCTATACAACAGCGCAGGTGAATTGGTGAGTTACTGGAAAGATCAATGATCAAGGTGGTGGGGGAAGGGGCAGGGGAGCGGGGGGCAAACCAGACGTTGACGTAGCCCTATCGTTTTTGCAAAATTGTTGACCTTGTATGAAGCCTATGCTATACTAATAATCGTTGTGGGGGTGTAGCTCAGTTGGGAGAGCGCAACAATCGCACTGTTGAGGCCAGGGGTTCGAATCCCCTCACCTCCACCACCTCTCTATAAAACATTTTGTATTTTGGCTTTCAGAAGCCTTAGAACCTTTATAGGCAACCCCCTGCCCTGCGTCCCACCAAGGGAAATTTGGTTGTTTTCGGTTCCCCCTAGCCTTTTTATAGGAGCGTAGGCAGGGGGAGCGGGGAATAACAGGGGGGGATTTGCCCAACTGATCTCCCCTAAAACCCCCTCCACTCAACCAAAGTTAGATTAATTCAGACTGTCGGCGGTTGCTCAGGCGGAGCGTCAGCGGCAGTCGTGGCTTCGCTAGGACAGAGCAACTGGAGTTCCTCCAGACTGGCTACCGTTTCTAGGGCTTGCACCAGCTTTTGCAAAACATCGTTGTCTGTGATGTGCTGTATGCGAGTAAGCAACGCTTGGGTTTGGGCATTATTGCCAAAGCGCAATTTTACCCCTAGCGCAATTGCCTGTTGCAACCCTTGCTGCTTGCCCCGTTCCAGCCCCTGTTCCAGTCCTTGTTGCCAGCCTTGCTTGAGCCCATCCTCGCGGCTGATACGCTCAATACTCATCACATAAGGCATTTGTTTTCCCTCCTCACTTGCCTTCACCTCATCCCAACAGACCTTATCTAGCTCTTTGGGCAGCTGCATAACCCAATCCAAGAAGCGCAACAACCCAACTACATTATCCTTGCTGTACCCCTTCCGATACAACATCCGTATCAACAATACCTTCCACCGCTTGCGCTCCATTTGCTGGTGACGGGTCTCTTGCGTTTTCAAGTGCGCCATAACAACCAGCGCAAACGGGTTTGTTGCGGCTTCAAGCTCATCCCACCGTTCCCGATAGTCTGCCAACTTCGCAATGGGATAGGTGAAGGTCATCTCACACCCCCATAGCCCTTCATGCACCCTATCGGGTCGCCAACTCAGCCGTTCATCGGCTAATACCGCCAGACTCACTATCGGCACTTGGTAGTAATCCCGCAAACGGCAATTGTAGACCAACATTCGCACTGCAAAGCCTGGTTGCTCTTGGCTCTGCACTTCAATATGGATCATGACACAGATTTTGCAGCCGTCCAGTCGGTAGACCTCTACTAGTTTGTCTGTGTAGCGATTGCCTTCTTTCGCCTCCCGCGCAATTTTCTGCAACACCTTGTCTTGAAATTTATATCCCTGTGACCAGTCTATCTGGCAGGCGATGTGGGGGAACAATAGTTCAAGAAACTCTGGGAAATAGCGTTCAATCACTTCTTTCCACGGGTTATCATAATCATCAGGAGAGTCCGTTGTGGTCTGGCTCTCGTCGGTTTTGGTGGTGGTCATATATCCCCTTTCGCTCATTACATCACTTCACAAACATGATAGAACAAAACACCTTGAATTGTAAATAGCTATTTTGAGAAATTTGGGGGTAGTATGGGTACATGCAGCTAGTGCAGGGGGGAAATTCTGAGCGGCAGAGGTATCACAGGGCAACAACGGCTACGGAGGAGGATGGATGTAGCTCCGATGTTTTCCTGCACCTCTGCCACTCTACTGGCATTGGGAAAGGAAGTTACACTTACCAAAACGCAGGAGATTTTCCTATTTGGCAATGATCATTACTGCCAGATTACAACGCCGGCTCAGCGGGAATGACTCCCTTATGCTGCGCCTCACGCAATACCTGCTCAACCAATTGGCGTGTCGCCGGGTGGAGTACCATATCATGCTGGTTGTTCAGATACCAGCCGGCAGTATTCCCATTGCCCTGCGCTCGCCCTGCCCCTGTCCAATCTGCTACCATCTCGCGCACATACCGCTCTGGAATAGCGCGTGCCTGTTGGTTGCCGTTCTGGTCGGGGGGCAGAAGCCAATATTGCCAATGGTGTTTGTTCTTGGTCTGATGGTGATTTTTGCCATACGCAATACGCCGTTCAAACCCTGGCACATGACGGATGGGCTCACGCCCCCATCGGCGCGTATCTGTGCCATACACATAGAAGAACTCTGCATAGGGGAAAAACTCTGCCGGACGCAGTTTGGTAAGGTCATGGATAATTGCCTGCCAAAGAGGAACACGTAATGCCCAACACGCTTGCAGCACATACCACTTGTGCCGCAGAAGATACCAGAAAAAGTAGCTATATGCTCCTATCATAACCTAATAGAAATTACCCCTTCACTAGTGCAATAAATTGGCTATCATCATCAATGGAAGCAAAATCCAGGTCGTTTTGAGCGCGTTTCCGATAGGACTGGTCTATCTCTATAGCCCGTTGGAGCCAAGCAACAGCCGATTCAACTTGCCCCTGCTTGGCATACAAACACGCCATATTGTACATGGTACTTGCCAATGAGGGATTGATACGTAAGGCTTCCTCATAGTCAAGCCTTGCCCCGGCATAGTCACGAAGATAGACCTTCGTTGCCCCGCGCATCGTCAAGGTATCGGCGTGGTCAGGGCGCAGATCAAGCGAGCTATCAAAGTCGTGCAACGCCCCAAGATCATCTCCCATATAGAACTTTGCTGCCCCACGGATGGCTAACGTTGCGGCATTGTCTGGTTGTAGCTCTAGTGAGCGGTTATAGTCTGCTATAGCCCCTTGACAATCACCAATCTGGATACGCGCTGCTCCACGGTTATTGAGGGTATCAGGATGGTCGGGACGCAACCTCAATGAACGGTCATAATCTGCTAGTGCGCTCTCGTAGTCGCCCAGGCATGCCTGTATGATACCACGACGGGTCAAGAGTACCGGATCATCGGGGGTACGCTCCAAAAGCTGATTGTAGTGTTCCAATTGTTCTTGGCTAAATGGCTTCATTACTGATGGGGTCATAGCGTTGGTTCCCTTTCTCCTCCAGAAAGCAGTGCTTGAAAGCGTGGGTCATGCTGCAACATAGCAAAGTCAGGGTCATGTTGGGCTTTGTCCCGCCAATTTGGATGTTGGGCAAGGATGCGTTCTAGCCAAGCGAGCGCATCTTCTACCTTGTTTTGGAGCGCATACAGACAGGCGATATTATACCGTGGGCTTGGGTCATCCGGGCGTAGATCGAGTGCCCGTTCGTAGTCCTTCAATGCTCCATCGTAATAGCCTAAATAGGCTTTTGCTACCCCGCGATTCTCCAGCGTGACGGGGTGATCTGGGCGCAACACCAGTGAGCGGTCATAGTCTTTCAATGCCCCCTCATAATCCCCCATATGCACCTTTGCCACCCCACGATTATCTAACGTGGCGGGGTCGTAGGGGCGCAGGGCAAGCGAGCGGTCAAAATCACTCAAGGCATCGGCATACCGCCCAAGATATTCCTTGACTACCCCCCGATTGTAGAGTACATCGGGGTCATCCGGGCGTACTTGCAAGGCGTGATCTAGGTCTGCCAACGCGCCGCTATGATCCCCCAATGATTGCTTGACCACCCCACGGCTATTGAGCGTATCGGGGTCGTTGGGAATCACCTGGATGGCATGATCAAAGTCTGTCAATGCCTTGTCCAAATCACCAGTAATGCGGTGAACAACCCCCCGATTGTAGAGCGTGATGGGGTGGTCGGGACGTAGCTCCAATGAACGGGTATAATCAGCCAAAGCCCCACGATAATCTCCCTGATAATACTTGATGACTCCCCGGTTGGTCAAGGTGATGGGGTGATCTGGGCGCACCTTGAGCGAGCGATTGTAGTCTACTAATGCATCAGCATCATTGCCCAAGTAGTGCTTGATAGCCGCCCGGCTCGCAAGTATAGCCGGCTGGTCTGGTTGGAGATGTAGCGAGCGGTTAAAATCTTCTAAGGCAGGCTTGTACTCTTTCTGCTGATACGCATATCTGCCACGGGTTGCATAGGCTTTGGTTAAGGCTTCCCCAATAGGCTGCCACGAGCCATCCAGCGCATAGCCGTGTTCTAGCAGCATAATGTGCTGGTTGATGCGCTTGAGGTCGGCAGTATCTTCCACATACCAAACAGCCGAACGTTGTGCTCGCAGGTAGTAGAGCACCACCCGCGCATGTGGTTCTAGCGTTGTGATAAAGGGGTCAAACATGGTCAGGTCGTCTTCTTGCATTGCTGAGATCATGCGCCGCCATTCGGGGGTGCGCGGGGCAAGCTCAGTAGCAAGGGTCGCCAATTGCTCGGCAAAAGACGGGTTGTTGGCGCGTGCGCCTATCCAGTGATTTAGCAGCAATGAGCGGGCTTCATCTTCTTCACTCAGCCAAAAACAGACATTCAATATATCGAGGATAGTCGCACACCAACTAGCGTTTTGGTAGCGTTCCTGTTCTTGCTTGATTACCCGCTGCTGGTGTTTGAGCCGCTTCTGGATAACTGGCAACACTTGGGCTATGCCTGTTTTGAGCATGTGCCAATCATCAGCACGATACTTTGCTGTGTGGGTATCGTTGCGAATACAGGTATGGACAAGCGGATGCAGTTCATAGATGCCATAGCCAGCAAAGAAAGAGGGGGTTGTTTGTGCAAGATGTAAGGCAAGTTGCTGCGCCTGCCGTCGGGACAGCCCCCAACATGCACACACCATCTCCTCATCCGGGCGTAGCAGGATGGCGAGTGAGCGTATTGCCAAGACCTCGCGCTGGCTTTGTTGCTGTCGTGCCGGATTATGAGCATTAGTATTGGCTCCTGCCCCTTGCATAATCGTCAAGAACCGTTGTACCAACGCACATACCCGCATACCCGCATCGCTCCTCAATGGGGTGCTGTTGTGGAAGGGCTGTATGGTGTTATACGTTGCCAGATAGTCCCCTAAGATGGCAAGGGCAAGGGGGATACCCCGGCTCATGGCGAAAGCATCGCTTGCTATACCGCTGGTGAGGCTATCCGCACTTGCTGCTGCCCCAGAGAGCGCAGGCGGCTGAAAGGCTATGGGGGCATCAGGAGTTTGGGTAGTTGGTGCCATGAGTAAGGGGACATTGGGGGTATCAAGCACAGGCGGTGGGGTATCGGGAGTTGTTCGCAGGTGGAGATAAACCCGCACTTCCTCCTCGTGAAAGGGATGTTGGCTAAGGTCGTAGGTGTGCAACAGACTGGCATGCTCACCGCCAAAGACGCGGCGATAGACCGGGTGGGGGGGGGAGTGTCCCGCAACAACCGTCAGCATACGGTCACTGCTTCGGCTCAAGATAGCGGTGCAAAACGTCTCATCATGCTGGTCGGCATATTCGTAGCTATCGAGCAGCAGCAGAAGCGGGGCATGTTCTGCTAGGGTGTAGAGGTCTTCGGCAAGCGCAGCACTTGTCCCCCCATCCGGTAAGAATAGCAGCGCATCATTGCCTAGCTCATTGTGTAGTAGCTCTTCAAAGGTATAGGGGAGTCGACTATGCTGTTGCCGAAAGGTAATCAATGCGGCTAATCCCTCGGTTGCCCAAGCTGTTTGTAGCTCAATATGCCCTGGCTCATGCAAGCGGGCAAAACCGGCTCGCTTAGCTTCTGGCAAGCGGGCAGGGTTGTAGCGGGACTGAATAATCGTCTCTAGGTCGCTGTTCTCATGCTCGCGTAGGGCAACCCACCGCGCCCATTGCTGTTGTAGCTCTTTGACGTAGGGGGCAAGATTATCCCGCTGGCTACACGCCTGCTGGTAGTGCTTGTCACTTTTGCCCTGCTGTTGGCGCAGCGTTTCGGCTATGCGTTGGGCTAGAACATCAGGCGTGGGGTTGTGGGTGGTGTTGAGGTTGAGCAACAAGCAGCGTTTATCGGGTATGCCCTCTTCTCTGGCGATGGCGAGAAATTGGCGCAGGAGCGCGGTTTTGCCCATGCCATCTTCGCCATGCAAAAAGAAGATATGCGGATAGCGCGAACTGTTGCCGGGGGGCTTTTCAACCCCCAACACATAGCGAACGCTACTCCGAAACTCGTGTAGTTCACGGGTGCGCCCAATGAATGTCCCACGAGGGGGCGGCGGCGGTGTGGATTTTTTCAGCAGTCGTGGCATAATCTCTCTGGTGACAACGGAACATGACCATTACCCTCGTCAACGGGCATGGGTGGCGTTTACCGTCCAGTTAGGTACATTTTCACAAACGAACGTTCACGGAGTCTCTCTTCCGTTAGGGTATCGGATTCTGTGGCAAGCTCTGCCCAGGTTGGGTGGACAGTACACGCCTTGCTAAGCAGGTCTATAGCTTCTAGGGTGAGGATGTCGGCACTTGATGCTGGTGCTAAGGCACTTTGAGAATGCAATGCTCCATCTGCCCGCACCGAGAAGGTGGTGCGCTTCCATGACCCATCGCCAAAGATAGTGTAGTAGCGAAGCAAGCCGCAGTTTGGTGGTTCATAGATGGCAAACAGCCGGGCGGCAAGCTCGGTGACTTGACGCGGTTTGCCTCCTGTATCTTGATCATTGGCAAGTGGGCGAGGGTGGTAGGCGAGTTCCGGGTCGAGGATGAGCAGAAAGGGCGGGTAGGTTTTGTTGGTTACTTGGAGTTGGTCTTTGTCAATGCGCTGCATTTTGAGCATTACGTCATTGAGCGACAAACTTTCCCGCTCGATAACATCGAAGGTTTCAAAGAAGGTATCACGAAAGCGTTGCGCTTGGGCTTTGACCGCTTCTATGGTTTCTTTGTTTGTGGCTAGGTCTTGGTCAAGTTTTTTGAGCGCGTCACGGGCGCGTTGTTGCCCTTCAACTGTTAGGGTAATCATAGGCTGTTCTTTCCTTCCTATGCATATTGGCAAAAGGAAAAGCGTTTGTGGGTCTTCATGGGTATTATACCGCAATCTTGCCCCCATTCCCATTCCAGGACGAGGGGGAGGAGACGTAGCATGCACCGGCTCTACAAGGCGAACGCACCGCCGCGCCTCTACCCCATCTCCCCCCCCCACAGGGGCGGAGATGGGGGCATCTGAGGGTTATTCTAGGGTCATGAGAAAGGCGACTATATCATTGATCTGCTGCTCTGTCAGATAGTCGGCATAATTACGCACCATAATACTGCTTTGGTAGCCTTGTACCACATAGGCATAGGGGGCAGTAATAGAGGTATAGAGGTAGGCTTCAGCCGATTGTCCCTCAACCCGCTGCCCTGCCACCGTGGCAATGCCGCTGAGGTTGGGACCAACTATCGCCGGCTCATCCGGTGCTAAAATATGGCATGTTGCACAGGTGGGCGCACCGGCGAGTTCTTGCGTTTGCTTGAAGAGTTTTTCCCCTGCTATCGGGTCACCGGGCTGTACTACTGGCTTGGGGGATGATGCAGACGTACCACATCCAACAAGCACACTTCCTAGCAAGAGCAAAAAGGTCATACAAAAAATACTTGGTGATTTCACGAAAATCTCTATCGCCCCCTTCAACATTGATACCGACTAGGCAAATCATGCAGGATACCCCTCTGCCCCTATGATACCCGATTTTTTGCTATGAACAACCAAAGATTATGGGTTGATCTGCAAAGAAAACACCGGGTGTTCCCCGATAATCTGCAAAATAACCACGCTGCGTATAGGATCGCCTGTCTCTTCGCTATACTCTATTGTCCCCGTTACCCCTGAATAGATGTCTACCGCGTGGAGACCATCACGGATAGCCTGGGGAGTAGCTTGTTGTTCACTCTGGATAGTCTGAAAGAGCAACCCAAAGGCATCATAGGTCAGGGCAGCATTTTCTAAGGGAATACTGTTGTAGGCATCATAGTATGCCCCCATAAAGGCTTGTGCTGTCTTACTGGCAATGTCTGGCGACCAGTGTGCCGAGTAGTAAGCCTCATCCAGCGCGGGCAAGGCAAAATCTTCTGGTTCAATATAGCTCCAAGCATCTGCCCCTATCAAGGTAGCCGTTATTCCCTGTGTGCGTATCAGCTCAGCTTGCACAACTACCTTGTCTTCATAGTTTGGTAGGATGATAACTTCTGGTTGATGTTTTGCCAAGACCGCTAATTGAGGTTTCCAGTCAATAGTAGCATTAGCATTAGCATTGGTGGAATAACTCTCAAGGGCGACTACCTGACCGCCGAGGTTCTCAAAGGATTCTTGAAAAATCGTTGCCAAACTACTGCTGTAATCGGTATCACGATTGTAGAGCACCGCAGCACGGGTAGCTTGGAGTTCTTCACGGGCAAATTTTGCCAATACCCATCCTTGAAAGGAATCAATAAAGGCAACCCGAAAGACAAACGTCTTTCCCTGGGTCGTCTCTGGGTGGGTGGATGAGGAGCTAATCATCGGGATACCGGCTTCTTCTGCGACAGCAGCAGCGGGGATGGCAACCACGCTTGAGGGATACCCCACCAAGGCTAGTACATGGTCTTCAGTAATGAGCTTTTTTGTCACCTGTACCGTGAGTTCTGGGTCATGTGCGTCATCTTCAATAAAGAGGCGTACCGGGACATACCTGCCGTTTACTTGCAACCCGCCGGCACTATTGACTTGCTGTACTGCAAGCTCTGCGGCATACTTGGTAGAAAGTCCAGCAGTGCTTGCATATGCACCAGAGAGCGGCGCAACTACTCCGATACGTATTTCATCCAACGGACTGTCTGCTGTGGGTAGCGATGAATTACATGCAGCAATACTTCCTGCTACCAAGAGCAGGATCAACAGAGTAACTCCATTCCAGAGGCTTTTGTGGAAAACAACCATAAAATTAGGTATCCTTACCATTAACGGGTTTTGTTTCAGGTGCTTGTTGGTTTTTCCCATAGGCTTGTGTTGTGGCAAGGTTTGGCAATCGTACTTCTATTATAGCGGTTCTTAGCGTGGTTGTGTACTGGGGTTTATTGTATTCGTATAATCTCTGGGCTTGTGCTATCTACAAAGCAATAAGCTAAGACACAGAGGAAAACCAGCAGTGATAGTGATTCGGGAATCTCTGTCCGGTATCTATGCTCATTTATGTGTATCTATGGCTCCATTCTGCCCAGAATCCTTGTGACCTACCCTTGAAAGGGAGAGGGTTTCCGGGCAGCCCCCATCCCCTGCCCCCTCTCGACACCCTCTCCCCCTGCCCCCTCTCGACACCCTCTCCCC
>CAYPHM010000140.1:9859-12293 GCA_964410555.1 uncultured Chloroflexaceae bacterium | reverse complement strand
GGGAGAAGGGGAACCGTAGAGACGTAGCATGCTACGTCTCTACAAGCGGAGCGGGAGCAGGGGGAGAGAGAGGGTGTCGCCCTTTATGGGAGCGGGGGCATAAGTTGACACCATGAAACGCCTGTGCTATCATATCTAAAGCTAGACCCTATGAGGAGATACCTACCCATATGTCGCTGGACCTGACCAACCTAAGCCAACAAGTACGCCAAATGAGCACCATCCTAGCAGGCTACACCAGCGAGATGCAAGCGCACATAAGCAAGCTCCGCGAAGTCTACCAGAGCCAGTATGGACAAGAGCAATATTGGAAAGAACGGGTAGAAGATACCCGCAAAACTGCCCCTTGGCAAATGCTCGCACGCCCTACCGAAGAGCCGATTGATACCGTCTACGAGCTGCCAAAACGTCCCCCCACCTATACGCTAGTAGCTACTGACGGCTCACAAGTAGACAAAGACCGCCATAGCTTTGCTACCTACTTTCTCGTCAACATCGGGTGTGTCTACTTGCGCTATGGTATCACCCCCGAAGCCCGGCTCTTCTCCATCCCCACGCTTGCCTACCGTGACGAAGACCTCTACATCACCGACCCCAAAAACAGCACCCGCCGTATTGCCATTGAAGGGGCTTACCTTGCTGCATGGCGGGATATAAAAGAGCTAGAAGTGCTCTACAACCTGAGCCAGGAATATCTCTCTGGGGGAGATTTTCCATCAATTATGCTGCTCGACGGTACTCTGATGCGTTGGGCAATGGCTGGCTTTGAGCCGTTTGCCAAAACCTATTTCCTAGAAGAATATCTCCAGACCCTAGACAAGATGCACGAACAGCAGTACCCGCTGGCATCCTACATTAGCCGTCCCCGTGGCACCGAAGTGCTCAATACTATCTTGCTCATGACCGGCAACAACGGCAACAACGGCAACAACGGCGAGCAAGCCCACGAGCACGAGCAAGCAGACAAAGAATATCCTGTTGCCTTTGCCCCATCGCTACCCATCAAAGAACGACTCACTGACGCGCATATCTTTGATGGCATGCTAGAAGAAGGACAACGCGGTCCCATGTTTGCCTCTATCAACCGCGTGAATATAGATTCCTATGGGAAACACTGTATCCATTTCTTCTATATGCGAGTGCAGCGCGAGATGGCACGGGTAGAAATCCCCCAATGGGTAGCAGATGATTCCGCAACAGTTGACCTTGTGCATAGTTTGGTCTATGATCAGTGTGTCCGCGGACAAGGCTACCCAGTGGCGTTGGAGCGGGCGCACGAGCAGGCTATTGTGCGTGGGGGAGATCGCCGCGCCTTGCAACGTATGATAGAAGGCAGCCTGATACGATCAGAGCTTGCTGCCTCTACCTCACAAAAACTCGCAAGCAAAGAGGTTATCAAAGGCTAAGGTAAGGAAGCATACCAACTATGACTATGGAGCGCATAGGCGAAATTATCGAATCGAGTACCACCAGCTTTACCGCTGGCAGCTATGAATTGCTGCAAGCCCCCCCCTTTGGTACCCTTGTCCGGGCACAAACCCGCACCAAAGGGCTGGCGGTCTATGGGTTGGTGTATGAAATACGCACCGGTAGCCGCGAGCCCGGCGGCCGGGCGGTGGTACGGGGACGCACCTATAGTGGGCGCACTCTCTATGATGAAGAAATCTATCACGAACACCCGGACCTTGCCGAAGTCTTGCAAACAGAGTTTTCTGCCCTAACTGTCGGGTTTGTCCATGAAAACCGTACTCGCTACTACCTCCCCCCCCACCCCCCCCCTGTTCACTATAGCGTCTATGAGAGTACTACCAGTGAGATAGCCACGTTTGGAGATTCTTGCGATTTTTTTCGTGGGGTGCTTTTTGCCCCACACATACCCAATGATGAACTGTTGGCTGCTACTATTCGCGCTATCGCCCAAACCCGCGAATCATCCCATGACTATCTCATAATAGCAGGACGAAAAATTGCCAGCCTGTTGAAAGATGACCATGATCGTCTGACCTCGCTGCTCTGGAGAATCAAACCCCAACCGCTCTAATCTCTGCTTATTTGGCAGCACATTAGCAGATACTAGCCCAATATATGCCATATGGCATACACGAGGATAGTCCATGTGGATGATGGAAAAGTACGGTCATTCCTCTATACTATATATTAACAGGTTCGAGTGTGGTGACGTTGCAAACCAGTACAACGAAGCATAAGGTACAACCAATAACGAACATCGTAGCCCGACAACAAAGTTAGCAACGTAGACGGTTAAACATCTAAGCAGAACGTAGCACAACACTGACCACGATACAGCCACGTTGTAGCACATTGTAGATAGCAGGACGACGTAGCAGGACACTGTAGACGACATTGTAGGACGACATTGTAGGACGACAACGTAGCAGGACACTGTAGACAACAACGTAGCAGGACACTGTAG
>CAYPHM010000140.1:3557-9759 GCA_964410555.1 uncultured Chloroflexaceae bacterium | reverse complement strand
AGGACAACAACGTAGCAGGACACTGTAGACAACAACGTAGCAGGACACTGTAGACGACAACGTAGGACAACGTAGCAGGACACTGTAGACGACAACGTAGGACAACAACGTAGCAGGACACTGTAGACAACAACGTAGCAGGACACTGTAGACAAAACGTAGCAGGACAACGTAGCAGGACACTGTAGACGACAACAAACAAGAACAATGTAGCTAAACAACGGTAAAGAACGTTTTAGGGCATCGTAGCAAATAACACACGAGCTTATAGATACCAAGCCAACATAGCACCACAACCTAAAAGAACCTTTGGTATAGACTGGGAGCATAGCCACCGGGTTGTGCCAGATGAAACGAAGCAATGAAGCAATCAATCTCAAAACCCTTCGTTTTGTCTGGCACCTCGGTGGTTTTTGCTATGCTCTACCCAACCTGGCGACACCGCTAGTATCCTCTCCCATAGAGTTTCTCTACCAAATATGCACTCTTTGTTCTCTTGACTCGCACGGTAATCTATGGAATAGTAGAATCACGCGATAGACAAGGGAAAACAAAACAACTTTAGGGAAAGGACTCCTGCGTAGGTTCCCTAAAGCAAGCAAAAAATAGAGCGCGCGTTTCATTAACGAATTGACGAATTGATGAATTGACGAATTGACGAAAGGATAAAACGATTATGCATCTACTTATTTTTGGAGCTTCAGGTGGCACAGGGCAACAATTGGTCAAACAGGCAATTGAACGCTATGGCTACCATGTCACAGCATTTGCCCGCAACCCAGATACCTTCCCCCTAGAACACGAAAAATTAACCATTGCACAAGGCGACATCCTAGATTACAACGCGATAGAAGCAGCGGTAAAAGGCAAAGATGCAGTACTATCTGCTCTTGGCGTAAACGAGATGAAGAAAAATACCATCCTCTCTGATGGCACACAGCATATTATCAAGGCAATGGAGCACCATGGGGTCAAACGGTTTATCTGCCAAACAACGCTTGGGATGGGCGCGACCCGCCAGCAAATTGGCTTATTTTGGAACCTCGTTCTGATACCCTTTGTACTAGGTAATGTAATGGAGGACAAAGAACGCCAAGAACAGGTGATTATGCATAGTTCACTGGACTGGGTGATTGTCCGACCAGCCGGTCTGACAGATGAACCACTTACTGAGGAGTACAAAGCGGGCTTTAGTCCCCGCGAACGGGATATTACCATGCGTATATCGCGGGCTGACGTAGCAGACTTTATGCTCAAGCAGATCACCGACGACTCCTACCTGCGACAAGCAGTTGGGATGTCCTACTAAGCCGACCCTATGCCGGGTTGTTTCACAACGCTAGACCTGACAATCAACGCGATTGAACAGGCACGACAACAGGCTGCTGCTGGCACAGGCTATCTTGACCTGACCAGCAGCAACCCGACCCACCAGGGACTCCTCTTCCCTCCTGATATTCTCCGGGCTGCTGCTGACCACTACTGGACAAGCCGACAGTATGCCCCCGACTCTCGCGGTCTCCCCATAGCTCGCGCCGCCATCGCCGCCAACTATGCCCAACGTATGGGGACATCCTCTAAGCCCCCCACCCCTGTGCATCCCACCTTGCCCATGGTCATTGCTGCAGATCACATCTTCATTACTGCCAGTACCAGCGAAGCCTACGGCTTGCTGTTTGCGCTTTTGGCAGATGCAGGCGATAATCTGCTGGCACCAGATGTTACCTACCCATTGTTTGATTTTCTAGCAGAGATACACCATGTGGAGCTGCGCCCCTATCATATGGATGAGGCGTGTGGTTGGCAGATAGACGAGCAGAGCTTGCTTGAACAGGCGAATGAGCGAACACGGGCTGTGCTGCTTATTTCTCCCCACAATCCAACGGGGGCAGTGTTGCCTACGTCCCTGGCAGCCCTAGACCAGCTAGGTATGCCGCTCATTTGTGATGAAGTGTTTGCTGCGTTTCCCTACCAACAAGCCTCCATACCTGTAGCAACAACCTTGCACCCCCACCTGCCAGTCTTCCATCTCAATGGCATCTCCAAGCAGTTTGCCCTACCCGATATGAAGCTCGGCTGGATTGCAGCCAATGAGGTCGCCTATGCTGAATATGGCGAGCGGCTCCAATTGATCAATGACACCTACCTGGGGGCAAGCAGTCTGGTACAGACTATGCTGCCGCACCTGTTTGAGCATGCCCCCCCGTTCGTTGCAGCTATGCACACGCACATTGCTGCCAACATCCGCTATGCCCTAGAACACCTAACCTGCTGCCCGTCGGTTTCCCTATACCCACCTGATGGCGGCTACTATCTTTTTCCTAGCATAAGCGGGTGGGGAGATGACAGTGTGGGTGAGGAAGCACTAGTGCTCTTCCTGCTAGAGCAAGCGGGGGTGTTAGTCCATCCTGGCTACTACTACGGGAACGTAGCGGGTACGCATATTATGCTGTCTGCACTAACCGAACGCCAGCAGTTTATTGCGGGTATAGAGCGTATCTATGCAGCATTGCAACCCTGATAGGGCTATTTCCCCCCTATGATTGGAGGCTTTCTTTTGCCAGATTCTCGCCTTGAGGAGGCGTAGGCTTTGCTGGTCTATTCGTTCCTCGCCGTTGCGGCTTACCTTTCTCCCAAGTTATCAACATCCGATAGAAGAACAGGAAAAGCAGACTGCCCCCACTAAACCAATAGATCGCCTGCCCCCATACTGTTCCCGTGTCCGTACCGCTCCAGATACCATGCGCCAGTGCCAGCACAAACACCGCAAAACTTAGCCCATGTATCCAACGCCAAAGGGTTCGCCCGATAGGTTTACGGACATAGAAACTCAAGGCAACCAGAGCCAATAGATAAAAGCTCACCTGCCCAATGCCCACCCAAAGGGGGCGATACCCTTCGCTGGCAAAGGGCACAAGTACGGTATACGGCGTATAGGAAACATAGGAGTCGCCCATCAAGATAAGCGCGTGGAACAGCGCAATAGCCAAACCAAGCAAACTGGCATACTGGTGGAGGTCATAGATAACCGGTCCCTTGTTCCAAAGCCGAGCCATTTTGTTGGTTATCATCAAGCCGAGAGCCATAGCAAGCCACAACAACCCATAGGCAACAAACCCGCTACTGCGTGCCAAGTACCAAAACATCTTGGCATTGGCACCGGGCATGGAAGCACTCAAGGAAGGAAGCCAGATAGGAAGCACTACCACCGCTAGGAGTGCGCCGGCTGCCACCGCTACTAGCAAAAGGATAGCGGCTTCTAGCTCTAACGCTGGTGGCAACGTATCAAGATCAAAGTCTGACGTGGTAGGGGAGAGAGTTGGTGACTTACGTGGGGGATGATTCCCCGTTGGTTGTGGTGGTTGCATTGGTGTCTATCTCCTGTACTATAACGCTTATTACGTATGCTGTTGCTTGTATCTCACCATGTGTAGTGGCGCAACCTTCGGCTCCGCCACACGGTACCATCTTCATTCACGATCACCCCGGCGAGGCTCTGCTGCTGCTCCAACCAGGCGAGACCTTCCCGACTGCCCATAAGCAACACAACTTTTGCTGCCCATTCAGCATACACTGTTGTTGGGGCAATCACCGTTGCCCCAACAACATCGGTTTCCGCGGGGCAACCTGTGCGAGGGTCTATGATGTGGTGTTGCCATACACCATGCTGCTGCCATCGGCGGTAATCGCGCCCCGATGTTGCTACCCCCCCTTTTCGCAGCAGCAGCAGCTCAAGTTGGGAATCTGGGTCGTGGGGGTCTGCTATGGCGATAGCCCAACGTTGCCCATCAGACCGTGGACCACTGATGGCAATGTCACCGCCAGCATCTACCAGCACCGGTCCGCGCTTGCGGATCCGCTCCATAGTCTGTTCTGCTGCCCATCCCTTCGCTATGCCCCCCAGATCAATCCGCACACCGGGCGCGAGCCGCACCGTCCGATCCTTGGGGTTACAAACGAGGGCTTCCTTGAGCGGGATATGTGCCAGGGGAGATGGAACAGTAGGGGAGAGAGCCGAGGATACCGCTCCCTTTTCATAGGGTTTGCTCTCGGCAAAACTCTGCGTATAGCCTGCGGCTTCTAGGGCTGTCAGCATTAGCGGTGAGACCAACCCATCGCTCTTGGTTTCAACACTGATTGCCACTTGCAACACGAGCCATAATGGTTCACTGACCTGCTGAGCAAATGCCCCATTGGTTCTATTGAGTCGTGATAGCTCGCTATCGGGAAGAAACCGGCTCAACTGCTGCTCCCATTCGGCAAACCATGCAGGCACAGGTTCCAGGGTCTTGGCAGCAATCTGAACATCTTTGTCCAGAGCTACCAGCATATGACATCCCATCGCATGAAAGGTTATCTGGTGCATTGTTCGCTGTCCCTATCCTATCCTATCGTGAAGACTGAGTTCTCGTCACTGGTGTCGGTTGTGGGGGCGCACTCACGCTGCGAACTGTCATTGTCGGCTGTGGGGGCGCACTCACGCTGCGAACTGTCATTGTCGACTGTGGGGGCGCACTCACGCTGCGAATTGTCATTGTCGGCTGTGGGGGCGCACTCACGCTGCGAATTGTCATTGTCGGCTGTGGGATTTCTGGTGTGCCGAGCATAGGGGTCGGTACTAGATCTAGTCCTACGCCTTGCTGTGGAGCTAGTACCCCGTCATTCTCCGTCATTTCTGTTGGTCTAGCATCCATCGAAAAGACCGTTGGTGATGGTGGTATGGTCTCGGTATCGGGGGTAGTCTCTGCCATTGCAAAGACTACCCACCCACCGAGAATTGCTGCTATAGAGATGATTGTCAAAAGCGTTTTCATAGGGTTTGCTCCTTATTTTCTCTTATCTGTATGAAAGCTAGTCCATTGTTCTAGGTCATGCTTGGGCTAATCATCGTCATGATCGTCATGATCGTCATGATCGTCATCGTCGTGTTCATACTGCTCATGATCGTCATGATCGTCATCGTCGTGTTCGTACTGCTCATGTTCGTCATGATCGTCATCGTCGTGTTCGTACTGCTCATGTTCGTCATGATCGTCATCGTCGTGTTCGTACTGCTCATGTTCGTCATCATCATATTGTGATGGGTTTACTGAATTGGTATCAGATGATGTTGACTGCACAAAAGGAGCCTGGGGTGCCGCCTGGGGTGCTTGGGTCGCCGCTTGGGGTGCTTGAGGTGCTGCTTGGGTCGCCTGGGTTGCTTGGGGTGCTTGGGTTGCTGCTTGGGGTGCTTGGGTTGCTGCTTGGGTCGCCTGAACCACCACACCGTTGTAGAGAATATCCCCGGCAGTTGCGTCAACATAGACCATCCCTTGATCAAAGATGACCTCATAGGCGACTGTCCCTTCAAAGTTGACCAATTCAGGGACACCGATAGGTTGTGCCGTATTTGGGACTACTCCCAGGGCAATTGCGGTGGCTTGGTCTGGATGTATCCTATCCGTAGCGGTCTGTGGGGAAGTATCCCCAGATATTGGCGTTGCCTGTATCGTTGCCTGTACCGTTGCTTGTTCCATTACCTGCTGTGGGAGTTGCGCTGTTGGCTGTTGCGGGAGTTGCGCTGTTACCTGTTGTGGTAACTGCGTTGTCGTCTGGACTGTTGACTGTTGTGGTAACTGCGTTGTCGTCTGGACTGTTGACTGTTGTGGTAACTGCGTTGTCGTCTGGACTGTTACCTGTTGTGGTTGCGTTGTCTGTCCTGTCGTATCTTCTGATGTGGCAGTATTTGGGCTGTTCTGTGCGACAAGCGCAACAATGCCCCCAATAATGACTAGCACAAACGCTGTCAAAGCTGCTGAGATGAGTACTGTCGTTCGTTTCATAGAAAAAGCTCCTTACTTTATACAATGTTTCAGTCGTGAGTTATCAAGTGTTTTGCTTACCTGCTTTGTAGTTTACCCGCGTATACTTGAAACAGTCTGGGAAGAATAGGGCAATTTTCCAATCATTTTTTCATGTTTTGGGACATCTACCCCAACCCCCACAAGAGCTAGTGATGGAGATTTTGTCCTTGTCCCGGTCCTTGTCCCGGTCCTTGTCCCGGTCCTTGCCCTCTCCCCGGCTGACCATCTTCGCCTGGTACTCGGTCTTGAAACTGGCGTTTGTCGCCCTGGTTGTCCTCGTATTCATCCTTATATTCATTCTCGTGGTCGTCCTCGTGGTCGTCCTCGTGGTCGTCCTCGTGGTCGTCCTCGTGGTCGTC
>CAYPHM010000140.1:0-3457 GCA_964410555.1 uncultured Chloroflexaceae bacterium | reverse complement strand
GGTCGTCCTCGTGGTCGTCCTCGTGGTCGTCCTCGTGGTCGTCCTCGTGGTCGTCCTCGTGGTCGTCATACTCTTCTCTTTGCATCTGCCGATGCACATTCGCATAGACAACCTGCCCACTTGTCGCATCTACATATATCTTGCCCCCACCAACAAAATCAATTTCATAGACTACTGTTCCATGTTCTTGCTCTTGGTCTATCTCTTTAACCCGGAGAGAGCTGTCCCCCATGTAACTATAGGCAGCATCTATTGCCTGTTCGCGGGTAATAGCATCCCTTTCATCTGTTGGGGTGATGGGTTGGGTAGGCTCTTGTGCTTGGGTTGGGGCAAATGGTTGGGTGGGGGTAGGCATTGTTGTTCTATAGACAGGGCGAAGAGAAGGCGTAGGGGAGGATACCCCCGGTTGTTGTGCTGTTGCCCCGCTTTGGGGGGGCGTTTGCTGAAGGGCATATATCGTCTGTTGTAGCATCTGATTGCTTGCCAGAAGCTGTGTTTGTTGCCAGAGCATAAGCGTTATCCCTGCGACAACAAGCAGCACAATGGCTCCTAAGATGCTAATAATGATTGGTTTTTTTTGTTGGTTCATGGTGATGTCTCCTCATTGCTCATCCATACGTGAGTATGTTTAGTATACACCAGAAGTCTTAAAGTTCTCTGGGAAAAGGTCTCCCTATCTTGGTATTTCCAAGAACATTTCAATTTTCTTTTGGTATACTGATTTCAGGAATTAAGGTATTGGGAGAGTTGACGACATGCGGATACTTATTATTGAAGATGATCAACGGCTTGCGCGACTCATCAAGCGCGTTTTGGTAGCCGAACACTACATGGTAGACCTAGCCCACGATGGCACTACCGGGCTAGAAATGGCTATGTCTGGTATCTATGAGGCGGCTATTATAGACTGGATGCTGCCAGAACGGGATGGTCTCTCTATCTGTCGAGCGGTGCGAAGTGCCCACCATCCTACGGCAATACTGATGCTCACCGCACGGGGGCAGGTAGAAGATCGGGTAAGCGGACTAGACAGTGGGGCAGATGATTACCTCGTAAAACCGTTTGCCTTTGAAGAATTGCTTGCCCGAATCCGCTCGCTTACCCGCCGATTTGCTACCGATGGCAAAGACCCCTATGAGATTCGGTTTGGCGATATGGTGCTAGACCTTCATTCGCATAGAGCACGCCGTGGGGATCAAGTGCTAGACTTGACCGCTACCGAGTGGAACCTGCTTGAATACCTCATGCGCCACTGTGGGCAAGCCCTTACCCGACAACAAATCCTAGATTACGTATGGTCTTATGATCGGGATGTACAGCCCAATATGGTAGATGTGTATATCTCCTACCTGCGCCGCAAGCTGGATATGCCAGGTCGATCTGATCCTATTGTCACGGTGCGCGGGATTGGCTATCGCTTTGAGGAATCTCGTGTTTAAGGGATTACGGCTACGTTTGACGCTACTCTATCTCTTGGCATCCATGCTCTTGATTGCCCTACTTGGGGCTGGCATCTATCAGTCTCTCCGCTGGTATTTTCAACAGACGACAGACCAGATGCTCTACCACAAAATGGCTCATGAGTTTTCGCTGCTTGGTGCGCCTATCCCGGTGAGTTTGCAACAAGCCGATGAAGATTGGTCTATTCTGCGTTTTGGCAACCAGCGAGGGGTTTCAACAGCACAACCAGAACCCCCAACAAGCCAACCATTATGGGGGCTAGAGCAAGAAAGTACCTTTGCCTATGATGGTGAATTAGCCGCTATCTTTGTGTTGTCGCTTAGTGCCGATGGGCGACTGCTCTACAATCCAGGGTTGGCAGCAGCACCAATAGCCCCCCACCAAGACTCGTTGGCAGTTGCCCTAGCAGCAGGGCATGATTTGCGAACGATTACGACAGATGATGGCTCACGGGTGCGTTTGCTGACCTATGCCCTGACACGCAGCGATGGTCCTGCCGCGTTGCAACTTGGACGGGTGCTGAATGATCAATACCGCCTTTTGTGGCAGGTGCTTACCTATATTATGCTTTTGGCAGGGGTGAGTATCCTCATTATGGGCTTTGGTAGCTGGTGGATAGCCGGGCAATCG
The DNA here is from genome assembly GCA_964410555.1 of uncultured Chloroflexaceae bacterium. Taxonomy (GTDB): domain Bacteria; phylum Chloroflexota; class Chloroflexia; order Chloroflexales; family Chloroflexaceae; genus JAAUSY01. The sequence goes on along the minus strand of CAYPHM010000140.1, from coordinate 1,366 downwards.
TTGCTGCCGGCTCAACAGGCGTGGGAACGACAACAAACGTTTATTGCCAATGCCAGCCACGAGCTGCGAGCACCGCTCACGTTGCTGCGGGCGAGTGCTGAGGTTGCCCAACGGTATCTCCCACCTGATGATACCGATACCCGCGAATTGCTCGATGATGTGCTGTATGAGAGTGATCATATGCACCGGCTTGTGGAAGATTTGTTGTTGCTTTCCCGGCTCGATGCTGGTAAGCTAGAGGTAGCCTGTGAAAACATCTTGTTGCCTCCGTTACTTGCTGATATACAGCGGCAAATGGGCCGTCTGGCGGATGAACAGGGTATCACTTTGACGAGTACTCCGCTAGAGGTAGCGGTGTTGGGTGATCCTATCCTCCTACGTCAAGTGCTGATTATTCTGTTGGACAATGCGCTGCATCATACAGAACCAACCGGGCAGGTGGCGGTGGTGGTAAGTCAGTCTGCCCAAGACCAATGGGTACAGATTGCCATTACCGATACGGGGTGTGGTATAGCCCCAGAACATCTCCCGCATGTCTTTGAGCGGTTCTATCGTTCGGATAGTACCCGCACCGAGCAACGGAAGGGGGCGGGGCTTGGATTATCTATTGCCAAAGCCCTCGTTGCAGCACAGCAAGGGCAGATAACCGTGCAGAGTGAGCTTGGGTATGGGACATGTATTACGGTCATGCTCGCCGCTGCCCCTCCTCCTACCTAGCGAGAAGCGAGAGACGATTCAAAAATATTTGCCCCCCAATGTTCTTGTTGAGGGGCTAAATGCTCCACTACCGACTCCCTAATCCTCTGCTTTGTCTGTATCCACTTGATACGCAAAGCCAGCCTGTTCTGCTACCATAGAGAGCACTTTTTGGGTAGAGCGATGGGGGGTATGCCACCCTATCTCCCACTCGCTGATGGTCTGCTGGCGTACTTGAAGTTCCTCTGCCATTTCTGTTTGGGTCATACCCAAGTGTTCTCGCAAAGCGCGTATCTTTTTCCCATCCCACTTCTGTTGTCGCTTGTATTTATGAGCAGCAGAAGGGTACTGTATTTCTTTGGACATTGTTCACCTCATTGATAATTTTTCGGTTATTGATGGATTCCCACCGATGGTCTGTAATCATACTCGCCCTCTTGTTTGGTGGTGGAAAACCACTACTTTTGATACTATTTACTATTTTAACACTACAACGGGTTTTAGCACAAGAGGTAGCTGTGAAAACGGTGCATATACTGTCTCGCCGGGCAGCCCCCATCCCCTAGCCCCTTCCCCTTCGGTCAGCCCCCATCCCCTAGCCCCTTCCCCTTCGGTCAGCCCCCATCCCCTAGCCCCTTCCCCTTCGGTCAGCCCCCATCCCCTAGCCCCT
>CAYPHM010000139.1:0-12398 GCA_964410555.1 uncultured Chloroflexaceae bacterium | reverse complement strand
ACAGGTAGCGGCTCCCCCTCGCCCTCTTATGGGAGAGGGGGCAGGGGGAGAGGGTGGGAGCGGGGGCAGGGGGGAGCGGGTTGTCGCCCTATGGGAGCGGGGGCAGGGGATGGGGGCTGCCCGGTGAGTCATTTTCTCTTCTCCCCTAACCTGCCCCTCTCCCCCCCACAAGCGCAAATCTCCCCCGCTTGCGCCGTATCCCATCCCCCGCGGGTATCCCCCACAACCGTATGCTGTTGTCCTCTGATGCCGTGGCTATGAGCTGCCGATTGGCAGCAACCGCTACCCCCCGTACCTCACCTGTATGCCCCGCTAGGGTTGCTGCCAGCGAGCCATCGCGTACCTGCCAAATACGCAGAGTGTCATCCGATGCACCGGTGATGATGAAGTCATCGGCTAAGAAGGTGATGCTGTTGACTTTGCCGTTGTGATTTTCTAGCGTATGCAGCAGCGAGCCATCACGTACACTCCACACCCGCGCCGTGTTATCTGCTGACCCCGTAGCAAGCAATGTGCCACTAGCAGAAAACGCCACATACTGGACATCATCCGTATGGTCAGATAGGGTACGGATGAGCGAACCATCGCGCACAGACCACACCCGCGCTGTGTTGTCCACTGATCCCGTGGCAAGTAGCGTACCATCGGGTGAGAACGCTACGCTCATCACGGTGCCGGTGTGGTCTGTCAGGGTACGGATATGTAAGCTATCACGCATCTGCCATACCCGTACCGTGTTGTCCGCCGATGCCGTAGCAAGCAGCGTCCCATCTGGCGAAAAGGCGACACTGGTCACATTGTCGGTATGCTCGCGCAACGTGCGGATGTGCGAGCCATTGTGCCATTCCCACAGGATAACAGTATCATCATCGGAGCCAGAAGCCAACACCTGACCATCGGGGGAGAAGGCAACACTGGTCACATTGTCGGTGTGCCCACGCAGCACTTGGGCAACAGTGCCATCCCGTACATGCCACAGGTGGATGCTGTTGTCTGCCGACCCAGAAGCCAACATTTCACCGTCTGGCGAAAATGCCACACCCTGCACATCCTCGGTGTGTTCCGTCCAGGATGCAAGCTGCGACACCTGGGCAGCATTGTGTTGATCAATAGCTACCAACGCCGCAGGCATGGGGGTGCCAGATTGCACTGCTGGCACACTCTCGGAACTTGACGCGGGGGAGCTATGATTAAACGCGACCAGAATAACCTGCGTGATCAAGATAGCGACAATGATACCCACGAGGATTTTCTCTGACTTGCGCCGCTGCCCCTGCTGGTCTTCTAGCGTAAGCGTATCAGAAGAGTGCTCTGGGTGGGGGGGCAAGAAGGTATCATGACTGCTGCTATAGCTGTTATCGTCATCCTGCGCCCCCTCACTGGCAGGTTGTTGGGCAACCGTTTGTTGTGCTGCTTGAAGCTCGGCACGCATAGCCGCCGCCGAGGTAGGACGCTGGCTTACGTTGAGCGAGAGTCCACGGTGGATAAACTCACTGATAGCCGCAGGGACTTTGGGGTTCATATCGTCTAGGGGATAGATGGGATCATACTCCAACACATCAGGGGTAAAGTCTATGCGACACAGCCGATTGAAGGAATAGCCCACCGTAGCACGGGCTATGGTGTCAAGTTGTTCTATGATGTCGGAGCGTTCTGCTTGACTGGTAGGGTTATCACCATACAGCCGTGCCAGTTCGATGTTCTCCTGCAACTGCTGCTTGTAAGTTGCCAAATCTTCGGGGATGAGAGATTGGTCTTCTAGCTCCTCTAGCAAGCTGCGAAATGTTGCCAATCCTGTCTCGTAGTGGGAATAGTTGTCGTAACCACAGGCTTGGAGCCGCTTCAACGCTTCCACTGGCGGCGCACCGGTGAGCAGGTGATAGAGCGTGGCAGAGAGGGCGTAAATATCGCTGCGGGGGTCTGTCCCCGTCCCCTGTATCTGCTCCAATGGGGCATACTGGCGGGTGAAGCCAAACATATCTGTCGCCGCTTCGAGTTCCTCTTGTTCATCCCCCTCTGCGACCTGTGAGAGCAGTTTTCGCGCACGGGGGAGTTGATAATCACGCCGTTCTAGCGTGGTTCTGCCCTTTGCCAACCCAAAGTCTAGCAGGATAATCTGCCCCTCGGCGGTGAGCTTGAGGTTTTGTGGCTTGATGTCCCGATGGATAATTGGCGGTTGTTGACGGTGCAGATATTCAAGCGCATGCAAGATTTGGTCTGCCCACTTGAGCACCGCTTGCACCGAAAATGGATCATCCCGTTGGCGCATCAGGTCGCCCAGGTCTTTGCCTGGGATGTAGTCCATCACCATGAACTGCCCAAGATCGTTGGTGAAATGGTCTATGACGATGGGCAGCACGGGATGGCGCAAGCCGGCGAGCATCTTCGCTTCACCTTCAAACGCTTTGCTAAAGGATTCTCCACTCGTGAGCGTCTGCTTGAGGGCAATAGTCTGGGCAAGATGCTCATCGAAGGCTTCATACACCGCACCCATTTTGCCCTGCCCAATCAAACGCACGAGCCGATAGCGATTTTGTACGAGGGTACCGGGAGACATATCCATAGGGCATGCTGCCTTTCTGCTTACACTCCAGGGTCATGGCAACGTCCGATTTGCCCCCATCCCCTGCCCCTTCCCCCACTACACGGGAGAAGGGGGTCGAGCAGGTTCGGCTCCCCCTCGCCCTTTATGGCAGAGGGGGTTGGGGGGAGAGGGTGGTCAAGAAGGGCAGAATTTCTTTGATTGTGCGACTTTGACATAGCCCTAGCTTACACTCGCCCTTCCAACTGATCGGCTATTTCTATGGCACGTAGCAACGCCGCCGCTTTGTTCCTGCTTTCTTGGTATTCTTCGGCAGATACGCTATCATAGACCACGCCGCCACCTGCCTGCACATAGGCAATACCATCTTTTACGACCATCGTTCGCAAGCTAATACAGGTATCCAGGTCGCCATTGAAGCCAACGTGTCCCACACAGCCGGCATAGACCCCGCGATGGCTCCCCTCTAGCTCGCTGATGATCTCCATAGCGCGTATCTTTGGCGCACCGCTGACTGTCCCCGCCGGGAAGCATGCTCGCAGCGCATCTAGCCCACTCATGTCGCCGCGCAACTTGCCGGTGACGTGCGAAACAATGTGCATCACATGGCTATACCGCTCGACAAACATAAACGCCGGTACCTCTACCGTCCCCGGCTCGCTTACCCGCCCAATGTCGTTGCGCCCCAGGTCTACCAACATCAGATGCTCGGCACGCTCCTTCTCATCCGCCAGCAATTCTTCTGCCAGCGCGTTGTCCTCCTGTGGAGTGCTTCCCCGCCATCGCGTACCGGCTATCGGGTGGGTGGTGATGATGCCATCCTCCACGCGCACCAGCATCTCCGGTGATGCCCCCACGAGGTCGCCTTCATTCGTGTGCAGGTAGAACATGTAGGGCGAGGGGTTGACGGTACGGAGGGCGCGATAGATGGTAAAGGGTTTCGCTTTGGTTGGTTTGCTAAACCGTTGCGAAGGCACAACCTGGAAAATATCCCCCGCAACGATGTACTGCTTTGCCTGTTCTACATTAGCGGCGTACTGTTCTTGGGTTGTGTTGGATGTAGCTTCGGGGGCAGCAGGTGGGGTTATTGTTGCCATGCCGATGAGGTCAGAGCCAGATGGCACAGGCTGGTGCAAGCGGGCAATGAGCGTTTCTATGCGCTCAACCGCCCGGACATACTCTGCCTCGAGGTCATCGGCATCGAGGTGAACGTGCGAAAGCACCTGGATGCGCCGGCGCAAATGGTCAAAGACGATAAGCGTATCTACAAACATCCAAATAGACTCAGACATCGCATAGTCCTTTGCCGTTGGATAGTGCGTTCGCAAGCGTGGCTCAAAGTAGCAGATATTCTCGTAGCCAAGATAGCCCACCGCTCCGCCAACAAAGCGTGGCAGGTCTGGCAAACGCACGGGGTTATAGGACTGGAGGTAGCTATTCAGCACGACCAGCGGGTCATCGTAGGGGAGCGTCTGTTTGTAGCCATGCTGCACCGCCTGTGCCTCACCCTCGTGCATATGCAGCACCAGGTAGGGGTCGCTGCCAATGAAGGAGTAGCGAGCGATGTTTTGTCCCCCTTCGATACTCTCCAACAAAAAGCTATACTGCCCACGGGCTATCTTGAGATAGACAGATACCGGGGTTTCCAGGTCTGCCATAATCTCGCGGTAGATGGGGCAAAGATTGCCCTGGTCTTTCAGTGTGCGTATGGTATCAAGAGTTGGATAATACACCCGGTTAGCCTTTCCATGCTATGCCCATAGCCTCTTTCATGCGATAGAGCGTCTCGTCAGCTTCCTTACGGGCGCGTTCGGTACCTGCGGCTAGGATTTCCTCAACTACCCGTGGTTGTGCTTCCAATGCTGCTCGCCGCTCACGGATGGGGTCAAGGAAGCGGTTAATCGCCGCTGCCAACTTGCGCTTGACCTCTACGTCCCCTACCTTACCCTGCTGGTAGCGTTCTTTCAAGTCGTTTACCTCATCGGTGTTGTCGTTAAAGGCATCGTGGTAGATAAATACTGGATTGCCTTCTACCTTGCCGGGGATGTCTGCTCGCACCCGATTGGGGTCGGTATACATCCCGCGCACCTTCGTCTCGACGGTCTTGGCATCATCGCTCAGGAAAATAGCGTTACCCAAGCTCTTGCTCGCCTTTGCCTGCCCATCTATGCCAATGAGCGTTGGCACATCGCCTACCAGCGTATCTGGCTCTGGTAGCGTATCTTCGCCATACAGCATGTTGAAACGGCGAGCGAGTTCGCGGGTAACTTCTAGGTGGGAGGCTTGATCTTTGCCCACTGGCACAAGATTAGCCCGTACACACAGGATGTCGGCAGCTTGCAAGACGGGATAGTTGAGTAACCCCATCGAGGGTTGTTCAATCTCTAAGTCGCGCATCATATCTTTGAGCGTAGGGACACGCTGCAAGCGTGGCACGGTCACGAGGTTGGAGAAGATCAGCGTCATCTCAGAAATCTGCGGCACCTGCGATTGCAGCACATAGCTACTACGCTCCGGGTCTATCCCAACGCTTAGGTTGTCCAGCACGACATCGTGGATGTTTTGCATGGTCTCCTGCAACTGCTCGCGCTCTATGCGCGTGGTCAGCATGTGCAGGTCGGCTACCAGAAAAAAGCAATCATACTGGTCTTGCAACTGGACTCGGTTTTGCAATGTTCCAACGTAGTGTCCCAAGTGCAGTTTGCCTGTAGGACGGTCCCCCGTTAGGATGCGGGGTTTGCTTGTTGTGGTCATCGTTTTGGGTCTCTTTCCTCTCGCTTAACACTAAGCTACTATTCCTTTGGGTCTCTTCGGTTCCCCCTCGCCCGAACGAGCCGCGAGTGTCAACGAGCGGTTGTCCGGGCAGCCCCCATCCCCCCATGCCCGAACGAGCCGCGAGGGTCAACGAGCGGTTGTCCGTGCAGCCCCCATCCCCTAGCCCCCCCATGTCCGAACGAGCCGCGAGGGTCAACGAGCGGTTGTCCGTGCAGCCCCCATCCCCTAGCCCCTTACCCCCGCTACGCGGGAGAAGGGGAACCGGGCAGGTATTCCCCCATGCCCGAACGAGCCGCGAGGGTCAACGAGCGGTTGTCCGTGCAGCCCCCATCCCCCGCCCCCTCCATGTGCGCTGTGCGCTTCACCTAGGCTTATGCTCCCCACCACTGGCGCACCTTCTGGGCACTCAACAGCACATAATCACGGTCTGAACTAAACACCTCTAGCGTTATTGTATCATCATAGCCCAATGCTTTGATCTCTTGAATGACATACTGCCAATCTATGCGCCCTGCCCCAAGCGGGATATGGTCATCAGAGCGTCCGCGATTGTCGCTCATATGGACATGTACTAGGCGGTTGCCAAAGGCTTTCAGCAAACCATCAAACTTGTTGCTGCCCACATAGGCATGCCCCACGTCAAGGTGAAAACCAAGCCGTGCGTCTGCGGTTATGATACTACGAAGTTCGGATATTTTGATGTCAGGGGAGGGGGTATGTTCAATCATGATACCAAGATCGTAGGGCGCAGCGCGTTCGGCAAGCGCAGCAAAGCTCTCACCATTCCAGCGCAGCGTATCTTTGTAGTCAAACAGGTGAAAGCCTTTGACATCGGTATGGACATTCACCCACTTTGCCCCAAGCATGGTAAACAGGTCAAACGTTTCTGCGACACACTCTATAGCGGATTGACGCAGGCGGGGTTCGGGTGATCCAAAAGGCAAGTACCAAGCGGTATGCCCTATCACCCCTAGCCCGTTGTTGTCAAGGATGGTCTTCAAGGCAGCAGCGTCTATCTTGTCGAGTGATGCCCCTGGACCTTCTATAGTCAGGTCAAGAAAATCAAAGCCGTTGTCGGCAGTCCACTGGGCTTCGTCACAAACATTGAGTCGTGGGTCGTTCATTACCCCTAGTCGCATAGCGGTTCCTTTCCACCTAGCTTTCTCTCCCCGTTCATTGTACCATGTTGCTAGACTATCACGTTCAGGGGATGGGGGGGAAATCTACCGCACCCAATTTGCAATATCTAGCAATATCCAATTGAAAAACCTAGCCCGATATGGTAAACTAAAATTACTGAGTATCCACACAACAGAGCAAAGCAGGGAGCAGCGATCCGGAAAGGAAATAAAACGTTGAGTGATACTGATGATGCTATGCCTACGGTGATGATTGTCGAGGACGATCCAGCCATTCGTCGCCTGTATAGTTTTTTACTGACCAATAGCGGCTACAATGTTGTGGAAGCCGAAGATGGTCAGGCTGCGCTTGAACAATATACTGCTGAACCATGCGACCTTATCATTACGGACATGAATATGCCCCGCATGGGTGGTATGGATTTGGTGAAGGAATTACGGGCGCGAAATCATAATGTTCACGTCATTATGGTGACAGCTTATGGAACAGCAGACACCGAACGAATGGCGTTTCGCTTTGGGGCAAATGAATACATAGCTAAACCTTTCGATTTTGAAGAACTTGAAGGGCGTGTTCGCGCTTTCTTTGAAGAAGATTCATGATCGCTTTTTTCCTTTCATAGCAGAACCAAACTGCGCGAGTATTCCAAATCATCCTGGCTCATATGCTTTATGATCAATGTACCATCGGAATCATTGAAATTATCGTTGTTGCCAACCTTACCAAGTACATTGGACTATTGTGGTATGGGTAGGTTGATCATGAGTGGTTGCCCAAAAATTTGGAGACGTTTGGGAAATACCCCAAGTGCTGACTCCAACATGCTGTGGAAAGGGAATTAAGGTAATCTGTTGCCTTGCGGGTAATCCGAATCAAAGCCCCCTTTATGTAGCAGAAGGGTACCCGAAGAGCTTTTTGGTAGAGATATGTAGTCGTAACCGTCTGTCTGGAGTTCTTGTGGGCAAGGCATAAGAGCCGGTTACAATAATAGCCCGTAAAGCCCCCTAGCTTTAGCGGTGGGATATACGGGTTTCACTTGTTTCAGCCGCTGTAGATGTTGCCAGAACTGATGTATTATGGTATGCTGGATGCAGCTACGCGCTACAAAGCGGAAAAAGCTGGTCGCACGTCTATCGAGATCGAGATTAACCCACGCGGAACATCGCAACGCTGTAGCCGTTGTCTGACGGTGGTCAAGAAGGATTTGTCCGTTCGTACCCATCAGTGTTCGTCCTGTGGTTTTGAGATCGAGATCGACAGGGACATCAACGCTGCGATAACCATTCTGGCTGTGGGGCTACACAGCCTGGGTTTTGACCCGAGAAGCCCAACCCTTGAGGGTTGGGAGTAGACACGAAAAGGTAGCATAAAAGTTGACATGTCTAGGTTCTCTAGCGTAGAATAGGAAGAGCAAGCGATAAGCAGATCGGCAATTGTCGTAATAATCCGGTCCCTCCCACCTCATTACCGTGGGAAACTTTCGGTATCTCCATCTCTTGCTTGGCATCTCTTGTTTGGTGATGTGCAAGAATCGTCCTAGTGATCGTTTGTTAGGATACGTAAGAAAGAGGATGTGTGCCTTCAGAGGAATCAATCTCCATTATGAAAACGTTTGTGTACCAGAAGTCAGTGCTTCAAGAAGGAACGCCACTGGCGGTCATTACGATGTACGAAGAAGATCTCCTAGAAGAACCGCTCGCTTCACTTATAGAAGGAGATGATTTTTCTGGAAAGAGTGAACAAACCGCATTGCTCTACCCGCACGGCACATTGCCATCCCAACGGGTGTTGCTGGTAGGACTAGGCAAACGAGCCGATGTCTCACTTCACACTATCCGACAGGCAGCAGCCCAAGCAAGCCGCAAAGCGCATACCTTGCAAGTGACAGAATATAGTCTCCAGATGCCAATTGCCGATGCATTGGATGCTCAGGATATAGCACAGGCAGTGGTGGAAGGGAGCAGGCTTGCTTCCTATCGGTTGCTCCAGTACAAGAGTCAGCCAACCCCAGAAGAACGCCATCAGGTAGAACGCTTGAACATCTTTGTGTCCGACCAGATGGAGATACAAGACATAGAGCGGGGTATTATCATTGGTGAAGCAGTGACGGCTGGGGTGTTCCTCTCTCGTGATCTAGCCAATAGTCCCGGTAATGCCATCACCCCCCTACGGTTGGGGGAAGTAGCCCTGGAACTTGGCGAAACGCATAACCTCAAGGTTACGGTGCTGCGCGATGATGACCTGAGAGATTTTGGGGGCATACGTGCGGTTGGGCAGGGATCGGCAGAGCCACCCTGCTTTATTATTCTCGACTACACCCCGCAATCCTCCAAATCCGATGTACCCACCATTTGCTTGGTTGGGAAGGGAATAACCTTTGATACCGGCGGTATATCTATCAAGCCTGCCCCGAATATGGGGGATATGAAGATGGATATGTCGGGGGCGGCGGTAGTGCTTGGGATGATGCGCGTGGTCAGCGAGCTTGCGCTGCCCTTGCGCGTGGTTGGGTTGGTCAGTGCAGCAGAAAATATGCCAGGATCACGGGCATACAAACCTGCGGACATCATCACCACGCTGAGTGGCAAAACGGTAGAAGTGCTGAATACAGACGCTGAGGGACGTATTGTGCTGGCTGATGCGCTGCATTACGCCCAACGCTTCAATCCTGATGCCGTTATAGACTTGGCAACCCTGACCGGGGCAATTTCTATCGCGCTTGGTTCCTTTGCTATAGGGGTTATGGGCAACAATCAAGCCCTCATAGATCGGCTGATCGAAGCGGGAACCGTTACTCATGAACGCGTTTGGCAACTTCCCCTTTGGGATGAGCACAAAGACCTGCTGAAAAGTCCCTTGGCAGACTTGAAAAACATTGCTGATGGGCGCGATGCCGGCTCAACGGTAGCAGCGGCTTTTCTTTCGTCATTCGTTGGCGAGTATCCGTGGGCACACCTAGACATAGCGGGGACTTCGTGGAGTGATAAGTCACCGCTCTTATATGAAACCAAAGGCGCAACCGGGCGAGGGGTGCGTCTCCTAACCCATATGCTCCGCCATTGGAGCACCATGGAACGTTAAATGACACTATGTACGCTTTACTGTGAAATCTGCCGAATGACATTTTGAGAGGGTCAGCATGGATTCCGACAAGTTTATCGTTCGCTTCTGGGGTACTCGGGGAAGCTATCCCACTCCAGGACCAAAGACTATACGGTATGGTGGCAATACTACCTGTGTTGAACTTCAGGTAGGGAAGCAAACGGTGATTATTGATGCCGGCTCTGGTATCATTAATCTGGGTAATGATCTCTTGCGGCGAGCTAAGGAGCATGGCAACAAACCCATTGTGGCATCGCTTTTGCTTACCCATATGCACCATGATCATACGCAGGGGTTTCCCTATTTTGTCCCCGCCTATGTGGGAACGAGTACCTTGCATATTCTTGGGCCCCGCACGTTTGATCAGGAGATTGAGGAGATTCTCAATCATGCCGTCCTGCCTCCAAGTTTTCCGGTTAGTTTGCATGAAATGCCCTCCGTGAAAGTTATTCGCAGTTTGCAGGGTACGGAGATGGTCGTTATTGACCAGGAGCAGGGCAATCTGCATATTCACAATATCTTCCATGATTATATTGAATGTACCCCGGATATTATTTGTGTGCGTATTCATAAGAGCTATGCCCATCCCAAAAGCGGGGTGTATATCTATCGGGTGGAGTGGAACGGTAAATCTATGGTCTTTGCCAGCGATACGGAAGGGTATGTAGACACAGATCGGCGATTGGTCAACTTTGCGCGGGACACCGACTTGATTATCCACGATGCCCAGTATACAGAAGAAGAATATGCTATGTCCAAGCAGGGATGGGGGCATAGTACACCAGAGATGGCTTGCAATGTTGCTCGCCTTGCGAATGCGAAACAATTAGTTCTCTTTCATCATGAGCCAATGTATCCTGATGATAAAATTGCTGCGATTGAACGCAAAGCCCAACAATTGTTTCCTAATACGATTGCAGCCTATGAGGGTCTGGAAATCACCCTCTAATAATGGGGGTTACTACCTATGGGCAAGGTTTCTGCTGAATGACGGAAGCAGTAGGTCGTGTGCCGTCTTCGGGTACGACACTTTCCCCCGTTGCGGGTGTATTCCCCCCACCATTTGGGGCATGGGGTGATGATGGGCTTGGCACCAGCATCACGCGCAAGTCCCGGCTTCAGGTGTTCCCTTCTGCTGGTATCCACAATGCGCTTTGGTATTTTCCCCTAGCGACTGGCGGCTACATGCCGGTCTTTCGCAATGCTACGGTTATCTACTTCGCTCGATTTGTCCCCTTTTTGCCTAGCAAAGCCCTCCTCTACCGTCTGCTTGGTATGCGGATGGGTAGCTATGTGTCGGTAGGGTTGATGGCTATGGTAGATATTTTTTTTCCCCAAGATATTACGCTTGGTGATGAGTGCATCATTGGCTATAATTCGGTCATTCTCTGCCATGAGTTTGTCCGTTCTTCCTGGCGGCGTGGTCCCGTGTGGGTTGGTCACGATGTAACTATCGGCGCAAATACGACCATCTTGCCAGGGGTAGTGATAGGCGATGGAGCTACGGTCTCGGCAATGAGTCTCGTTAATCGGGATGTCCCCCCTGGAGCGTTGGTAGGGGGCGTACCAATACGAATGATTCGCCCTGATGGGAGGGGGGATGAGTAAGATGTCGCCTTTTGCCCAACCCGTTACGCTCATGGGGAGGGTTGAGCAGTTGTTGCGCTGGACGCTGGCGTTCATTATGCGCTATGCGCTGATCTTCTGGGCATGTATCGCCATCAATATGGTGGGTACGATGCTTGGGGCTATCTTCTGGTATGGCACGATGCTGACCAACTCGCCACTCTGGACGCTGCCCTTTATCCCCGATTGTCCATTGGCGGCTCTGCTCGGCAGCATTGCGCTGGTAGGGCTACGTTGGCGTAAGACGTGGGCATGGTTTACCGCGTTTGCTGCTTTTGCCTGCCTCAAATATGGCGCATGGACGATTTTGTTTTGGTTGCGGCAATGGATGGGGGCGGGGGAGATTGCTCCTCTCGGCTTTGTGTTGCTGGTCAGTCATGTGGGGTTGTTTATTGAAGGGGCATTGTTGGTGCCACATATTGACAACCTTTCGCTGATTACGCGGGGGGCAATCATCGCTTGGTTTGGCTTTTCTATCTATGTAGATTATGGGCTTGGTTATGACCCCGGTATGGCAAGCCATGTACCGTTGGAGTTTGCCTTTTGGGTGGCGGTAGTGCTGACGTTGCTGCTTGGTGTAGGGTTGCTCCAGTTGGAAAATAAGCAACATAGGGAAAGTACCTAAAGCATTTGCCAGTTCCTGCTCACCCGTTCCCTTCTTGCCCCCGCTCCCAGAGGGCGAGGGGTAGCCGTCCGGTCTCCCTTCTCCCGCGTAGTGGGGGAAGGGCAGGCGATGGGGGCTGACCTCCCCTAACCTATCCCTGTGATCTCTCCCCCCTGCCCTCTCGCCCTATTCGAGCCGCGAGTAGTAACGAGCGGATGGGGGAGGGCAAGGGGGTATACGTCTTTATTATGACAAGTAACCCCATCTGCCACACCCCCAAAAAAGTCCCCCAAAAAAGTACTTGACAAACATCCGCGGGGGTGCTATACTAACCGTCAGTTAGAGAAAAGATGGTTTCACTCCTCAGCATTGTTGGGGAGGTTAAACCTAAAAACATACATACAGCCTTCACCATCAATACTTGACATGTAGGTGAAGAACCACTGGGTATAGGGCAAGGCTCTATGCCTAATTTATTTGGCAGTTTTGCTCTTGTATCGAGAGTAGTACTCTTGAGTCAAGGCAGGCTGCATGTTTTATTTAAGCCTGTATGTGTGTATTGCACTTTAATAAACGAATATGATAGCTCACCGAGTCTATTGAAAGATA
>CAYPHM010000138.1:0-12454 GCA_964410555.1 uncultured Chloroflexaceae bacterium | reverse complement strand
CCCTTCTCCCCTCGGTGGGGGAAGGGGCTAGGGGATGGGGGGAACACAACCCGCTCCCCCTGCCCCCTCTCCCATCCCAGGGCGAGGGGGAGTTGCCCGGTTCCCCTTCTCCCGCGTAGTGGGGGAAGGGGCTAGGGGATGGGGGCTGACCGAAGGGGTGGGGGAAGGGGGTTGACCAAAGGGATGGGGGGGAAACCAAAACCGGGCGGCGGAGGGGATAACCCCTCGCACCGCCCGGCTTGCTTCGTCCCTGGGAGCATTACCCCCTAGAGAAGATTACCTCACTACTGCATCAAAAACGATGCGGTAATCGGCTCCGTCGGCGTAATCGGTTCCGTTGGCGTAATCGGTTCCGTTGGCGTGGTCGGCGTGGTCGCCTGCACCCGCTGCACGAGCGGCAGGTAGACCATCGGCGTTGCCCCCTCAACCAATGCGTAGCTGTCATAGAGCTTGTTGGTCGTCAGCGTTACATAGTCATCGGTGGTGTCCACTTCCTGACCGCAGTCATCGGCGGTACACCACGGCGATTCTGACGCATCATACCAACTGTCCGTTTGGTCTGCCATGAGCATGGTTGTCGTGGGGGTGTCGGTATCGGTAATCGGGTTCGTGTCCGTTATGGTATCCGTGCTCGTCATGCCCCAAGTGTAGATACGCAGCAACCCTTCGCTGATCTTGGTGCTGGTCGTTGCGCCGGTAGCGGTGTAGACCAGATCATCGGGGTCTACATAGGGTACGGCTACAGTGACGGAACCATCCAGCGATCCCACATCTTCGCCCGTATTTGTCCAGTAGGCTTCTACGTCAAAGTAGTATGCCACTGGCTCTTCTGGCGTGGTTATTGAGTCCGTTGTTGCGCTTAGTGCCGTTGCGGTCATCTCGTTGGTCCGGCGGATGACGCGCACGTTCATCTCATTCTGGAGCAAGCCAGCCGGGATGCGCCAGCAGAACATACCCCGCTGTGGCTTGTCGTAGGACTCGCCGTCTGTACATGCCCACTTGCCAGCGGTGCCTTCTTTCGGCAGGAATGCCGTTGCCGGTTTCTTGGTGATGGGCATGGTGATGACCTTCGTCTTGCCACCCATAAGCATGATTGGGCGAGCGTGCTGTTCCTTGAAGACGCGATCAAACCACTGCTCTGGATAGTCTGACATATCCGGTGGGTCAATGAAGACCTTGTAGATACCTGGCTCCAGACCAGTCAGTTCATACATGCCGTCTTCGCTGGATACCGAAGATGTCGCCAGTGAGGTCACTTTGCCGGCTTCGTCTAGGTTGTAGAGCTTGATGTTGAAGCCAGACATTGCCGTCTCTGCTGCCAATGTTGGCATGGGCGGACGCGGAGCGCGTGGGCGTACCTCTTCTACTAGTTTGCCCATAAGCGTCGCCGGCTGCTTGCGTGGGGTCTTGACTAGGTAGATGTCTTGGACCGTAGCCTCGCTCTTGGACAGCATGACTGGTGTTGCCATGCGCTGGTCAAACACGCCGTCAAACCACTGCGGCTCATACCCCATCGTCGATCCGCGGTCATTGGGGATGATACGGATGCAGTAGTCGCCGGCTGGGACGTTCTCGATGACATACCGCCCGTCGCGGTCTGTATCTGTAGAATAGCTAGTAGTCCTGGCATCACCGCAGCCTTTTGCATCCTTGTCCTTCTCGTAAAGCCGCACATACGAGTAGCCTGCTGGCTTCTGTGTTTTCGCCAGCGTTGGCGTAACCGGTGTGGTGTCGTCTAGCGGCTGCGTATCGCTAATCATCACCGTGCCGCTGATGGCGGTGCCGTAGGGGATAACGATGTCTACGCCCGTCACAACCGTCGTCATACCAACCTTGATAGTCTTGGTCAGTTCGATACTGGACACCAGGTTGTATTTCTCGACCATCATCGTGTGAGCATACGCCTTAACCCTATACTCGTCTGATGGCAGTGATGTAGTGGAGTACACCCCGGTAGCATCAGTTGTTGCACTATATCCACCATTGAAACGCACCGTGGTACCCGGTAGCGGGTCGCCATCCTCGGTGGTCACACGTCCTGTCATACCAGACTTGTACAACCGGAAGTGGACTTCTTCAGTGATGGCATCCGTTGCAGCGAGGGTGGGTGTGTTGCTGTTGGTGATAGTGATGGGGTCTGCGCTGCCAAAGTCTGGCTTGACGTTGTACCACTGTCCAGCATAGCAGTCTGTTCGCTCATCGTCCACACAGATATTATAATTACCATAATAGTAATATCCTGTCACCTCTGCCTTGTACACCACACCGGCTGGCAGACCAAGCACTTGGTACTCGCCCTTGTAGTCGGTGGTAGCAGAGCCAACACTATCATGCGTATCAGCACGATAGATGGTGACATGAGCATCCTTGAGTGGTGTGCCTTCTTTCGCCATCATCAACGTAGGAGTCACAGTTTCGGTAGGCGTTGGTACCGTTGTCTTGGCAACCCCAACCTGCACCGTACCCGTGATCACGCCTGGGGCTTTGGCGAGCTCGGCGTTGACATCCTTCACCGGGGCATCTGGTGATACAGCGACCTGCTTGGCATCGGCACTGCTCTGCACATCGTCATACCACTCTGTGGCATAGCCGGTGTGGGATGGCGGGATAAACTGCACGGTGTAGCTACCCTCTGATACAGATACCTTATAGACACCGGACTCATCTGTAGAACTTGAGCCTACATAATCAAACCCGTTATCCTTATAGACGCGCACATTCACACCCTTTGCTGCACGTTCACCGGGCAGCGTCACGCGCCCGCTAATGAACCCTTGTCGTTTGGGGTCAAGAGCAGCGTCAAGCTCAACCTTGCCGTCTACCTTCACAACCGCGGCTTTGTCCCAATCTTCAGCATCTTCATACCATTCATCACGGTAGTTGTAGTCGCTAATCTTGACCTTGTAGTTGCCCTTCTTCACGCCGCCAATCAGGTAGTAGCCCTGGCTATTGGTATAGCGGTACTGGATAGTACTACCGGGAGGTACCTGCGGGTCGTAGAGTGCAACCGTAGCATTGTCAATGGGCAGCCCTGTCGCGCTGTCTGTTACCCGACCTACGATATAGCCACCCGTCTTGAGGGTAATCGTCGTATCAGTCTGCTCGTCGGTCTTGACTGTCACAGGCTCTGCTGAGGTGTAGGCTTCATACTCCTTAAATGCATCGGTCTTGAGGATGTAATCGCCTGCTGGCAGCCCGTAGATAATCGTTGTACCACGATTGTCTGTGCTGTCTGGATTAGCATCACCACGTACCTCACCAGTCACAGCATCTTCCGCCGTCACAATTACATGAGACTGCGGCTTGCTATCGATGCCAAGCACTGTCACACCAATCTGCCCACCAAGCGACAGCGCAGCGTTGATGTCCTTGTGCTCGGTCTCCCCTTCAATCGTGAAGGTCTTGCCATCCTCAACATCGAGTACATCGTCGTAGTACTCGCTAATGTACTTACCACGGCTAAAGCGAATCTTGTACTCGCCATCAAGGATGTTCTCCATGGTGTACTTGCCTTGCCCGTCAGTAGACCAAGATTTAAGCCAACTGCCACTAAAACTATCGTACAAGCCTACCTGTACACTTCCAATCGGCTCGCCGGTGTCTTCACGAGTAACCTGTCCGCTGATGGTGCCTTCGCCATAGACCCCTTGCAGCTTGGTGGTAATCTGCTTATCTTCTTTGGGCTTGATGACAAATTCATCACCCATCCCAAACTTATCAGCATAACCAATATGCCCATCATACCACTGGTCTTCATAGCCCCAGCCGCTAATCCAGAGTTGGTAGGTGCCAGGAGTTACGTCGGTGAAGGTGTATACGCCGGTCTTCTCGTTGAATTCATCACCATATCCCCATTCATTTATTCCCCCACCATTAGCATCATACAGTTTCAGGGTGAAGTTGGTGTCAGTGATAGGCTGGCTGGTTTCCTTGTCCAACAGTTTGACTGCCAAACTGGGATTCTGCCCCAACGCGGCATTGGCGGTATACTCGTTGGCATTGGCGGTATTGCTTGCGGCTACGACGATGGGAGTTGCATTTTCTGCATTGAGCACATCATTGTAGTACTCGGGTGTGTAGCCATCAGCCTCAAACCACAACGTATACTCACCTGGGTAAACGTTGGTGTAGGTGTATAGACCTGTGCTGTCTTCAAGGTATTGATGATAACTACCTACACCATGAACATCCCACACTCCCTCAATCGGTTTGCCAGTCTTCTCATCCGTCACGCGCCCCTTGATAACCCCGCCACGCTCAAAGTTGACATCTACCGTTGCCTCGTCGCCGGGACCGAGGTCTATAGTAATCGCGTCTTTGAGCGAGTAGACGTTGCCACTGCTGCTGTGGTAGTAGTTGAGAAACTTCTTGTAGTAGTATGTTGTTGATGATTTTGGTTGCCCTTCAACAAACGTCCATGATGTGGTACTACGAGGCTCCAACTGTACCTTGAACTTGCCAAGCGTGGCTACGGAAGCATTACATATATTTTCTTTATAGGTACCATCAGCCTTAAAATGTAGCCACCAATTAGTGAACTCTTCATTACCCGTTCCTGGGTCAAAGAACCGGGTGATGAAAGAGCCTTCCCCATCCCAAGTCTTATCATTGTCTGGACCATAATAATCCTCGATAGTAGCGTTGGTGTAGGTCATATCGTTACCAGCAGCACTGACTGTCCCCTTGAGGGTCGCGCACTGCTCAAAGGCAACATTAATGTTGGTTGTGTCTTTATCCTTGGGCAGTGTAACGGTCTGGGCTGTCTCTCGGTAGTAGTCGCTCTTTTGGAGCGCGTTGGGGGTGTAGTAGTGAGCTATGTAGTACTTGTAGATAGCATTGTTATCTGTATCCTCATCGATCTTAAATTGTCCACCATGATAGTACAGTTTGACAGGCTTAGAGGGTAGTAGGACTTTGTTGGTCTGATACTTGCCAAAGTCATCACTTTCCGGGTCATACGTTACGCTGCTCGCAGTAGCATGACCTAATGTATTCCCTTCATCATCATGGAAATCAATGTATACACTACCAGCAATGGGGTTGCCTGTTGCTAGGTCGCTGAACTTGCCCGTGATACGCCTACCCTGTTTGAGGTATACGTCACCCAGGTTGGTCACGCCACGCACTAGCGTAAACGCATCAATATCATCAGATGAAAGCCCCTGCTTGTCCCCATAGGCAAACTGGTCGGGGTAGTCGCTGTAGTAGCGGAACCGGGGTTTGTATTGTGCGCCAGATGTTAGCTCGTTGAAGGGTATTTCACACCCATCTGCATTGCACCAACGAGAGCGTACACGGCTTCCCTCACTGGTATAGAGTTCTAACAACCAATCATTATCAACAGGTATAGCATCCCCTGTCACAGCGTCCTTGAAGTTGGCGTTGATCGTATAGACGGGGGTGAGTACGTAGTCTTTAGGGAAAGGATATGAATTTTGGTTGTTATCGTAGATGTCTACTTGGTCCAGGGTCTCACCACAACTAGGGATACGCACAAACCCCCGCATTTGGTTATTATGTAAAAAACCATCCTTACGGACAATAACTTCTACATTATACCCACCTTGTTGTTGATATTGCCCCATAACATCCCATTCACCTGTGAGATCGCTATACTCTGTCCCCAGCTGGCCCGTCCCCTGGACGTACTGCTGTACGGTGTAGTTGCCGTTGGCATCTGTCGTTGCAATATCATAATTGGGTTTATTGTACACCTCGTTGGGGTAGACGGACAGTTCTACCGTGGCTCCCGCTAGGGGTACTGGCAAAGGATTGCCCCATTCATCATCCACACCACCGTAGAACCCATCATTATTGCTGTCGTAGACAGTGCCAGACAGGGTGAAGGTGGCGTTGTCGAGGTCGTGGGTGCCAACATCCGTCGTGTCGCCGGAGGTGATATGCCACTCCCCATATTCATGTTCACCGTTTACCAGCTTGGTGGTCTTGTAGCCAGGTCTGCTCGCCACCACCGTGACGGTCATGGGGTTTGTGTAGTCTGCAAGATCAACCGTGACAGAATATTTTTCCGTTTCTGTCATGAAGGTGGTTGCACTTGGAATAGGTTCATTGTTCGTCACATTCCCATTGTCATCACTCTGATAGACCATGAATGTTAATGTTTCGTCGGTCAGCGGCGTATCGCAGCCGGTGATCTTGCCCGTTATCGTCGCAATATCGGCATCGGCGGCTAGGGCTACGGGGGGCGTGCTTGGCATCGCAAATTGCGGTGCAAGCAGTGCCAGTAGCAGGAAGAGTATTCCTATTGCGCGTCCTTGACGAAGATTTCGTCTGTTCATAACTACGTTTTACTCCTTACTTATATACGTTATGGATCAACTTTCTGATAAAGTGTATCCTTATCGACCTATTAAAAGACGAACTCATGCACCCCTACCAAGAGAGGAGTACATGTCAACAGGTAGTCACCTTTTCACTAGGAGTAATGTTGAGATTATGCAGAAAAAGTGATGATCGGTTATCTGATTGAGGGTTATCTAGCGTTTTTCTTGAGTATCTCCTCCTTTCACGCTTTGCACAAGCGATAAACAATGTCGGGGCATTATAGCCGAAACATCCCATCTATGCAAACCATTATGATGGGCTACGTATGGTAGCTACGAAGAGTGGCTACGATGACGTATAAAAGTAAACGACAGAAGGTGGGAAATGTTACAGTGGTTTGGGGGAGATTTTAATACTACGATCAATGCCCCCATTTCTATCCCAGGGCGAGGGGGATGTATCCGGTGTGCGTTCCCCTTCTCCCCTCGGTGGGACGCGGGGCTAGGGGATGGGGGGAGCCGACTCCCTTCTCCCCGCGGTGGGACGCGGGGCAGGGGATGGGGGGGCTGCCCGGTGAGACATAGCATGCTACGTCTCTACAACCGGCACATGGGGGTAGGAGATGGGAGCAAATACCACTTGGCAACCGCCTTGAGTTACTCCTAGCAGGTTGCGTAGAACGAAAAAGTATGTATCATGCCAATAGCAGTGTACAGGGGAACCCTGACAAGCGAAGATTATGGAGTACACACCCTTATGACGGAAACCGTCAATTCTGCCATCTTCCGAGCCTATGATATACGAGGGCTAGTAGACCAAGACCTTACCGACCATACCCTCACTATCCTGGGCAAAGCCACGGGAACATGGCTCCGAAGCTGGCAAGCACAAACCTGTGTTGTTGGGCGTGATGCCCGCTGTAGCTCACCGCGCTTTCAGCATGCCTTTATTGAAGGGCTACGCAGCACGGGTATAGATGTTCTGGATATTGGCGAAGTACCCACACCAGTGATGTACTTTGCCGTAGAATACCTCCAAGTAGACAGCGGTGCTGTTATATCTGCCAGCCACAACCCGCCAGAGTACAACGGGGTCAAGCTACGCCGTTCTCACCCTACCTATGGCAGTGAGCCAGTCAGTGGGCAACCTATCCAGGAAATCTACGCCATAGCCAGTAGCGGCAAATTTGCCCAGGGCAACGGCAGTCTGAAGAGCCACGATGTACGCGATGCCTATATGCAGAGTGTCACATCTACGCTACAACTCCCTACGGCACTGACTACCGCTGGCAATCGCCCTCGCGTGGTCTTAGATGGCGGCAATGGCGTAGCCGGTCCGGTGGGTATTCGCGTGCTTGAACAGCTTGGAGTTGAGGTTATCCCGCTCTATATTGAACCAGACGGCACCTTCCCTAACCATCATCCAGACCCATCAAAGAACAAAAATCTCCTTGATCTTCAACACATGGTGCAAAAACATGGAGCAGACCTGGGTCTAGCTCTTGATGGCGATGGGGATCGGCTTGGCGTAGTAGACCAAGCCGGCAATATAGTCTGGGCAGATCGCTACCTCATCGTCTTGGCAAAACACCTGCTCGCCCAAAAAGCTGCTGCGGTAGTCTTTGATGTCCAATGTAGCAGTGTGTTGGCTGATGCTGTCCGTATGCTTGGCGGTACGCCAATTATGTCCAAGACCGGCTATGCCAGCATATCTGCCAAAATGCGCGAGACCCAAGCGGTGTTGGGCGGCGAACTGAGTGGCCATACCTTCTCCACCTACCCCCGCCACTACTACGATGACGGCACCTTTGCTGCGGCACACCTTATCCATGCCCTCAGCCATGCCGGGGTCGCCACAACACCCACCAACCGGATGCTCTCGCTCCAAGAAGCCCTAGCTCCCTACCCAATGCTTCCCTCGCTCAAAGATAATCGTATTCACTTTAGCGATAGCACCAAGTTTCAGGTAGTAGACTATGTGCGAGAACATTTTGCTGGAAGCTACCCTATCTTAACGGTAGATGGGGTACGGGTAGATTTTGGTGATGGGTGGGGAGTCGTGCGGGCTTCCAACACCGAACCAGTCATCACCACCGGCTTTGAAGCAGCTACTGAGGAACGAGTGCATGCTATCCGAACGATAATGCTCGAGGTTATCGAAACTTTTCGTAGCCAACGCTAACAAGAGCGTAGCGGCTTCACCAACCAACAGGACAAATCACAAACCCGGAATAACTTATGGGGACATGTATACAATTGATTAACATATCTTGGCAAGGTATCTATGGCGTAGAGTTTACGCTTGACCAAATACGCCGTCGGGCCATGCAGCTAGGGGCACATCTCGCTGACAAGCACAAAGCCTGTCTTATCGCTTACGATGCCCGCTTTATGTCCGACCTGTTCGCCCACGATCTCTACGCCATGTACCAGCAGCAGGGGATACAGACCTCGATAGCCTCGTTGCCTGCGCCACTCCCCGCCGTTCAGCATGCCATCGAGCAGAACCAAGCCGACTGTGCGCTAGTTGTCTCTGCCCGTAATAGTTCCTACTGGTACAATGGACTCGTCCTCCTCTACCCAGACTCCTCCCAAACGCTGGCTTTGCCCCCATTGGAGCCAGATGTATCATTGACCACCTTTCCCTTTCCCGCCCGGAAATCATCCGAAAACCCAGCGCATGCTGCACAAACTCCCATAGAGCTACGCCCCCCCTACCTGGACATGCTTCGAAGCCATATAGATACGACCATTATTAACCGATCTCCTATGACAATCTTTGTAGACCCGATGCATGGCACAATGGCAGGCTATCTCCCCGCAGTGCTTGGTGATGGGGGGCAAACGATGGCAATTTCTATCAATCGTGAACCTGACCCGCTCTTTGATAAGCTCACCCCGCTTCCAGCCCATTCTAGCCTAATCCGGTTGCGAAAGCTGGTGCGCGAAAGTGATTCCCACTTGGGGCTTGCCTTCTCGTGTGATGGCACCGCGCTTGGGGTAGTAGACAAAAATGGCGAGCAACTAGACCGTATAGAGATTGCCCTGCTCCTAGCCCAATACCTAGCGACCCAATATCGCAGGAAGGGGCTTGTCATCACTCCCCCACCAAGTGCCGAGGGGGGGCTTGAGGTCAGCCACTTAGAAGCATGGCAAAAGCCGCTTGGGATAGAGGTTGAAGTTACGAGCCAAGCAGCAGAGCGCATAGCCGAAATACTGGCAAAGAAAGATCAACGATTGCTGATTGGTTGTACGCAAGAAGGCGAGTTTGTCATTGGTCCATATAGCTTTTATCCTGATGCGTTGCTCACCGGGTTGTTAGTTGTCGAGATGGTAGCACGAAATGGACTGCCGCTCCACTCGCTCTTGGAAGACTTGTTGACAACGCTTGCCTCTGCATAACCAGAGCAAACCTCTACTACCTATGCATACCATTACCAAACGCTTAGCATCTCTTATCTACCTCGTACGCCCCTTGCTGCTTATCTTTGTTGGTATTGTACTGCTCTCGCTGAGTGTCACCAGTCTTTTTATCTGGGCATACCGCGGTATCCGTATGCCAGATGTGTTCTATTACCTCATGCTCCAGTTTATGCCGGGACCTATTCGCGGCATTGTGCTGCTCCTGCTTGGGTTGGGGGTGTTGGCAGCGGGTATCTGGCACCTGAGCGGCATTGTCGTCTTTCGACTCCACGAAAATGAGCTAGACGAAAACGAGATAATTCTTGGCTACCGACGGGAGCAGCATCTCCCGCGCATTGTTGTGCTGTCTGGCGGACCGGGTATGCTTATCCTGACGCAGCTAGGCGAGCATGTTGAGCGTCTCACCTGCATTACGCCGATTCAAGACCCAGTAGAGTACTACTACCGGGCTTCTAGCCTCTTCAATACCCAAAATGTCTACTATGTTGTGCCTTCGCCTACACCAACCAACGTTATCGCTACGCTGGACAATGAGCAGCAAACCAACATTATGCAAGTGACCAACAATCCGGCGTTTGCCCAACACTATGTTACCCAATTACAGCTTGTCCCCAAAGATCAAACGGGTACCCAAGATTCCTACCCCCTCAGCCGGCTTGCCAAAGAAGCCTTAAGCGATGCAGACGCTATCGTCCTCGGTCCTGGTAGCCTATTTGAAAGCATCCTTCCCAACCTGCTAATAGATGATCTCCGCACGGCTATTCAGCAGAGTAAAGCCCTCAAAATTTATGTGTGTAACCTGATGACAGAACCGGGGCTAACTGCCGGGTTTAGTGTGGCAGATCACATTCGCCAGATACGCGAGTATGGCGGCTTCACGCCAGACTATGTGCTGGTCAATGCCCAACGTATTGAGGAAGAAGTCCAACAACTCTATGCGAATGCCCATCAGAGACCGGTCTATCTGACGCCAGAAGAATATGAGGAAACGACAGTTTTACATAAGGGTCTCTCGCGCCGCCACCTGTTGGTAGAAGATAGTGTGGTCATTGAGGCAGATTTGGCAAGCTCGGTTATCCAGTACAGTGCCAAACTTGATAACCCGGCAGAAAAAATGGCAGTACGGGTGCTGCGCCATGATCCACAAAAGCTGATAGCCGCTCTCTTGAAACTGCTGAAACGTGACTAATGCCCTATGAAACTGGTTGTTTTTGAAGATAGCCTCTGGCAACAGTTCGCTCCGCTGGTCTATGCCCGTCCGCTCTTCACGCTGCGGTGTGGGGCATATACGGTCTATGAGCGTATTGCTGCGGCTATCCAGCATTTGCCAGACCCACCCCGCATGAGTGGGCTATGTCGTTCCTACCTGATGGGGTGCTACGGTATGGCAACTACGCTGCATGGTCTTATGAGCGAGAGTGAGCCGATTTTGCTGGTGAATGGGCGCGTCCTTACCCTTGATTGGCTGCCAGCCATTATTGATGCGCCGGTGGGGACGGTCTATCAGACAAACGACACCTTACTGGCAGCCCATCTCTCCCCGGCACTGGCTAGTACTATCCTCTACTATATTTCCCAACAAAAGACCGAGGAAGCCTTAGCTGAATTGCAGCGATTTACCCGTGTGGTAGACCAGCCCGATGTGCTGATGCTGACCTATCCCTGGGATATGATCGCCGTTGCCGGCGAGCAGATTGTGCGTGATGGGGGGCTGTTGACGCAGCGGTTGCCTGCTTGGAGCCAGATCAACTCAGCCATTACCGTCCGTGGTACAGACCTGCCCTACATTGCCCCCACCGCCCAGCTTGATGGTCCGTTGGTATTGGATACCCGCGATGGGCCTATTTTCATAGATGAGCATGCCCATATTGAGCCTTTTTCTTTTATCCAGGGACCAGCGTACATTGGCGAAAAAACGCTTATTTCCAGTTCGCTTATCCGTGGTGAGACAAGCATAGGTCCGGTGTGTCGCATTGGGGGAGAGGTTGAGGCGAGTACGATTCAGGGGTATACCAACAAACACCACGAGGGGTTTTTGGGGCATAGTTGGCTTGGCGAGTGGGTCAATATTGGGGCTATGACGACAACTAGCGATCTGAAGAATACCTACAGCACCGTGCGCGTGACGCTTGATGGTCTTGGGACGTTGGATAGTGGCAGCATCAAGCTAGGGGCGTTTCTGGCAGATCACGTCAAGCTCGGCATTGGGCTACACCTCACCGGGGGGGCGGTTGTGGGGCTAGGCAGCAATATCTATGGGATGCACATGGTGCCAAAGAATGTCCCACCGTTTACCTGGGGGGGGGAGCCATTCCACGAATACCGCATAGAAAGTATGATCAATGTGACCAAGCGGGTGATGTCACGGCGCAAACAAACGATGTCACCAGAGTATGAGCGGATGCTGCATACGGCGTTTGCTATGACGCATGAACATCGCAGTTCGCTGCTGGCTACAGTACAACCGCCATCACCTCCCCCGCTATCCCCACCCTCGCACCATCAGGGGGTGTCAGTACCGGGCGGGTGATGGGATGACAAGCACATCCTGCTCTCTGTCTGTGTAAGCAGTTTTGTTCCCCCTCTCCCCCTGCCCCCTCTCCCATAGGGCGAGGGGGAGTTGCCCGGTTCCCCTTCTCCCCTCGGTGGGGGAAGGGGCTAGGGGATGGGGGGACAAACAACCCTCTCCCCTCTGCCCCCTCTCCCATAAAGGGCGAGGGGGAGTTGCCCGGTTCCCCTTCTCCCCT
>CAYPHM010000137.1:0-12508 GCA_964410555.1 uncultured Chloroflexaceae bacterium | reverse complement strand
GAGCCGTTCATTCCCCTTCTCCCCTCGGTGGGGGAAGGGGCTAGGGGATGGGGGGCTGCCCGAAGAGGGAAGGGGCAGGGGATGGGGGCTGCCCGAAGAGGGAAGGGGCAGGGGATGGGGGCTGCCCGAAGAGGGAAGGGGCAGGGGATAGGGAGCAAACCGGACTTTGCCGCCGCCCTACACCCACGTCTCTGTGTGTCCTTGTCTCTTGTCCTATCTCGTTGTATAATAAGGAAGAACTCTTCAATGGCATAAGAGTCGATGGGAATAGCGGGGGCGTAGTTCCTGCGGCTCGCCGCATAACCGGGGAACTAGTTTTCTCTGGTTTTAGAACTATAATCAATCTACCTTGTATGTGCTTGGTTGTCCTCAGTACAACGAGGTTATGTAACACGATCTCTGAAAGGGCTATCACCTAACGGGTCTGGGAAAACCTATCAACTACGTAATCTCTTAGAGATTGCTGTATTTAGCTGTGAGGCTACACAGCATAGGGCAAATTCCCTAGAAGCTCTATCCTTGTAGCGTTCGAAGTAGCCACGAGAGGACACATAGTAGGAATTTTGTTAGTGTTCCCCGGTGAACACTTAGAAAGTAGCAGCACATTATTATGACCAGTGAACCTCAATGGGAAACCACAGAGCATGGCTGGCATGCTGTTGCATCCTTAAGTAAGGGGTATCAGTGGACAGCATACATAGAGTATGTTGATGCACCATACTGGCGTATCTGGGCTGGGTGCATGTTCGATAGCCTCCGCCTCGCACAGGAATGGTGCCGAGCTGAGATTACTCACCAAGTTCAGCGTCTTGGTGGAGAATCGTTGGAAGAACCGGCTGCTACCGAAGAGGTGGCTCCTGAATCTGAACCAACAGCATGGGACTGGCTCTGGCTAACGCTCCATGATGATCTTGGAAAAGATCGTTTGGCACAAATCCAAGATGAATTTACCCGCCGATTGCAACAAGAGCAACCGGCAAAAGCGTAAGATACTCCCCTTGTTCCCCTCTCCTGCCCCTTCCCCCACCGTGGGGAAAAGGGGAGTTTGTTGTTTCCCCTTGACTTTTTATGGGAGAGAAAGCAGGGAGAGCGGATAATAATGGGGTGGGTTTAGCCCGGTAGACCTACCCCTAAAAGCCCCCCCTTCCTCCTAGCCTATAACCACCCATAGCAGCGTGTGGCTTCGCGCTCATCCTCTATCCCCCTTACCCCCACGGTAAGACACAGGCAGGCGGCGATATTCGGGAAAGCAAAGCTACCGCATGGCAGCAATATTCCATCGTTCATTTGTCCATTTGCCCCTTCATACCGCCCAATATGCTGGCATATACGCCATATCGGTATCCGCTTTATGTTATCCCCTCTTGTTGCATTATCGCAAAATAGATGTAAAATAACGGTATTAAGAGTTTTTTGTAAGTTCCTTCTTGTCAAAGAAGGGAAAGGAGAACCACGCTCTATGAAACGACCCATGATGAGCTTTCTTGCGTTGGTACTCATGCCGTTAGCTATGCTCTCTTACGTACCACAAACCCAAGCACAAGAACAGCGATGCTTTCCCGAAACCGGCTACTGCATCTCTGGAGCCATCTACGAATACTGGGACTTTAATGGTGGTTTGCCAGTGTTTGGATACCCTATTACAGACCAACGGGTCGAAACCATCGAAGGATGGACCGGCCCAGTCCAATGGTTTGAACGGGACCGGCTAGAGGACCACGGAACAGATGGCGTGATGGCAGGACGGCTAGGCGCACGGATACTAGAACTCCAGGGGGAACCCTGGCAAACTTTCCCCCAAGTTAGCGATGCTCCCGCCGGCTGCACTTTTTTCCCGGAAACGGGGCATAGTCTTTGTGACCCCTTCTACCTTTTTTGGGAGAAGCATGGCGGGGTTCATCGGTTTGGCTACCCCATAACCGAAGCCCATCAGAAGACCATCGGAGACTGGACTGGCACAGTGCAGTACTTTGAGCGTCGCCGGATGGAACATCACCTAGAAAACGCTGGCACACCCTACGAAATACTGTTTGGTCTCTTAGGCAATGAAGTGCTCGCAAAACTAGGGAAATGTGGGAATGAAGTCCTGCCAGAACTCCAGAGTGCCTATGACCGGGCGAACTTTACCGAGGAACTTGGCTGTCCTGGCGAAGTCATAGAAGACATCCCCGCAGCTATCCAAAATATGGAGAATGGTCTCATGCTATGGGTAGATTATGGCGAGGACACCCAACAGGTCTATGCTATCTGGACCTATGGCCGTTACAAATCATTCAAAGACACATGGAGAGAAGGTATGGATGAGCGACCAAACGTCAACCCACCAAATGGCTTATTTGCGCCAGTGCGTGGTTTTGGCAAAGTTTGGACCGATGACCCATCGGTGCGTTCTGACCTCGGATGGGCAGTAGAAGAGCACGAACGAGCAACTACCGCCACAGTCCAACTATTTGACCACGGACGGATGATATGGTTGAAGGATTCCGATATGGTCTATATCTTAGGACCTGAAGAATGGAATGCCCAATACCTCTCACGACAGTAACCAAAACTGATAAGATAACAACAACGGGGAGGGGAGGATCTCCCCTCCCACGCTAACCACCAGGGAGAGGGGAGATCCTTCTCCCCCACATAACATTACATCGACAACTGGGGCATATACGCCTCATATGGAAGAAAGCACGAGAACAGAATACCTACAACCCAAAGCTAGACACAAGGGGATCATGTATGACAAAAGACATCTTTCTTGGTATTGATATTGGCTCAACTACGGTAAAAGTCGTTGTTGCAGATCGCTCACGACAAATGCTCGACCATCGATACCTCCGCTCACAAGGAAAACCACGCCAAACACTCTTGAACGCCATTGAAGACTTGCAACAAACCTTCTCGCTAGAACGGGTAGCTGGCGTGGGGATGACTGGCTCCGGTGGGGAGCCGATTGCGCGATTGATTGGCGGACAGCATGTCAACGAACTTATCGCCCAGACCCGCGCCATTGGTGAGTACCACCCTGAAGCCCGTACTGTCATTGAGATAGGTGGACAAGACAGTAAGTTTCTCGCTACCGAATGGGACGAAAAAAGCGGCAAAATGATGTTGATGGATTTTTCCATGAACACGCTCTGCGCCGCAGGAACCGGGTCATTTCTTGACCAGCAGGCAGAACGACTAGGCATTTCCATTGAAAATGAGTTTGGTGTACTTGCCCTGCAATCCCTAAGCCCCGCCCGCATAGCCGGCAGATGTACCGTTTTCGCCAAGTCTGACATGATTCACCTGCAACAAAAGGGAACCCCCCTCAATGACATCATCGCTGGACTCTGTATGGCACTAGCCCGCAACTTCAAGAGCGTGATTGGTAAAGGCAAATCGTTTGTCCCGCCTATCCTCTTTCAAGGTGGCGTTGCCTACAATGCCGGCGTAATCCGGGCATTTGAGCTTGTGTTAGGTTTGGAAGATGGCGAGCTTATTATCCCAGACAATCACTCCCTCATGGCAGCTCTTGGCACAGCCTTTGTCGCTATGGATGAAGAGGAAGAGGGCATCATGCCCCACTTCAATGGGTTTCAACCCCTCAAAGAAGCCCTCGTGACAAACAAGCACGATGCCGAAAGTATGCCCCCCCTCTATGCCACTGGCTTTCCTATACCAACCTACCAATCTACGCCTATGTCCCTAAACGGCGTAGGCAATATTCCCGTCTATCTTGGTATTGACGTAGGGTCTATCAGCACCAACGTGGTCATCATTGACGAACATGCCCACGTTATCTCCCGCCGCTACCTCCACACCGCAGGTCGTCCTCTTGAAGCAGTGCGAAAAGCCCTACACGAAATCTACGAAGAGGTAGGGGATAGGGTAGCCGTACAAGGGGTAGGCACCACTGGCTCAGGTCGCCACCTCACCGGCGATTTTGTCGGCGGAGATATTATCCGCAACGAAATTACCGCCCAAGCCCGAGCAGCAACAGCTATCAATCCAGAGGTAGATACCATCTTTGAGATAGGCGGACAGGATAGTAAATACATCAGCCTTAGTCATGGAGCCGTGATAGACTTTGCCATGAATAGCGCGTGTGCTGCGGGTACTGGCTCCTTCCTCGAAGAGCAAGCAGACCGACTCAAGATCAATATCAAGCAAGATTTTAGCGAACTTGCCCTCTCCACCTGCTGTCCTACCTGTCTAGGCGAACGCTGCACCGTCTTTATGGAATCAGACATTATCCACCATCAGCAGCAAGGAGCAAAGATAGACCAACTCACCGCCGGGTTAGCCTATGCTATCGCGCAAAACTACCTCAATCGGGTGGTAGATGGGCGCGTGATTGGCAAAAATATTTTCTTCCAGGGTGGCGTTGCATGGAATAAAAGTGTCGTGGCAGCCTTTGAATCGCTGCTCAACCGCCCCATCACCGTTCCCCCGCACCATGATGTCACCGGGGCTATTGGGGCAGCTATCCTCGCTATGGAAGGGATGCTAGAACAGCGCACCAACGGAGAATACGTCACCACCAAATTTAAGGGCTTTAATCTCTCAGACCGCCACTACGAGTCAACCGTCTTTGAATGTCGTGCCTGCCCCAACCTGTGCGAAATTAGCAAGGTAGTTATCGGCGGCGAAAAGCCAATTTTCTATGGCGCACGTTGTGATAAGTTTGAAGAGGCAGGCAGGCATAGTGGGGCAAAAATCGTGAGTTCTATCCCAGACCTGTTTGAAGAGCGCACTAGCCTGCTAGTAGGTGACTATACCCCGCCCCCCCCACGGATGAATGGCATGATGCGAGTGGGTATCCCACGAGCTATGACCTTCCATGATATGTTCCCCTACTGGCGAACGCTGTTTAAGACGCTTGGTATTGAGATTGTCGTCTCGGAAGCCACCAACCCGCAAGTGGTGCGACAAGCCTTAGAATATGCGGCAGTAGAAGCCTGCTTCCCTGTGAAGCTCATCTATGGGCATGTTATGGACTTGCTAGAGAAAGAGGTAGATTTCATCTTCCTTCCGGGCGTTATCAACCGCGAGAATGTTTCTCCCAATCAGGAGGAAAACAACTACTGCCCCTACATTCCCGCTACATCCTACCTTGTCACTGCCCATATAGACCTCCTATCCAAAGGGGTTCGTCCACTTCAGTTTCCCTTCCAGATGCGATGGGAGAAAACCAAAAAACGGGATTTACAAGAGTTTGCCCGCCAGTTAGGGGTTCCCTACAAACGGCTTGAGGAAGCAGATGCTGCGGCTACGCTTGAACAACGGGCATTTTACCGGGCTATACGCCAGCGGGGGCAAGAAATTCTCGCCAGTTTGCCCGAGGATCAGGTAGCCGCGGTCATCGTGGGTCGCCCCTACAATGCTACAGACCTGGGGGTATCCCAAGACCTCCCCTTCAAACTCCGCAAACTGGGGGTGTTACCCATACCAATGGACTTCCTCCCGGTAGATAGCGTGGATATTTCTCCAGAGTATGAAGATATGTTCTGGCGCAGTGGACAGGATATTCTCGCCGCTGCTCATATCATTCGTGACAACCCCAACCTCAATGCCGTCTATGTGACCAACTTTAGCTGTGGACCGGACTCGTTTATCATTAGCTTTTTCCGCCGTATCCTCGGCGATAAACCCTTCTTGGAACTGGAAATGGACGAACACACTGCTGATGCGGGCATTATGACCCGCTGTGAAGCCTTCTTTGATAGCTTAAAAATGGGGAAAGGAGCCATTGTATGACCACGACTACGACTACGGTAGCAGCAAAAAATCCTGCACCAACCACGATAACCAGCCAAAATGGAAACCAAAACGGAAACCGAAATGGAACCCAGAACGGAACCCAAAACGGAACCCAAAACGGAACCAACAAGTATAAGGACTATAAGCGGCATACCTATATTCCCTATATGTGCGATCATGGCTATATGCTGGCTGCCGCTATGCGCTCGCATGGGTTGCCTGCTGAAGTTTTGACCCCCACTACCACCAAGACCCGTGAAATAGGGTTGCACTACTGTCGGGGCAGCGAATGTTTGCCATGCATTACCACAACGGGAGATATTATGCAGCGGGCGCGACACGAAGATTTTGACCCACAACAAGCAGCGGTCTTTATGCCCACTACAGCAGGCTCTTGTCGGTTTGGGTGCTACAATGTGCTCCAGAAGGAAATATTGGCAGAGCATGGCTTGGCTGAAGTAGATTTCCTCTCCCCATCTGCGTCCAACTCCTATCAAGGGTTGGGGGAAAAACCGCAACTCTTGCGCTTGCTCATTTGGGAAGGGGCAGTAGCAGGCGATATACTGCACAAGTTGCTACATGGTCATCGCCCCTATGAGCGCAACAAGGGCCAGACCGATGTGGTCTACCAACAAAGCCTTGACCGCGTAGTTGCAGCGGTTGAAGCCGGCGGCGGGAAAGAGCTCGTCGAAGCGATGCGCTGGGTTGGGCGGCAGTTTGAGCGTATCCCGCTAGACAAGAGCAACCCACGCCCAATGATTGGCATTGTAGGGGAGATATACCTGCGCTTTAACAAGCATGTCAATCTTGACTTGCCCCGGCAGGTTGAGCAAGCTGGAGGTGAGGTGCAGATTGCCGGTATCACCGAGTGGCTTTATTACACAAACTGGACCTACATCCGAGATGCATGGTTCTTCAAGAATACCAAACGTTACGTAAAGATGCGACTGACCGATGCGTACCAACGCCATCTTGAGCAGAACATCTTGAAGCCAGTAGAGCACCTGATCAAGCATCCGCATGACCCGCACGTTTCTGAACTTATGGCAAATCTTACCCCCTACTACCATTCCGATTTGCACTCGGAGGCTATCTTGAGCATGGGGTCAGCTATAGACTTTGGCAAGCGGGGGTTTGATGGTTTGCTCAATGTGATGCCCTTCTCCTGTATGCCAGGGACTATTACCGCCGGTATTGCGCCACGTATGCGAGCAGACCTTGACAACATCCCGTGGTTAGATATTTCGTATGATGCCCAAGAGGGAACGAATATCAAAACCCGTTTGGAAGCCTTTATGTATCAAGCGGCACAGTTTCATCGCAGGAAAGCACGACAGACACGAGAAAGCCAGCGCCTTGCCTCCTAAAGCTACCAGTACCGGGGGTATGCCCCCGCTCGTTGACCCTCGCGGATCACTTGTCTCCCTTCTCCCGCTTGCGGGGGAAGGGCAGGGGAGGCAATTGCTCGAGGAGAAACCGTTTACAAAATATGTCCCCCTCGCCACGGTATGAGACGAGGGGGGTAAGGAGTTAAAAGGAGTTAAATAAAGATGTTCATATCATACCACAAAAAAGTGAAAATGGGCAACCTGGCAATCGGGCAACTATGCCACTACAGCCCAAGCAACTGCGCCTTAGCAGCACGAAATTCCTCGTCGGTAATCAACCCCTGCTTGTGCAGCTGACCGAGCCGCTCAAGTTGTACCAGCACATCGGCACCAGTGGCATACTCGCCGCCTGTGCTCGTGTGGTAGCTCTGGCTACTCCCTGCCGCTGGATTACCGGGCGCAGCTGCCGGTGGCTCCCCACCGCCGCCGGTGTCTTCGGGGAAAGAAAACGTATCCAAAAAGACCCCACCTATCGTTTTGCCTAGCTCATTGCCAAGCAACCCACCGATAAGTGCTCCCGTAAATGTCCCCAATATGGGCATCACCGCAGTGCCAGCCGATGCCCCGGCTATCACGCCTGCCCCAAGACCAGCCAGACCGCCGACCTCTTGATTATGTTCATGTTGACTTTTATCGCTCACAGGAAATCCCCTTTCCATGCAATTGTCATCTCATTACTTACCATGACGATGATGCTTCCCAAATTGTTGCACCCAGATGCACTAGGGGGAATTTTCCATGACGATGGGCAATAGTACAACAAAGGAGTCTGGCTGCTGTGATGGTGTCAACACAACCATAGTTCCCGCGCTCAACCCCCACTCGTTTACCGCATCATACCCGCGTGCCGTCACCACAAGCTGATTATTTGTTGCATCATACCCCGCCACCCCGCGGAGCGTCTCCAACGGCACCAGCATCTCGCCCTGCTCCTCCCGCGAATCAAATGCTCCATCTACCGGGGTCAAGGTGTGCCGATTTGCCCCATCCCATACTGCGCCACCAAAATAGACCTCACCTGCTGCTATCGGCTCATCTCCCCCCGCAAGCGCAACAACCAAGCGCACCTGGTCGCCATCCTGTTCGCTGGTTATGCCCTGTACCAGCACACCGGTTGGGGTTTGTTCATGCACCCATACAGGTTGCATCCCCCCCCACACCCCCGATTCGCTCTGCCCACGGACGAGTACCAACGTGTTGCTGAGATTGTGTCCTTCCTGGAGCAACCGTGTTTGTGAAATGACCGTTTGTGCTGTTTCTACCGGGCTATCCCACACCCCATCTGTGACCGTCATGGTTAGCGGCTCGCTGCCATACCAGGGCGACATACCAAGCGACATGTCAGCATTGCGTACATGCCCCGTTCCCCCATCAAGCATTACCGTCACCGTCACCGTTGCCGTATCGCTGATCACCCGGAGCTCGCGCACATCAGGACCAATCGGTAGCAGGTAGGGCGCACGAGCTACCCGCGCCGCATACAACAACGCTGGCATATTGCGCTGCCAAAATCCCCCCCCTGTTGCATCATCCAGACAGGATGCAGGCGGCATAAATCCCCCACACTGCCCAAATGTGGGACCTATCTCAAACGTATAAGAGGGGATACCAAGCGTAGCATAAGCCCAATCATCTGTTGTGCCAGAAGTTGGGTAGAGCGTGACCGCCTGCCCCGCATAGTAGCCATTCATTGCCGCCATACGCCGCCCTAGCCGTGCCAAGCCTGCCGCGTTAGGAGATGGACTGTCGGAGTAGCCCCAGGGCCAAAGCACCATCTCTGCATAGGAGTGCAGCGAAATGAGCACCCCAGAAGTGGTGTCTGGGGCAGGTTGTCCACTGCTCCCCGGCGCGGGGTGGTTGGGGAAAAGCGAGGTTATAAACTGTTGGATTGCCTGCGTCTCTGGTTCAGATGCTGCCACATCACCAGGGAAAGTCTGTTCGCACGGGTCTGTATCAGGACCAACCACCGTCCCCCACTGGTAGCCAAAGTTGCGGTTGAGGTCTACCCCCGTATGGTTGGACATTATTGGGGGAACAGCACATCCTCCCCCATACTGGTCATTGACATTTTTACGCTGAAAATAGCCTTGCTCTGCCAGTTTACGCCCATCGGGGTTTGCTATAGGCACGACGAGTACCTCGTGCTCGTCGAGTAACCACGTAATCGTGGCATCTGTGCCATATCCCTCTAGCAGCATGGTGATGAAACGGGTAGCAATCTCGGCACTGACCATCTCACGGGCATGAATAGCTGCCATGAGAAAAAACACCGGCTTCTCGCCGGTGTGCCGCTGGCTGGTCATTCGCAGTGCCAGCAAATCATAGCCCCGCTCGCTCCCATACTGCACCCGCTCCCACGAGTCGCCAAAATCCTCAACCCGTGCCAACGTTGGGTACTGCTGCTCCATCTGATAGAACATCGTGTGGATGTCCTCAACCGTCTGGTAACTATCCAGGTAGGACAACAACGCCCATCTATCAAACAAGCGGGTTTGCTCTTCGTCTACCTGCACCTGCCACCCCTGGGCAAGCAGCATTTGCTGCTGTTCTTTGGAAACCAGCGCGACTATCTTATCCCCCGTTTGGTTATGCGGTTCTAGCAGGTCTATATCCAAACTGCGGAGATGGTCGGCAGTAGTTGGTGAGGTACGTTGCACCCACACGACCAGCGGCGAGTCATACAGCGCACTGCCACGGATGAGAGCATGGCGCAGGGGAGAGGTAGGGGAGAGGCGAATGGGGGGAGCGGGGGCGGCGGCAACCTCTGCTTGCGCTGGTTGCCCCACATACGCCAGCACCATTGCCAACACCACCACGCCCCCAATGACTATGATCATATGAAACCAACGTTGTAGGTATTGCATAGGATGCTCCTAGACCCTTAACAAACAGAGCAAGATGCTATTTAGTGCAAGTAAAGACTATCTCGTATGTTTTTGGACAAGAATTGCCGTAAAATCTCTTGTTTATTAACCCTATATTGCCAGGCAAGAATCTCTGGATGTTCCGGTTCTAGGTACTTCCACATACTGAGCCATTGTTGTGCCTGACTTTGTTTATCCTTGGCTAACGCAAGGTTAATATGCCCCTTGCAAAGGGCAATAAACTCATCGATATGAAATTCTTTTCGCTGAAGAAGTGAAGTGATTTTCTCTCTAGCACGGTCTATGTTGCCCTGGGTGATAAACATCTGTGACAGAGAAACCGCAGTAAAGATGTAGTCTGGATGTTCCTCATGTAATGTAGAAAACATTTTGTAGGCACGTTCTTCGTCACCTGACACTTGGTATGCTATAGCCAAATTTTGCCTGATGGTTAAGTCATTGGGAGCTAAGGATTCTGCCTGTTGAAGGATTTGTAAGGCTTTTGCTATACGCTGCTCTTGCAAGGCGGTAATCCCATCTTGCACCAATTTTCTCACCTTCGGGCTATAGTTATACTCTGTGGATTCATAGCTGATGAAAAAATCAAGCAGCATAATGTCTGTCCATTCCCCTTGCAACCACATAGATGTGGTACCAGCGGGAATGACCCCTGCTCGTTGGGCTACCATAGCCGCCGTATAGCGCAGATTGTCGGGACCAATCTGCCCTCGCGCAAAATTGGCTAATACGTGGTTGAGCTCCGGCAATTGCGCGTTCATTGCAATATCCAGTGCGAGATTACATCCTAGCGGGTCTCCCAACTCCAAGAGTTTGGGGATAAGTGCCTCTATATGCGGTTTGTCTTTCAGCCACTGCTGGACTTCTTTTGCCTTTGCATTGATTTCCTCTGGGGTATGCTTTTCTATAGGGTGGTAAAATTCGGGTATATCCATAAGATCAGCAGGTATCAACCAACCTGAAAGTGGTTCATGCCAGGCTACATATCGTTCGCTTGGTGCTTTGAATAATTCGTCAAAATTATCTTCGGCTATCCTCAGTCCAGGGTATATTTTTAGCGCAGTTTTCCATAAATCCTCTGCCTGCTGTTGATTTCCTAAGCGCATAGTTGCCACTGCTGCTAGATGGTGGAAAATTGCCTGATGGTTGAACGACAACATGTCTTTTTTTTGCCCTTCTCCATAGGTTTCCTTGTAGGTTTTAAACGCTTTGATGACCTCTTCATTATTCCCTAAGTAGCTAAAGGTTTCAGCCAGCTTAAAATACTGCATACTTGAAGAAACTGGAAGGTTCTTGAACTGTTCTGCCTGTTCTGTTGCCGCTTCAAATTGCCCAGACAAGAACAAAAAGTGTATGAGTTGAAAATGCGCTTGAGGTTCGGATGGCATATGTTCTAGCAAATATCTTGCTGTTTCAATAGCCTTCTCCTTCTGTCCATTGACAAAGTAGGCTTGCCCAATACTCATGTGTGCCGGGAGAAAATTTGGCTTGATCTGTATCAGTTCTTCTGCCAATTGGAGAGATTCTTTAGGGTTGGTTCCATCCAAACGCATCCATATCTGTTCATTCTTTTCAATAAACTGTTTCCCCTCTTCAAAATCCATGTCATATTCAGCGCACTGACTCGTGATAAATTCCTTGATGTTGGCTATTTTTTCGATAACATCCATTTTGTCTTCTTGAATATCTATTTTATCCTTGAAAATTTCAAGTGCTTCAAGAGCATGAACATAGAAATCAAAGAATATATAGGTAAGCGCAAGTCTCCAATATATATCGGGGTCATCATCTGAGCGCACAGCAATAAATTCTCTGGCATAGTTCATATACTCCCACATATCCCTCAAGGTAAAGCTAGTTTCAACTAACCGTTTGAGGATGGCTTCATTCTTGGGGTAACGTTGGTTTAAATCTGTCAGCAGTACAAGGGCTTCTTCCACTTCATCTTGAGCAAGGTATTGGTCAATGTTGGTTAGTTCCCGTTTGATGATATGGTTTAGGGTATTCTTTGGTCTTGCTCCTGAAGCAGAGGAAGATCGTTGTTGTCCTTTTTTCTTTTTCTTAGCCATAGGTTATTCCTTCATTGTCAAACGAGCGGATACCAAATAAGCCACGAGGGTCAACGAGCGGATGTGTCTCTCCCCCTCGCCCTTTATGGGAGAGGGGGCAGGGGGGAGAGGGTGCTAGAGCAGCCCCCATCCCCTGCTCCTTCCCCCACCGAGGGGAGAAGGGGAACCGAGCAGGTGCTCATCCCCCTCGCCCTTTATGGGAGAGGGGGCAGGGGGGAGAGGGTTGTTTTGCCCCCCCCATCCCCTGCTCCTTCCCCCACCGAGGGGAGAAGGGGAACCGAGCAGGTGCTCCTCCCCCTCGCCCTGGGATGGGAGAGGGGGCAGGGGGGAGAGGGTGTTCGGGCAGCCCCCATCCCCTGCTCCTTCCCCCACCGCGGGGAGAAGGGGAACCGAGCAGGTGCTCATCCCCCTCGCCCTTTATGGGAGAGGG
>CAYPHM010000136.1:6984-12928 GCA_964410555.1 uncultured Chloroflexaceae bacterium | reverse complement strand
GGGGGGGGTTGGGGGGGGGGGGGGGGGGGGGGGGGGGGGGCTGGTTGGGTTGTTGCCGGTTGGGTTGTTGCCGGGGATGGGGAGATTGGTTGGGTTGTCGTAGCAGTAACCGTAAGTGCCCCCCTTGTAGGAGAGAGTGCCACAGTTGAGCGTGTTGGTGAGGGGGAGTCGGTAGGTGTTTGCGTGGGGGTATTGGTGAGTGTTGGTGTAGGAGTAGACGAAGCCAATGCGAGTGCTGTTGGGGATGGGGTAGGGGTTGTTTCTCCCACCGCCGTTGGTAATCCATCGCCGATAGCCGGGTCGCGGGTCAAGAGCCGCACCCCCATAACCACATAGATACCCACAATGACCAATACCATAGCCAACAACCCCCCATAAATAGTGCGATCTCGTGGTGAAAGAGCCAAAAACCAAGCTCGCATACCTCGCCGGGGAACCGAGGATGAGCTAACTTGGGGGGAATCAGGCGTTGAAGGTAGGCTTAAACCCATGTATAATGGACAGTTGACATGGTTAGAAGAGAGACAATAGGTTGTCTGTTCAACGGGTATATCTTGCGCTTCACCTGATACATAGCAACGGTGCTCTGGAGTCGGTGAGGCAAACCTAATCGCCCGATTTTGTTTTAAACCGAGATGGGGACAGTGGTGGGATTGTGAATCCATAGCAAAAAAGCAACTCCATACTAGTACCAGGAAACGCTGGAAAACCATAACAGAATGAGAACATGCTGTATCCATCAATTATAATACAAATCACTGATGAAGATTGGTATCTTTTGTTCATACCCAGGGTTACGTCAAAGTTGTACCATCAACGGTGTATTGCCCTTTTTTGCTTCCCCCCCTTGTTCGCTCTCCTATTCCAGGGCGAGGGGGAGCCACCCGGTGGTTGGTTCCTTTCTCCCTTCGGTGAGACATGGGGCGGGGGATGAGAAAGGGAGTAGATTAAAATTTGACATAACTTTGGGTTATACTGATAACGGTTTCCTTGAGACACGATGAACGGTACAATGTAAAAACCATACGGGATAACTCTTCCCTGGGTAGTAATCCAGGGGGTTCTTTATCTTCACGTTATCTTGAATCTTTTAGCAGCACACAGGAAAACTCATGCGTATTCTTATTATCTCAGACATTCATGCCAATAAGGTAGCTCTTGACACAGTGCTTGCCGCAGCGGGCAGTGTAGATAGGCTCTGGTGTCTAGGTGATACCATTGGCTACGGACCGGAACCAAATGCGTGCGTTGAAACGGTCATGAACCAAGCACAAGAGATCATCACGGGCAATCATGATCTCGCCTGTATTGGCGAACTTGATCTCGATGACTTTAACCCTGACGCACGAACCGCCAATATTTGGAATGGCGAGCAGCTTGCCCCAGAAAATCTGGCGTGGCTTAAAGAGCTTTCGCCAAGAAAACGGATAGATGATCGGGTGACGGTAGCCCATGCCAGCCCCCGTGAGCCGGTGTGGGAGTATCTCCTTTCTGTTGAGCAGGCGACGGTCAATTTTACCTATTTTGATACCCAGATATGCCTCATTGGACACTCCCATGTACAGCTTGGCTTTCACCAATACGCAGACGGGCATTGTGAGCGGTTTCTCCCATCAGATGTCCCCGTGATTGAACTCGTGCATAACTCCCGTTATTTCATCAATCCGGGGAGTGTGGGACAACCGCGTGACTATGACCCGCGTGCGGCGTATGCCATTCTTGATACCGACAAAGGTATCATTACCTATAACCGGGTTGAGTACGATATTAAAAAGACGCAAAAGAAAATGTATGATGCCAACCTGCCCATTAACCTAATTCGGCGGCTTGAGTTTGGTATGTAATTCCCCGAAATCCTTTTGCTACTCGCTACAAGACTATCAGCGACCACATGCTGTTGCTGGTAGCTTTTGTGTGATTAATTAAACGGTATACTAGGCAGGGTTTGACCTGTTAGGGAGATGAATGTTCTCTGAATACTGCACATAAGGATATGATATGAAAAAGCTATTCCAAAATCATGGATTTCTTGTCCTCATTGCTGGCTTGGAGCTTGTGCTTATCCTGCTTGCAATAGTAGGGTTTGGACAAATGGATTGGTGGCAGACCATACAACTTGGCGTTATTGAGGGGGTAACAGAATTTTTGCCCATATCGTCAACAGCCCATCTGCTCATTGCTTCAAACCTGATGCAATTCAAGCATAGCACTGGGGGTACCTTTGAAATTTTCATTCAACTAGGGGCGATCATTGCTGTGGTTGGGTTTTATAGCCGAGATTTGCTGGAGCAAGCCCGGAGCGTTGTCAGTAGCCCTCAAACACGCCGGTTTTGGCTGGCAATTTTCATCGCCTTTTTGCCAGCGGCGGTGATAGGAGTCTTCTTGCACGATTGGATAAAAGCGGTGCTCTTCTCGCCGCGGGTCATTGCGTGGGCATTGATTATCGGTGGTATCATCTTCATTGTCATTGAGCGTATGCCACAACAGGAAAAACAATCGACAAGGGATCTCCAGCAGATTTCGCTGCTGCAA
The DNA here is from genome assembly GCA_964410555.1 of uncultured Chloroflexaceae bacterium. Taxonomy (GTDB): domain Bacteria; phylum Chloroflexota; class Chloroflexia; order Chloroflexales; family Chloroflexaceae; genus JAAUSY01. The sequence continues at coordinate 10,396 of CAYPHM010000136.1, read as the reverse complement.
GCTCTCGGTATTGGCTTTGCCCAAGTTCTTGCGATGATACCTGGTACCTCCCGTTCTGGTGCGTCTATTGTTGGCGGGATGGTGGCAGGGCTAGACCGCCAGACGGCTACGGCGTTTTCCTTTTACCTTGCTATGCCCACCCTCGGCGCGGCTACGGTGTATGATTTGCTCAAGAACCTAGCCCAGTTCGATAGTGCGGGGTTTGGTTGGCTGCTGCTTGGGACAGGGGTTTCTCTCGTTATCGCCTGGTTGAGCATTGGCTGGTTGTTGCGCTACGTGGCGACTAATAGTTTTGTGGCGTTTGGGGTGTATCGCATTGTCGCAGGGGGGGGGATTTTGGTGTTGCTGGCGATGGGCTGGCTTGCGTGATGGGGAGCGGGGAAGCAACCATGAGAGGGTGGGCAAGAAGGGCAAAATTTCTTTGATTGTGCGACTTTGACGTAGCCCCATACTCCATAATCCTTATCTACACCTTTCCCCAAAAAATGCTATACTACAATGACAAAGCATGTATTGCCTTGCCCCATCCTCTAACAAACAGTTTGATTCTTCATTGATAGCTAGATAGTATAGAATAATAGATAACCTATACAGGATATGACCTATGCGATTGGGAACGCTTTTTGGACTACTCGTGATATGGACCCTAACGTTGCTCACGCTCTCTTTTCCTTTAGACAATGCAGCAGTATCTACTACCCTAGCAGCACATGAGCAGTTCCTAGCAGATCACTATCAACCACAACATCAGCAATATCAATATCGTTACCATCAACCACATCGTCACTATCAACCACCGTCGTTGTCTGCCCGTGAGATGTATTTCTACAAGTTTTTGGGCAGCATTGGCGGCAGTATCCAGACTATGACCTTTGATGGCTCGTGGGTATATGTAGGGCAGGGGGGAGCGTTGCTCATTTTTGACTGTAACACCCCAACTACCCCTGTAGCAAGAATCCCGCTTACTGACTACATCCAGCACATAGCCATTGCAGATGACCTAGCGTATGTGGCACTTGGCAATAGCGGGGTCCATATTCTTGACATCAGCACCCCAACAGTACCCAAAGAACGGGGGCATATAACGCTACAAGGTTCTACCTCATCGGTGCATGTGCAGGGGAACTATGCCTACGTCACAACTACCGGTTTTGAGGGGGGCTTGCGTGTGGTAGACATCAGCAATGCTGATACCCCGCTGTTGCTTGGTAGCATCAGCACAATGGAGCTTGGGTCATCGGCGGCAGTAGACGTAGATAGCACAAGCCAATTGGCCTATGTAGCAACGGGGCGTGGGCGCAGTCTCCAGGTGATAGACGTAAGTAATCCAGTGAGTCCCACGATTATTGGTGCATTTATGGCTGACACGCCTATACACGATGTCCAGCTTGATGGTCCAGTAGCGTATCTTGCTGCCGATAGCGATGGTTTGTTGGTGCTCGATGTCAGCACCCCCACCGCTCCGCAACGTATTGGGCAAACGGCATTGCCCGGCAAAGCGAGGGCAGTATGGATAACGCAGGATGTGGTGGCGGTGGCAGCAGATGTCAACGGCTTCTCCATCGTTGGTATCAGTACTCCTTCCCAACCAAAAATAGTCGGGAGTTATGATGTGATAGGCGAAACGGCTATGGTTTTACAACAACCTAACACGGAACGGTTTTGGGTGGCGGCAAATAGCGGGGGTATGCAGGTGTTTGACCTCAGTGAACCACTTACGCCAACGCTAGAAAGCCACTATACCACGCTGTATGGTGCTGTAGATGTTGTGGTCGCTGATGATCATCAGCGAGCGTATGTGGCAGCTGGCAACGCTGGTATGGCAATTGTTACGCTAACAGCAACCCCCCCCTTGACCAATACGCAGAGTACCCAGTCTTCGGCTTCTATCACTGCAAGTAATACCTTCACGGTAGTCTCCCAGGTGACGCTGGCAGGGTCGGCGCAAGCTCTTGCCATCGCAGATGATACGGTGTATATAGCAGCAGACCGTGAAGGGGTGCAGATGGTCAATGTGAGCGACCCCCTTAGCCCTACCCTCATCAGTAGCCTTGCGGTACCGGGGAGAGTCACTGACATACAGGTGCGCGAGGGGCGAGCGTATGTAGCTGCGGGCAGTGCAGGGGTGCATGTGCTCGATGTCAGCAGTCCGGTGAGTCCTACGCTAGTAGGCAGTGTGGATACTGCTGGGTCTGCCCTAGCCCTGCAAGTGTCTGGCGATATGGCGTATGTGGCAGATCAACATAGCTTGCTTGTCCTTGATGTGCGTGATGCGACAAACCCTAGCATCCGCGGGCAACTTGCGATGGAAGAGCAGGTATATACCCGTGGGCTAGTTGTGGTGAGTGATACCGTCTATTTGGCTGCAGGCGGGGTGGGGGGGGGCATGCGTATTATTGATGTGCGTGATGCGACAAACCCGGTGTTGCTAGGGATGACAACTGATGCGGCAATAGCCTTAGATGTGTATGATACCCTGGCTTATGTGGCTACTGTTAGTGAGGGGATGCAGCTTGTTGATGTGCAAGATGCCAGCAATCCAGTAGTTCTTTCTAGTACCAATACTCCTGGTATTCCCCAAAGTGTCTGGGTCGCTGATGATCGGGTCTTTGTGGCAGACTTTAGCAGCGGGTTGTTGGTATTGGGGATAGTACCCGCTAAAGCAACGGTGTTTTTGCCTTTGGTTGTGTCTCCCCCATCCCCTTCTCCCATAGGGCGACAACCCTCTCCCCCTGCCCCCTCTCCCATAAAGGGCGACAACCCTCTCCCCCTGCCCCCTCTCCCATAGGGCGACAACCCTCTCCCCCTGCCCCCTCTCCCATAAAGGGCGAGGGGGAATACCTCCGACTCCCTTCTCCCGCGTAGCGGGGGTAAGGGGCAGGGGATGGGGGCTGCCCGAAGGGGCAGGGGATGGGGGACAACAACCCGCTCCCCCTGCCCCCTCTCCCATAAAGGGCGAGGGGGAGCTGCACGGTTTCCCTTCTCCCCTCGGTGGGGGAAGGGGTTAGGGGATGGGGGCTGCCCGAAGGGGCAGGGGCTAGGGGATGGGGGGGAAACACCCGCTCGTTGACACTCGCGGCTCGTTTGGCGGGACGCGGGGCGGGGGGATGGGGGCTGCCCTGCCCCCCTGCCCCCTACTCCCCCTGCTGCGCCGCGAAATACTCCAACAACGTCCGATGGACAAAGATATAGCTGCCCCCACGCGCCGCAGGAAAATACGCTCTTTGGCATACTCTAGGAAGGGGACGAGGCGAAAGGGGATGTCGCGCTTGCGGGCAAGGAGAGCACGAAGGGTAAAGTGCTGGATAAACGCACCAATACCTTTATCCAGACCAACGACCAGACCGACGACCAGACCGACGACCAGACCGCCAACCAGACCGTTGACCAGACCGTTGACCAGACCGCCAAC
>CAYPHM010000136.1:0-6884 GCA_964410555.1 uncultured Chloroflexaceae bacterium | reverse complement strand
CAGACCGAAGACCAGACCGAAGACCAGACCGAAGACCAGACCGAAGACCAGACCGAAGACCAGACCGCTCTGTAACGATTTCCATATCCCTTCATTCGGGCGTGTTTTTGTTTGCAATTCTTTGCTTTCCAGACCGAAGAGCAGACCGAAGACCAGACCGTAGACCAGACCGTCGACCAGACCGTCGACCAGACCGAAGACCAGACCGTCGACCAGACCGCCGACCAGACCGACGACCAGACCGCCGACCAGACCGCCGACCAGACCGCTTTTTGCTTCTTTCCATGACCATCGTAATGATTCAGTAGGTTTAATATTGCCCAGACCGCCGACCAGACCGCCGACCAGACCGAAGACCAGACCGAAGACCAGACCGACGACCAGACCGCCGACCAGACCGAAGAACAGACCGCCGACCAGACCGACGACCAGACCGAAGAACAGATCCATGAGCACACGATACCTTTTCTTCCATTTCTTCGTCCCTAGCCAAGATAGTTGCATCCCTTCCACCGCAAACACCGTTTGCCCATGTGTGACCATTTGGGCTGCCAACCACGCCAGCCAACGGGTGGTCTGCGCGTCCGTGTAGGGTTTTTCCGTGTGCTTGCCAGGACGGTCAAACATCCGTTGCACATAGTTGTCAAACAACTGCTTGCGACGTTCGGGCAGCGTCCCACTATCGCGGATAATGTCGGCTGCAGCGTCCTGATAGGTCAACACCATAATGCTCAACATCAGCGGGGTGTCTGCCAGTTCGCGCAGCGTTGCGTCCGTTTGGAGCAGCGTTCGCAGCGTAGCGAGGCTCTCCCCTGCCGTTGCTAGGTAGTCGTCTATTTGCTTTGTGGTAAGCGGCTGTATGGTAATAGCCTCGTTGAGGTGGAGTGTGGCTTGCAAGGTCTCATAGTCGGTGATGCGGCTACACACCACCATATTGGTAATCGCGTGTTCCTTGCGATAGGCATTGATAGCCGCGACACACTCAACGCGGTATTCTTCCTTGACCTCATCCAGACCATCGAGCAGGAGCACGAGTTGGTCTTGGGCTACCCACGCTTGCGCGATCTCTTTCTTGACGAGGTTGGCGCGGAGTTGCTCAACTAGCCAGTTTGCAAAGGTTGCGTGTTCTTTGTTCTTTTGCTGTTCCACAAACGTTGTCCATGTGGAGAGGTTGAAGATAACGGGTATGGGGTGGTTTTCGTCCGCCTGCGCCCGTGCTATCAGGGTGCGGGCGAGGTCAAGTAGCATGGTCGTTTTGCCTGCGCCCGCTTCTCCCATGATGAGCAATTCACCGCGGGCTTCGTCAAACACAGCACTAATCTTGGTATTTGGGGGCAATGCGGTATCGGTACGGTTGGGGCGGTGCAACACCATATCAAAAGGATATTGCACCGCATCTGGGTTATATGCCATCTTCAAATCTAGGAGCATTTCGCGGTAGAGGGATTGCTCCAAGATACCCTTGACCCAATAGTCATAGACCGCTTGCAACACTTGGGCGCGAAAGCGGCGTTCTTTCTCAGTGAGGATAGTAGGGGCGTGGTCGGCGGTGGGGACGGTGGGGGCGGGGGTTTCTGTTTGCTGCGATTGCCAAACGGTATAGACCAGTGCTACAACGAATAAAACCCCAAAAGATGGCATTATGTATGGTTCCAAATGCTCAGGAATAGTAAGATAGTTGCTCAAGACAGCAACAGCAAGAATAGCAAATGTCCCAATAACATTGATGATGTTTTTCTGTCGCCGGTTCATAGGTTTGGCATACCCCTAGCTAAACGTCTAGCAATTCCTCACTCATTATACCAAAAAAATCACGGGTTGCCCCCGCCCCCCTGCGTGTGGGGTGTGCGTAGGGGCGGGTGGGGGTGTGCATAGGGGCGTGTGGTGTGTGCGGGGGGGCGGGGGATGTACGATTCCCCTTCTCCCCGCGGTGGGGCGCGGGGCTAGGGGATGGGGGGGTTGCTCGGTGGGACGCGGGGCTAGGGAAGAGGGGGTTGTGCGGACTTTGACGTAGCCCTACCCTACAAAATCTCCCGTTGATCTTCTGACCATCACATGCTACACTATACAGTACCATGAATGAACGTGAAAGAACTTTTGTTATCCCCCGTGAAACTCCCCTCTCCCTATCCGTAGAACAAACCGATTCCGCGGGTGAAACCTATGCTGCCCACCTTGCTGCAGCCCTCAGAGTGAAAACTACCGAGTTGAGCTGGTTGTTCATTGAGGCAGAGGGGAGAGTTGCGTTATCGCGTGAATGGACCGAAGAGGCACGAGAGGCAGGGGAACCAAACTGGAATTGCTACCTTGACGATATAGAAGTCTTAGAAACTGCCCTCAAGGATGCCCGCAGAATGCTTGAACAAGTAAGCAAGCTGTAAAGGCGACCTCTTCCCATTCACCCTTCTTCTCCTTCATCTTGCGGGGTTATAGATTCTCCACGCTGCCACGCTTGGAGGTAGGAATAAGGCGGTATCTCCCCCCGCCTAGTTTGCCAATCTTCAGGGAAGGTAGGGGGTGATATGCCATAGTGCAGGTGTGGGTCTGTCCAGCGGGCATTGCCACTGTTGCCCGTCCATCCAAGCAGTTGTCCTGCGTCTACCCGCACCCCTGGTATGATGCCCGCTGCTATCCCAGACAGATGCGAACCGTAGTATCGCCACCCGTCATCCCCAATAATCGCTAACATAATACCACCACGGTCTGCTGGTACATCTGTTGTAGGGTCCCAACGATCATTCGCATTGACAAAATCCACGACCCCCGATGTGGTTGCTAGGTAGGGACTCCCAATAGGGCAAAATATATCTGTTGCCGGGTAGTCGTGGTGATAGGGACCATATGTCACCTGTGCTGAATCGACAGGGAAAACATAGCGTAGGGGGGGGACAGGTGTGGGTGAGGGCATCGCCGCCGTCTCACCAGGAGCATCCCCCTCCTCATCCCCCGCTGCCACCGACTCGGTGAAATAGTCGTACACCAACCGCGAAGCCTCAGCAATCGCGGTAATACCCGCTTGATTGGAGGACAAGCCATTGCTCATAAAGACGGCGATATAGTGGCTGCTGCTCGGAGGATAGACTATGCCCACATCATGCTCAACCCCGGTCAGGGTACCTATCTTGTGCTGCACGATAACATTGGCTGGTAGCAGGGCTGGCAGCTTTTGGGTGTCGCTGGTCTGTTCTAGTGCTGCCCGTAGTTCCCCTGCTCCCGCAAGCTCATCCTGTGCCAACAACTGCAACAAGAGCTGCATATCCGCCGGGCTCGTGAGATTATCGCGCCCTGCTTGCATAGCCTCAAGGTCCATAAGGTAGCGTTGCATGATAGTGTTGGTAGTCCCAACCTGCCGCATTGTCTCATTGACCACAGCAAAGCCGCCGATGTATTCAACCAGCATATTTGCTGCGGTATTGTCTGAGTCGGAGATCATCCGGGCGCACAACTCCCGAATGGTATAGGTAGTACCAGCCGGTTCATACTGCAACGAGCCAGAACCACCAACAATGTCTTCTGCTTGCATCACGAGCGGCGTATCTAGGCTGAGGGCTTCTGCGGAAGCAAGTTGATAGACAGCTACTGCTATGGGCATTTTGATGAGGCTTGCCGCCGAGAAGGAAAGGTCTTGTTGGTGAGTGTAGACCAGTGCATTATGCGGTACATCATAGACAACAACCCCAAAATCCCCCCCCGCCTGCCCCAAGATAGCCAACATCTCATCAGCCGGGAACGGGGGACGAGTGGGGGCATCTGGGGCAACAGGCGTGGTGATTGGCAAGGTAACAGTAGTTGTTGTTGTGGGGGAAGCCGCTGGTATCAGGGTCGCATACATCTGCTCAGTCGCAGTAGCAATGGCAGAGGGCAGCATAGGTATGGTATTGGTTATAGGTGGGGTAGGGGTATCCAATGGGGCAAGGTAGGGCACATCTGGGGCAGCTGGTGTAGCTGAGGCTACTGGGGCAGCGGGGATTTCCCCCGTTACCGCCGTTGGTGTATCGGCTTGACGAACTATCCCACACGCCTGCATGCCGCCGAGATCAATCAGTAGCATGATCCCGACTATCAGGATGATGCTTTTTCGTAGTTGTTTCATAGTCATTGTCCTTTGTTTGTTTACTCCTGCATATAATCATAGACGATTTTTGCTGCTTGCGCTATGGTGTTTTTTGCTTGGGTATTGTTAGCTACATTGTCGCTCATAAAGACGAGAATAAAGCGTTCTCCAGAGGGTGAATCAATAATGGCAACATCATGATCTGTCCCACCGGGCGCAGGCAACACTCCCGTCTTGTTGTAGACCTGAGCACCGGGCGGCAGCATAGCGGGTATCTTGGCGGTATCCCGATTTTCCCCCATCGAGCTGAGGATTTCCCCGGAACCAGACACATCACCAGAGCCAAGTATGGACAACAAGAGCGCCATATCTGCTGGTGTAGTCACATTATCATACCCGGCGGCTTTTGCGTCCATGTCCATTAAGAAGCGTTGTACCCAAGTATCCGTGGTTCCCATACTCGTCATGCGCGTATTCACTGCCCCAAAACCGCCGAGATGGTTTAATACCATATTGGCTGCCGTGTTGTCTGACTCGATGATCATATAGTAGCAGAGTTCACGCAAGGTAAAGGTCGTGCCATTTGGTCTATTTTGGATGACCCCCGTGCCGCCTACTTTGTCGTTGGCGTTCATGGTAAGGGTACTGTCAAGGCTGGTTAATCCCTGGTCTGCCATCTTATACACCGCTAACACAATGGGCAGTTTGATCAACCCTGCCGCAGGAAATATGCGGTTGGCGTTGTGGGTATACAGCATGGTTTGTTGAGATAGGTTATAGATAACGACACCATAGGTACCCGTCCCATTCGTCACGAGGGCAGAGAGGTCTTGGCTAGGGAAGCTAGGGGGGGGTGGCGTGTTGGTCGGGGGCGGGATAGGCGTGTTGGTTGGGGGGGGGATGGGCGTGTCGGTAGCTTCTAAGCTATCGGCAGTATCGCGCATAGCTGCACGGTCTGGGGTATTGGTAGAAGTAGGGCGATCATCGGGGTCATCCGAATCATCCGAATCATCATCCTGATTGTCAACCCAATCATCATCCCCGTTGTTATCGCCTGGTTTCGTTCCATCTCCTACCCCGCTGCCCCTATCGTCAATATCATCATCACGATCTTCATCAACCGTGCGGGTTACTTGTTGTCTCTCATCATCCCTGGCTACATTCGATGAATCGCCGCCAACAAAAAGTACTGCAAGTACAATGCCCATAATGACCAACATCCCAACAATACCACCAGCTATCAACCACAGCGGCAACTTGCTTTTGCTGGCAGGGGGTGATGAGGGGAGCGGCGGGAGCGGCGGGAGCGATGGGGTGGCAGTAGAGCTCCCGTCTGGACGGGGTATAGAGATAGTATTTGCAGCGATAGCGGGGTCATCTTGGGTATCTGCACCGGCTGTCGCCGCACTGGAGGAAGCCCGCCCTGTACTACTGGCGATAGTGTCCCCCTCATATGCATAGAGTTTGGTTGCCTGTGTAGTCGGCAATGGTGCCGATACGGGTATTCGTCCAAGTAGGGCTTGTTTCATCTCCTCCGCATTGGCAAACCGATCTTGTTGCTTGACCCGCAAGGCTTTCATCAGGGCATCTGCGATATAGGGCGAGAGTTTGGGGTTGACCTTGCAGGGGTAGATAAGCGGGTCATCCTCATAGGCTAATCGTTCTGTTACCTTAGCGGGTGATACGCCGGTAAAGAGGTGGTATAGGGTTGCCCCCAAGCTATAGATGTCTGTTTGCGGTGTTGTTCGTTGGTTGCTGCCCCCCCACTGTTCTAGTGGGGCATAGGCAGGCGACAGGGCTTTGCGGGAAAGCCCGGTGGTATCTGTCCCCTGCTTTATCAAGCCAAAGTCTACCAGTTTGATGAGCGCGTCAGGCGTGAGGCGTATGTTTGCCGGCTTAATATCGCGGTGCAGCAGCGGTGGGGATTGGTTGTGGAGGAAGCTCAAGACATCGCAGATTTGCACCGCATACCCTAGCACCTGCGACTCGGTAAGCGGTTGTCTGCCGCGGCGTTGGAGAATGTCATCCAGGTTTTGCCCTTCGATATACTCCATCACGAGGTAGCCATTGCCGTTTTCCTCGAAGACTTCGTAATAGACGGGCAGGTTGTCGTGGTGAAGTCCTTGCAAAAGGGCAAACTCGCCGCGAAATGTTCGGATGTTCTCTGGATTAAAGGTCTCTTTGAGCGCAACCCGGTTAGTTGGATTACGGCTATCTACTGCCTCATAGACTGCACCAAACCCCCCATACCCAATAACCTTGACAATACGATAGTTGCCAACGATGGTATCTGAGTCTTGTAATACTAATGAGGTGCGTAGCGGTCTACCGCAAGCTCGGCAGTGGTGTGCGGTATTGGTATTTTCAGCTTTGCACCCATCACCGGTTATTCTGTCATAGCATAGTTGCATGTGACAAGTCCCTCCTAAACGTTGCCTACGTTCGCCTGAAATGAGCCTGAATAGGGTATACCCTGCTTCCGCTCCCCCCTGCCTTTCCACCCTTTCCCCCTTGTCCCCACTCCTATGCCAGGGCGAGGGGGAGTCGCCCGGTGTGTGTTCCCCTCTAAGGTATGTCCTGCTTGGTATCCATATGCATTTACCTTACCCTTGATTTATATGCATTTTCCTGTCTTTACGGTATTCGTCAAATTAGGCTGTGTTGTGTAATGATGTATGCATCATAGTTTCATTATACGCCTGATAAGCAGGTTATTGCAAGGTACTGGCATTAGGGGCAGGGGCATGGCAAAGTCCGCGCAACCCCCCACCCCCCTGCCCTAGCCCCTTCCCCCACCGCGCAACCCCCCCATCCCCTGCCCCTTCCCCAC
>CAYPHM010000135.1:8766-12944 GCA_964410555.1 uncultured Chloroflexaceae bacterium | reverse complement strand
CTGCCCGGTTCCCCTTCTCCCGCGTAGTGGGGGAAGGGGCTAGGGGATGGGGGGATGCGCGGTGGGGGAAGGGGCTAGGGGATGGGGAGCTGAATGAACGGTTCCCCTTCTCCCGCGTAGTGGGACGCGGGGCTAGGGGATGGGGGGATGCGCGGTGGGGCGGGGCTAGGGGATGGGGGGATGCACGGTGGGACGCGGGGCTAGGGGATGGGGATTGACCAATTCATAAGGTCGTGTTGATTCTTTTGGTGTTTTCTGCTACCATAAACTTGTACTATACGAGCTATTGTGCTTGCACCTTCGCCTAACATGCAAGCATCTGTGAATTTTCAGGAGTCTATGTAATGCCCAAGCCTCGAAGTATTTTCTGGATCGCAACGATTGTTACCGCTGCCTATGTTGTGTGGCGCTGGCAAAAACAGCGTCTCAATGAGCTAAATCAAAATCTCTTAAATGAAGCCTCTTTCAACAGAAGCACAGTATCGCCCCATGGAAGTGGTCATAGTGCGCCAGCAACGCGGATGAGCTCTGCTCCAACCGCACCCTCTAGCCTATCGCAAAACGCAGATAGTCCCCCCAAGAAACGGCGGGTTATCAATACCACGGTCCACAAGGGCGAACCACCAAAGGTCGCTATATCTTCAGAGCCACACTTTGGTGAAGCAAAAGTCGTTACAACGTTGGGTAAACAATCTGTTACCAAAACAATTGATGCTCCAGAAACACTTTTAACACCCGAACCAATACCCGAACCTGCCCCTGAGCCTGTTGCTCCCCCCGCTCCTGAGCCTGAGCCTGTTGCTCAAGCAATATTTAGCGAGGAAGCAGAAAGCGCAAGCAGCGAACCGCACACGAGCAGCGAAAAAACCACCGACGATACCGCCGGTGATACCAGTTCAGATGAAGAATCGTCAGAGTCCGAAGATTCTACTCAGGATACAACAACGGACGAAAAAGACCAAAACGAAGAAGAAACTGGTGAAGATAAGCCCACGCCCAAGCGCACGACACGCAGCAGTAGCACACGCAGCCGTCGCCGTACCAGCAAAGGCAGTAGTAGTAGTTCCAAGAGCAGCCCATCCAAAAGCTAAGAGGTCATACCCCCTTTCCCATTCCAAGGCAAGGGGGGAGCCGGTTCCCCTTCTCCCCTCGGTGGGGGCAGGGGCTAGGGGATGGGGGGAATACAACCCTCTCCCCCCTGCCCCCTCTCCCATTCCAGGGCGAGGGGGAGCCGGTTCCCCTTCTCCCCGCTTGCGGGGGTAAGGAGCTAGGGGATGAGGGCTGCCCGAAAGGGGGCAAAGGATGGGAAAAATGTACCCCCACGCCTTTACCCTTGATTGACAAACAGGTGCCTTATGGTATACTGCACTATAGGTTTATGAGATAAGATTTCCCTCGCTTGGGGGCAATCGCAAGTCACCGCTACAGGTATGTAGATTGCGGGTCAGACGCTCCCATGAGAGCGCAGGGTAGAAGCAGAAATTTCAATTTCAACCTTGGATAAGGCGTACCTTCGGGTACATGGGAACACCTAGAAAGTAGCAGGTTGGGCTATAGAGATTGTAGCTCTTGCACGGCAAATTGTAGAAATGGCTGAGGATAAGCAAGGACAGGAAATTATCCTCCTAGATATACGCGAAATCAGCACGATTGCTGATTATTTTGTCATCTGCTCAGCAGAAAATGATCGGCAGTTACGGGCTATCTTTGAACATATAGACGAGAAAGTGCATGACGAGTTCAATCTCGACCCACGCATTGAAGGTACACCCGATACCGGCTGGGTCGTTCTTGATTATCACGACGTTGTAGTTCACGTTATGCGTGCAGACCAACGCGAGTATTACCGACTAGAGAAACTCTGGAGTAATGCATCCCCTGTTCTTGTTGTGCAATGACCGCACGAGTTAGTTTTGAGCTAGGCGAACGCAACGAGAAACGATCCTGAGAATCCCGCCCTAGAGAATATGGGGGTCCATCTATGAAGAATGCATCATCACATACAGACTATGTGCTTTTTGCCATTGGCGCTGCGCTTGGCAGTGCGCTTGGCTTAATTGTGGGTTCATTACTGACATTCTGGCTTGGCGATGGAACTTTGCGGGCATTGCATCGGGTCATACGGCGCATTACCGGCGAAGCAGACCACCCCTCTTTTGAACTGTTACTCCAATAATGTGCCCTCTGCCACCCTAATATATGATGCGTAGAGAGTCCTCTCTTCGGGGTTTCCTCAACTTCAGGGGTCAAAAAGGCACAACCCACCCATCCCGCTGGTCATGCAGGTCTGACCAATCGCAGACAAACAACGTTCGCCACGTCTCCACATGTACCGGGTAGGGCAAACAATGCTCACGAAACGTAGCATCGTAATAGAGTTCGCTGCGCCAGGGAGCTTCACTCTCGCGCCACTCCGCTAACTCCGCCTCATCCACCGGTAAGGCAAAACTCGCATTGACCACATCAGGCTTGAGTGTCCCTAGCGAGTAGGCAAAGTCAAACTTATTATGCCCCGGAATATCCCCATACAGCGCAGGCAATTTGGCAATATAGGCATCATTCTTACCAAGTAAGTCTATCCCTTGCATATCGGAATAGTAAAAGACCAGTCCTGCCCAAAAGTCTGCTACCTGGGTTGTGGGAGGAACATTGGCTTTGAGTACTAGCCCAATCTCAATATTGCCCACGGCTACCTCGTGGGGATAGAGTGGGCGTGTGTGTCCTGGTGTCATCAGCGGCATGGTGATGAGACACACTATCGTTACCATAAGCCGTGACGACTGCCAGCGAATAAGCCGCTCTATTGCGGTAAAGGCTAGGAGAAAGATTACCGGTAGGATAGGCACAAAGAAACGAAATTGGGGAAACCCATCGCCGCCCGCATATGCCACATAGCCCCCATAAACCAGTACAACCCCGGTCAACAACACCCGCTGCCATGAACGATGAAGCACTACCCCCACCAGCACAAACAGCAGCAACAGGATATATTCCCCCGCAAAGTCTGCCACATACGCGATGCCGTGGGGGATTTTGTTGTCCCAATTGGTCACTTTGAGGTGAGCCGTGTTGGGGATAATATCACCATAATAGAGCAGACGAAAGCCAATGTGTGCCACAGGCAACAGGAATGAACCAGCACTATACCCAATGACGCGCTTTTTGTCGTTGCTCAGGACAAATGCCACCCCATACAGCAACACCGCCAGTATCAGCGCATCAGAACGCACCAACGCCATTCCCCCCGCCACGAGGAAGGGGTAGGGTGTCCATTGTTGGCGTTCACTATCTCGCAAAAGCAGGGATATGGACAGGATAAGCAAAAAGGAAAGCAATACCGTTTCTGCGCCGGCGGTTGCCCACCCCATACTGGGCAAACTTAGCCCATATGCTACCAGCGTTGCCACAACAGCTTCGCGTTGCCCGCCGAGCATTCGCACAACATATGCCAAGAAGGGCAGGGTAGCCACCGCCAATACTATGTTGGTGAGGGTGACAACAAGGGCTAATGTGGGCAAAGGCAGCGGCAGCAGATGGACAATAGCCATGTAGATGACCCAAAGAAAATTGGTATAGCCCTCAATTCGCTCACCGCCTGGGTTCCATACCAACCCATGCCCATGCGCGAAGTTTGCCGCATAGCGCATAGAAATCATCGCATCATCAAAGAGCCACCAATAGCGCACCCCCCCAATAACCGCACTATACCCCACGACAACGACGGGAAGCCAGCAGACAACTAGCACAATGCTAACCAATGGTAAGAGCAACCGCCGCCGTTCCAGAGTAGCAAAGATAGTCGGTGGTTTGGGGGATACCATCCAGAGGGTAGCCCCAACCAGCAGCATGCCACGAAACAGCAGGTCTTGCCCAAAGAGCTGAAGATTCTCGCGCCAGTTGGGGGTGGGGGGGGCAGCGGGGTCTATGCCAAGCTGACCGAGCAACAGATGGTGGAACCACCCATTGCTCAGTGCTGCATAGCCGAGGATAAGGAGTATGCATCCCCCATACCCGGTTATAAGTTTTGCAACAGTCCCTTCAGCATGTGACGGAAGTTTCACAGTGCGTACTCTTTAGCTCCCTAGCATTACTCTAGGTATCATCATCTTTATCATCTTTATCGTCTTTATCGTCTTTATCGTCTTTATCGTCTTTATCGTCTTTATCGTCTTTATCGT
>CAYPHM010000135.1:0-8666 GCA_964410555.1 uncultured Chloroflexaceae bacterium | reverse complement strand
GTCTTTATCGTCTTTATCGTCTTTATCGTCTTTATCGTCTTTATCGTCTTTATCGCTATCGCCATTGTCGTCACTAGCAGAATCTTCAAAGACCCCCGGACCGTAGATGTAAAAATCCGCCCACGGTTGATAGTAAGTATAGTACGTGTCTTCATGCAAAATGGTCCCATCTGGCATCGTGACGGTGCGTATGTAGGTAACTTCTACGCCAGAACTCCCATGGACTACCTGCTCTACATACCCATTGGGCAATGTTGGGTCATACTCCCACTCCGCCGGTCCTGGCTCGATCCATTCGCCAGTGTAGGGCCCCTCATACTCAATCGTGCGCCCATCATCATAGCCCCATACCCAAAAGGTCACGGTAGCATCGGCAGAGGTTGCCTGTCCATAGAGTCGCACAGGTCCTGACGTATCGTTATACCAACGGAAGTCTACCCCCGGATCGTAAACGGTAGCATCAAAGCCTAAAATATTCTCGTAGAAGTTGACAATGTAGGTATGTGCCACCCGGTTAGTTATTTTCAAGCCGGCATTGGAGACAGCACGAAACATCGTTGTGGAGACCTGACATAGCCCTCCCGCTACGACTTCTTCCAGCCGTCCGCCAATAATCGCATGCCCATCTACAAAGCCATTTTCTTCGGTAAAGTCGCCTATACCAATAAACGAAAATTCTGTTTCTGGTGGCACCTGTATCCCATTGAACATTTCGGTAGCACGAGCAATATTGTGCTTGCGTTCACTGATGGAAGCAGCATAAGCAGTTGTAGCCGTGCCAAGCATACGGATAGGCAGGGCAGGTTTCTTCAGTTCAGCCGCCCAGGGGTGCCGATCCAAGAGTTGTTTACCAACAAGTCCCTGTTGCACTTCGTAGGGGGTGCCTTGATGTTCGGGGTGATACTCCAACCGCGCTCGCTCAAAGTACTGCACGAGGTAAGTCTGTCCATCTATCGAGCTAACTTCGTGAAACTCCTCTGAGATGGGGTAGCCAAACACTTCAATTCCACCGTTGTTTTCCCAGTAGTAGCGAAATGACCCCCCAAGGGTATGCCCCGATTGCGGGTAAAAATCCCGTTGAGGATCTGCTGATCCACTCAACCAAGAGAACGCCGGATGGGTATTCCCTTTGGTCAACTGAGCACCAATACGGGATAGGGAGATACGTTGTTCAATCGGGAGTTCTGGGTGATACTCTATTCGCGCCCGCTCAAAGTACTGGACTTGGGTATCAGCTCTTGTTGTAGCAAGCATCCGTTGCTGGTGGTTAGTTATTGCTGAAATAGCAGTACCAGTGATTGTTCCTGTCGGATTGTCTGGTGTAGGTAGGAGGTTGGTAATGGGTAGGTCAATAACCTGCTCCAACACGATAGTCTCGCTAATTACCTCGGTTAGCGGCAGCCCAAAGCGGGCAACACCGCCGTTGGTGTCAAAGTACTGTTTGATTTCGTAACTAACGTTGTGTCCCGTTTCGGGGTAGTAGGTAGCCATGCCTGTTGCCGGGTCTAGTTGGGTGATGTCTTGTGCTCCGGCTGGCAAGGCTGGATGAAACAGGCATATCGCTAGAAGAACGAGAGCAAAAAAACGAAAAACGCGCATAATTCCCTCTTTGGTATTAGGTAGTAAGACTGTCAATTAACGTAATACATCTCTTTCACATAAGCCTTATTATAGCATAGGCTCACATAGGAGTTGTTAGGGAGAGGGGTTTTTCTAGGGCTACGTCAAAGTCCGAGCAACCCCCCCTAGCCCCTTCCCCCTGGGGGAGAAAGGGGACCGAGCAGGTGCTCCTCCCCCTCGCCCTTTATGGGATTCATCTGTAGAGACGTTGCATGCAACGTCTCCTCCCCCTATCCCTATCCCTTTCCCCCTGGGGGAGAAAGGGGACCGAGCAGGTGCTCCTCCCCCTCGCCCGTTATGGGAGGGGGGGCAGGGGGAGAGGGTGGACAAAGAAGGGCAAAATTTCTTTGATTGTGCGACTTTGCCATAGCCCTAGGGTTTTTTAGGGAGATGCTCCTGCCCCTTCAGGCAAGGGATGGCAAACAACCCTCATCCCCTCACTCACGATAAACCATCGTTTGCATCTTTGCCTGATAGACAACCATATCCCCCTGTGTGGCAACCTGTTCCCATAGCCCACTGTCCGGTGTATCACCGGCAATAAAAGAGGTGAAATTGCGATTGATACGTACATCTTGCCCATACTGCCGCTTTGCCTCTTGCTCGCACGCCACAAAGAACTCTTCACGGATGGCATCATCTCCCGTCCCTGCCGCCACTTCTACCTCAACATCCAACGTCACAGGCCCCGATGGTATGGGCTGCGTGGGGGTAGATGGTGTGGGGGTATCGGCAGGTGGGGCAACGATCTCGGTGGCTATAGGGGCAGGGAGTAGCGGAAGATACTGCTCTATCTGATCCTCAAATAGCAGAAAGACCATCGCCCCCACACCCGCAAGAATCAACAGCAGCGCAACAACCCACGTCACACACGAGCGGCATGATTTCCCCGACTTCCCCGTCTTGCGCTTTGCCGGTTGGGGTGACGATTTTGCCGGTTGGGACGAGGGCGGGGTGAGGTTTGGGTCTGTCGTAGGGTTTTTGGGCGTTGGTTGGGTTGGGATAGATGTTGCTGGTACGGTGGGGTGCGACTGGACAGACGGTTGTTGTCCCTTCCCACGCGGCAACACCACCGTGCTATGCGGCGATGGAGAGAGCGTTTCTGATTTTCCCAACCCCACCAATGGACGCAGCATAGAACGAAACTCTATCACCGTCTCAAAGCGATCTTCTGGCTTGAAGCTCAGGGCTTGCATAATGGTACTGCTGGTGCGAGCAGAAATGGCAGCATTGATCGTATTAGGCGGCTCAAAGGTAAATGGCTGATGTTGTGTTGGGTCACGTCCAGTCAACAGGTGATGGAGCGTAGCCCCAAGCGCATAGATGTCAGATAACGTTGTTGCTAACCCCTGATACTGCTCAGGCGGAGAATAGCCGGGCGTGCCTATCAGCGTCCCTTGCTTGTGGGGGACAAACACTTTCGCAATGCCAAAGTCTACCAACTTTACATTGCCGTCTTGATCTATCATAATGTTAGACGGCTTGATGTCGCGGTAAATAAGCCCCTGGCTATGCAAATACGCCAGCACATCACATACTTGGTCTGCCCACTTGAGCAAGACATGTTCGGGCAATGGACCTTCCCGCTCGACTATTTGCTCTAGGTCCTCGCCCTGTACCAAGTCCATCGTGAGGTAGTGGCGACCTTCGTCAGTAAAATGGCTGTAAATACCCGGTATGCGTGGGTGAGAAAGTTGCTGGAGCAAGTTTGCCTCGGTATTAAACCGGTAAACCGAATCATCCCGTTCTTCAGGGGAGGCAAAGCTATCGAGCATCTCTTTGATGGCATACGTCTCGCCATCCTGATCTACCCCTTCATAGACTGACCCCTGCCCACCGGTCTTAATCACCCGTATGATATGGTAGCGGCGATCATCATTGCCCGGTTGGTCATTATTGAGCACAATATCCTTTCCACACGCCTGACAAAATTTTGCGGTGGAACGGTTTGTTTGCCGACAAAAAGGACACAATACCTCGTAAGAACTACTCATAATCTCCCAACGTGTACTTTTGCTTGCCTATTCAGAGATTTTTGCCCCCGCTGTCAGCATTATACCACTTGTCACTACAAGACTTCTCTGCTACTATTAACGGTTGTATAATCATTCGCCCTAGCTATCCTCTTTTCCACACGCAGGGTTAGGGTGAGCTATTTACAGAAGGAGTTACTATGAACCAGGCACGATTTCGTGGAGCATTTGCCCTTATCTTGGTTATGATGCTGGTTTTAGCTGGCTGTAGCACCCCACAGCAAAAGGTAGAACCAGCCGCCAACGACAATACAGAAGCCCAAACGGTTGGCGACACTGAGGAGGAAACCGCTGGCGACACTGAGGAGGAAACCGCTGGCGACACTGAGGAGGAAACCGCTGGCGACACTGACGAGGAATCTACTGGCGACACCGAGGATACTGACACTGAAGCCGCTACTGATGCTATAGCCGATGGTGAAGAGTTCGTCTTTGGGATGATCCTTGTTGGTCCCTACAATGATGCTGGTTGGAGCCAAGCCCACTATGAGGGGGCAAAGTATGTTGAAGAGCAGATAGACAATACTAAGTTTATCTATGTAGACAAGGTAAATGCGGCTGATCGCCCAAATGTGACAGTGGAGCAGATTGTGGATGATCTCGTTTCGCAAAAGGCCAAGCTGATCATCACCAACTCGGACGATTTCAAAGATGGGACGCATGCTGCGGCAAAATTGCACCCCGATATTCCCTTCATACACATTTCTGGTGATGGGGCATTGACGGGTGATGCCCCCGAAAATGTCTCCAATTATATGGGCAAAATGACCTATGGCAAGATGATCGCCGGGTGTGCTGCCGCGCTCCAATCAGAAACGGGCAAATTCTCCTACCTAGGACCGCTGATCAATGATGAGACCCGCCGTCTCGTCAATGCTGCCTATCTTGGCGCAGTCTATTGTAATGAGAACCTGCGAGATGAGCCATTTGCAGACCTCTCCTTTGAAGTTATCTGGATTGGCTTTTGGTTCAATATCCCTGGGGTCACGCTTGACCCAACGCAGGTTGCCAACAACTTCATCAATGGCGGCAGTGATGTCATCATTTCTGGCATTGATACGACTGAAGCTCTGGTAGAAGCGCACAAGGCTACCGAAGCCGGCAAGACAATCTATGCTATCCCCTATGACTTCCGCGGGGCTTGTGAGCAAGCCGAAGATGTCTGCTTGGGTGTGCCCTACTTCAATTGGGGACCTGCCTATGGGGATGCAGTGACGGATGCTATTACGCGAGAAGAAGGCGAATGGAATCCTTCTTGGGATTGGCTAAATCCAAACTGGGACGATTTGAACGATCTCGACTCTTCGGCTATAGGCTTTGTGAAGGGGAATGCGCTCAGTGACGAAAACAAAGCCAAGCTCGACACCTTCATCAATGGTCTGGCAAGTGAGGATATTACTCTCTTTGCTGGTCCTCTCAATTTCCAAGATGGCAGCGTCTATCTGGATGCTGGCGAAGAGGCTACCGAGGAGCAAATATGGTACACCCCACAGTTACTTGAGGGCATCGAAGGACAAAGCTCCGCCGAAGCTCAGAATTAAGGGTGTCCCCTTGTTCCCCCCACGCTCAGAAAAGGGCGAGGGATGCATAGGGTAAGGGCGCACGGACGTGCGTCCCTACCCCCGCATACCCCATACGGGGGCATGGGGATGGGGACTGCCTATCTGCTGTCCCTGGTGGTTTAGACAAGTAGAGAAACCTATGAAGAAACCTATCATCAATTGGCTCATCCTATGGTGTATTAGTCTGCTTTTTGTGGGGTGTACCATCCCGTCACCCACGCCACACTCGCTGCCCACGTCGCCTGCCGTGCTGCACATCACGCCTGCCCCCACGCTAGACATAGACGCAACGGCGACGGTGTTGGCAAATCAACTCCGCCCTACCCCGACCCCCGCCGGGCTGTATATTGTGCAGGACGGCGACAATATGAGCAGTCTAGCAGAACAGTTTGCTACCACGGTAGAAGAGATTATGGCGGCTAATGGACTGACAGACCCCAATGCGCTGCAAGCAGGACAAGCCCTCATTATTCCATCGCTCCTGCCCACACCAAGCCGCAATACCCCCACGCTGTCAACCACGACCAGCATAAGCCAAACAGTTCCGTAATGCTCAACGGCGACAGGATACGGGGGACTCTCACCTGCCTAGCCCCCGCACGGCTACCGGACCAAAGCCAAGATAATCACAGGCACTTAGCTGATAGAAGACCCCCTCTACCGTCCCCTGCACAGCTCCTGCCCAATCCTCGGCGCGGTGCAAGTGACCGTAGATGCAGGCGGATGCCCCCGCTGCGGCTATGCGCTCGGCAAATGCTGTCGGTTGCCCATTGATAAAGGGCGGGTAATGAATCATCACGATAATCGGACGATTCCCTTGCGCGAGCTTTTTTGCTGCATGCAACGCCCGATCTAGCCGCCCTAGCTCACGGTTGTAGACCTTCTTATCTTTGCTCTCGTCAAACCCAATGGTATCGGGAGTAATCCACCCACGAGTACCACATACCACCGCTTCGCCAATATCCGTTGCATCCGCTTCTAGCGCAG
The DNA here is from genome assembly GCA_964410555.1 of uncultured Chloroflexaceae bacterium. Lineage (GTDB taxonomy): Bacteria > Chloroflexota > Chloroflexia > Chloroflexales > Chloroflexaceae > JAAUSY01. The sequence goes on along the minus strand of CAYPHM010000135.1, from coordinate 2,464 downwards.
TGATAGTCGGGGGCAGGTAGGGACGAATAGGGCCAACCCGATGCCACCAATAGTCATGGTTGCCTTTGATCATCACCTTGCGCCCCGGTAGGGAGTCAATCCATTGGAGATCAGGGATGGCTTCATCGAGCTTCATTGCCCAGGAAATATCACCAGCAAGCAGCACCCATTCATCTGCAGCAACACGCTTGTGCCATATTGACGCGATATTATGGGCATGGTCTTTCCAGTGGGTGCCGAATATATCCATTGGTTTAGGCTGAACCGAAGAAAGATGTAGGTCAGAGATTGTCCAGATCATAGGTTTTAGCAGTATGACCATTTAACCATAGCATACTGATAGTGTTGGTTAAAATGATTCCAAGTTGTCTGGTTGATTGTATCATACCCCCATGATACATCATGATTGCTCTATGTGGTACACGGGGAGACAGAATGGGTTTGTAGGGCATACAGCGGTGTGCCCAATAGAAAACCAGGGGTTCCATTTGTAGAGCCGTTGCCAGCAATGTTTCGCCGGGCAGCCCCCATCCCCTACCCCTTCCCCCACCGCGGGGAGAAGGGGAACCGTTCAGGTGGCGGCTCCCCCTCGCCCTTTATGGGAGCGGGGGCAAGGGCGAGCGGGTTGTCGCCCTGGGATGGGAGCGGGGGTAGGGGGGATGCGCGGTAGGGAAGGGGGCAGGGGCGAGCGGGTGAGCAAGAAGAGACAATACCTCTGTGATCGGGCAAAGTTACCCTTGCTTAAACCAAAACCGCACGAGCAGTACTGCACCTGGTTATTGTTGCAGGTTTGGTATCAATTTGGTATGAGGGCACAAGGGGGATCGAGCAACAACCAGGTGGCTAATCTCTGCGCCGCAACACATACACCCCATAGTCGCAGATACCGCTTCGCATCGTTGTCGTCCGAACGATCTGGAATTCTCCGGCAAAAAAGCGGCGGTAGTCCGCTTCATCACGGATATAGCCGCCACGATCTAGCCAGTGCATCAGGTGTCCAGCAGGGTTTTCCTTGCCAGGTGGGGGGATGTCTTCCATCACCAGAGCCAACGCGCCGGGACACAGAACCCGCGCAAGTTCGCAGATAAAGGCGGCAGCGAGGTCATCTGACAGGTGGTGTAACACCCCTAGCACGAGGGCAGCATCAAAGCTCTGGTCGCGCAAGGCGAGATGCTCTCCACTACTAGCAATAAATGCTCCCTGGTAGGTCTGATGGGCATAGCGCAGGTAAGGAATAGAGAGATCAACACCGACATAGTGGCTGGCGGGGAAAGAGGGGGCAAACTCGCCGGTGCCACAGCCCAAATCTAAGAACTTGCGGTTCCCAACATCGCTCCAGGGGGACAGTTCTTCGGCTATGATAGCTTTCTCACCGCGAAAGTTATCTTCCACAATGCGCCGCAGTACATTCCACAGGCTTGGCATTTGGCTAATACGGGTAAGGAGAGTATCAGTTATGGTCATAAGATATTGTTTGGTAGCGTTCGTTTCAGATATGCATTAGGTGTTATCAGCTGTTATTAGGAGTGCTTATAGGGAGTACGCTAGGTATTCCTCGTCTTGATGATTTCCATTTTGCCGCTGTAGGCTACACAAAGGATAGAGAGACCAAAGGGTAACGATTTGCCCGTTTGAAGCCAGAGAGACTCTAGCAACATAGGCATACGGAGTAGCGTATTGATAGGTGGTGCAGGTAAGGCTAGATCAGACTGCTGTTGCTCAAGCGTTGGTACCGCTTTTTCCAATAGCCGTTGCATCAGGGCTAAGGGGAACAGCAGCGTATTGATGTAGGTACACTGTCCCACAAAAAAGCCTGCCTGCGTGACTATATCTGCCACTTCTGCAGTAGTATAGCGGCGGCGGGTATGCACGGCACGGTCATGCTTGCTATACAAAAAGGCATACGCCGGCATACGCAACAACAACCATCCCCCCGAACGCAACACGCGGTGAAACTCACGTAAGGCGACCACTTCATCCGGGACTTGACGATGGTAGAGCACATCAAACGATGTCACCAAATCAAAGTGTTCATCGACAAAGGGCAACGAAAGCACAGAGCCGCGAGTAAGCGGCGATGGGGCATGGTTTAACGCAAGGGCTTCTGCGGCTAGGTCTAGCCCCACCACATCGCCATACTGTTGCAAAAAGCGCATATTGCCGCCTGTGCCACAGCCAGCGTCAAGGATACGTAAATCGCGGCGCGGACCGTAGAGCCGATTAAGGGTGCTGGCAGTAATCGCCCGCATCCCCCCATGCCACCAGTGGGTAGGTTCTACTGTTGCGAGTGTGGTATATTCTTGCTGTTCCATAGCTACCAAGCATACCAGAAGTGGGGGGATGGTGCAAATGGGGTGCTCACACCTCCGGGGTCATGGCAGAGTTGCCCAATGAAAGGTTTTTTGCTGCTGCTTGTTTGCCGCCTTCCTCTCCCCCCTGCCCCCGCTCCCGACCCCCGCTCCCC
>CAYPHM010000134.1:7816-12957 GCA_964410555.1 uncultured Chloroflexaceae bacterium | reverse complement strand
ATCCCCTAGCCCCTTCCCCCGCTACACGGGAGAAGGGGAACCGGGCAACTCCCCCCTCGCTCTCTAGCCTAGCGGTCCCTTCTTTTGGGCATGCGCTTCCAACGAGTATTGTATCACCTGATCTACTACTGCCATAGGCGAGAGTCCCATTTCGGCTGGTCCCTGGAAGATGGTAGACGATGGGGTAGAGCCAGGGAGCGTGTTTGGCTCCGTGACGACAAACCGTTCCCCCACAACAAAGCCATCAAAGCGGGTAAATCCTTTGAGTTGCAGGGCAGCATAGGCACGTAACAGCGTTTGGGAGATATGTTGGACCATCTCGTCAGGCAAGCGTGCGGGGGTAATGTTTTTGCCCTCCCCTGGGAGAAACTTCTCTTCTATCGTGAGAAAATCGCCATGTGGTGGGGTCTCGGTGGGGGGGTAGACGGTAGGGTTCTCATTGCCAAGCACCGCCACAGTAATCTCCATCCCATCCAACAGTTCTTCAACCAAGACGGTAGTATCCCACTGCAACGCCTCTGCCATTGCTGCGTCTAGCTGATTTGGCTCACGCACTACGCCAATACCGGTACTGCACCCCTCACGGGATGGCTTGACCACACAGGGGTAGCCAAACTGGTCTGCCACCAGCGAGCGGATGTCGTCAGGGTTGGTTTCCCACTGGTGCTGGCTAATCTCGGCAAAGTGGGGGACATCTATATCGTGTTGACGCAGAATAGCTCGTTGTACGGCTTTGTGTGAACCAAGTGCCGACCCCAGTACACCTGAGCCGTTGTAGGGGATGTCGAGGAGTTCAAGCAATCCCTGGAAACAGCCATCCTCACCCCACTTGCCATGCAAACCGATATAGACAAAATCTACCAACGCTTTGAAATCTTCATAGCGTAGCCGTTGCGCGTCATGCTCCAATCGCGCATCTATATCGGCGGTAGTGTTTTGCACGAGCAGCGGCAGCTTGATGACCCAGAGCCGCGCTTGTGCATCCATATAGATGGGAACACCCTCGTATTTGGCAGGGTCAAGATTGTAGAAAATATTGCGTCCGCTCTCTAGAGAGATTTCCCGTTCAGAAGATTTGCCCCCAAGCACAACTCCCACACGCAGACGGTTATCTGTTGTCATAGTAAATTCCTTTTCCTAGCAGATGCTTTGTCCTTTGTCCTTTGTCCTTTGTCGTTTATCTATCCATGTAATTCTTTGCGCTGTACCCAGAAGGCTTTGTCTGGTTTGATGACCAGTACGTCAATCGGACCGCCGACAGTCTTGGGGCGGGGTTGAAACCGGATGGCATCGATAGTTGAGCGTAGGGCAAAGATACAAAAGTCTATAGCATCTTGTAGGGTGAAAAACTGCCACGGAATGGGGAAGTTGGGCAGGGGCTGTCCCACTTCGCCCTGCTGCCCAACAATAGCTACCGGCTGGACGAGCCGTGCCAGAATATCTGCCTCGCCCCCCCATGAAGCGCCGGGTTTGCCGGGCGGGTTGAGCCGTTTGACTTTATTTTGGGCTACATCCACATGCCAAACATGCTGTTGCTTTTGTCCTTCTTCTTGCTTGTAGCCAGCAACGTGAAATTGGGTTGTGGGGGCAGGCTGAAACTGTTGGAAATATTCCAACAACTGCTGTGGCACACTGTCTATCGCCATCGTGGACTCCAGAAGATGCTCTATCATAAACGATTCAATATAGCCAGCAATTGGCGCACCCTTTATCTCGGCTGTCCCATAGGTAGAGATGCCAAAGTTGCCGGGGGTAAGAAACGTCTTGTAATTGGAGTCGGATTGTCCCACCGCAACCTGGACAATCTGTTTGTCTTCTCTGCGCTGTTCGGTGTTCAAGGTTAGGCGGCTATCTGATGCCATCACAATACCTTCCCGAACGTACATGGTAATGATAAAGGACACGCGATCCTCCGTTATCTTGGTCTCTTGATGTTAGTGTCAGCAGAAATCTATTTTGAATAGGTCTCTGCCCTAAGCCGGCTCCAGGTTTCTTATTGTACCACTGGTTAGGCTTCTCGTGACAATGGTATGTGATATAGTCACGTTATCTAGCGTTGGTTAGCGTTCGTTTGAACGGGCTATCGCTTCAGAAAGTTTTACCGGTTGGAGAGGCTTACTGAGGTAGTCGTTCATGCCAGCTGCAAGACAGAGATCGCGGTCTTCGTTTGATACCTGCCCTGTCATAGCGATAATCCAGGGTTGGTGGACAGCATCGCCGGCGGTGCGGATGCGGCGAGTGGCTTCTAGCCCATCCATCTCTGGCATTTGTATGTCCATCAAGACAATACGGTAGGAGTGTTGGGTAACGGCATCTAGGGCTTCTTGTCCATTGGTCGCTAGGTCTATCTGGAGTCCCATTTTTTCTAGCAACCGTTGGGCAACTTTCTGGTTGAACACATTGTCTTCAACCAGCAGAATAGGCTTTGGATTGTCCATTAGGTCTTCCCTCTCTCGTTATGCTCGTTCGGGAGGCTCCCTGAAAGAACGAGTTTCGTTTGTTGGTTGTGTCTCAGGTAGAGTAAGTTTTGAGAAACGAATACTTTTTTGTATTTGGTATGATAATGCTACAACGAAATGCGGCTTCATGCAAAAAAAGGACCCGGGGGCGGGGCAAAGTCCGGGCAGCCCCCCATCCCCTAGCCCCGCGTCCCACCGTGGGGAGAAGGGGAACCGGAGAGCCGTAGCATGCTATGTCTCTACAAGCGGAGCGGCGGCAGGGGGGAGCGGGAGCGAAGGTCTGGAGGCAGGGGAGAAAAAAATATCTGCTACACCCCTTGACAATATCGGTATTTACTAGTATGATCATGTATTACTTAACAACCTCACTCTCACCGCTAGGCTAGAGACCATGAGGTTATGAGCCTATAATTTTGTCCCAACGATAAAGATAAGCGTAGCGTACTTGATATGTTCAGCACAGGGTTTCCCATCTGAACAGAGTACCTGACTCTCTTGAGGAGCTACTGGCGTGGCTATTGAAGGATACCAAAAACCAGAAACCACCCTGCAGTCTGATGATTTCTCTCCCACCTTACCACACCGGTTTCGTAGGTGGGGAGTTTTGCTGCTCCAAATACTTGGTGGGGGGGGGTTGTTACTTATCATCGGGGTAATCAGTGTTGTTTATTCCCTTTCCCAGTCGTTTGAAGACCGCATATACCCCAATATTACCATTCAAGGCGTAGCAGTAAGCGAAATGAGCAAGGATGAATCTCAGCAGGCAGTAGAAGCCTATTTTTCCTCCTTCCTCAACCAGCCGGTTATCCTGACCTATGGGGAAAAACAGTGGTTCCCAACCATTGAAGATTTGGGAATACAGATTCATATTACTGAAGCTGTAGAACAAGCCTATGCCATTGGACACCAATCTTCACAACACTTCCAACAGATAGCTGCTATCTGGTTATTTGGGCGCGATATTCCCGTACAAATGACCGTAGACCAGCAGACCATGCAACGCTACTTCCAAGCTATCGCTCAGGAAATCACCACACCAGCAACTGATGCAACGATTTTTGTGAATAATGCCTATATCCAAACGACCACAGCCATTCCGGGGAGACAGGTGCAGATTAATGATATGGTACAGGATGTTAGTGCAGCAGTACAAACGATTCAATCCCAAACTGTGCCTGTTCGCACCCGCCTGCTCCTCCCATTGCTAAATGATACAGAGACTCAACAAGCCCAACAAGCCATAGATACCCTGCTTCAAGCCCCGATTATCCTGGATGCCAATGGGCAGACATGGGAATGGACCGTAGAGGACCTTTCCCGTATGATACGTATCTATCGCCATCCCGGTAGTGATACGGGGGAAGATGACCTTCTCGTTACGCTAGATCGCACGATGATTCGCAACCGGTTGGAAACTATTGCAGATGAAACAGCCACCGGACGAAAATATCCACGAGTTGCATGGAATGGGGGCGATTTGACCATTATAGAAGAGGGAGAATCCGGTATTCGGGTAGATGTATCGCAAGCGGAAGAGCTGATTATGGAAGCAACAACCTCTTCTCAGCGCACAGTATCACTCCCATTCACCGATGCCCCCCCGCTGATTACGGAAAAAAATCTGGATGAGCTTGGTATTACCGAATTGCTCGGTGTTGGACACAGCGATTTTACTGGCTCAGAAGACTATCGTATTACCAATATTCAAGCTGGCATGAACTTATTACATGGGTTGCTCATTGCCCCCGGTGAAGAGTTTTCTTTCAATCGGACTATCGGGGCTATCAGTGAGGAAAATGGGTTTGTTGAGGGGTACGCCATTGTGGAGAATCGCACCCAACTAGAATGGGGTGGCGGTATCTGCCAAGATTCAACCACGATCTTTCGTGCGGTCTTTTGGGCAGGGTTGCCCATTACCGAACGTTGGGGGCATGCCTTTTATATTGATTGGTATGATGCCTATGGCTATGGGGAATATGGCGATGGTCCCGGTATGGATGCCACCATCTTTACCGGTGGTCCAGATTTCAAGTTTGTGAATGATACTGATAATTGGATATTGTTACAAACTTACGTCAATGTTTCCCAAGCGTTGGCTGAAATTGCTATCTACGGTACCTCTGATGGTCGGGTCGTCAAGTTGGAAGGCCCTGAGATTAGCAACCGCAAACCTGCCCCAACTGAGCCACGCTATATACCAAATCCAGATATATCACCCGGTTCTCGCTATCGGAGCGATAGAGCGCGTGGGGGTATGGATATTGCGTTTACCCGCATCATTGAAAAAGATGGTAAAGAACTCCAGCGTTCAACATTTACCACACGATTTAAGCCTTGGCCCAATATCTATGAGATGAACCCTGTTGACTTGGCTCCCAATGGGAGACCTTGGCCCACTGCTACCCCAGAACTTACAAAAACGGTTGAACAAGAGAACCCGCAGCCGGTAGACCCGCAGCCGGTAGACCCACAGCCGGTAGACCCACAGCCGGTAGACCCACAGCCGGTAGACCCGCAGCCGGTAGACCCGCAGCCGGTAGACCCGCAGCCGGTAGAACCACAGCCGGTAGACCCACAGCCGATAGACCCACAGCCGATAGACCCACAGCCGGTAGACCCGCAGCCGATAGACCCACAGCCGCAGCCGATAGACCCACAGCCGCAGCCGATAGAACCACAGCC
>CAYPHM010000134.1:0-7716 GCA_964410555.1 uncultured Chloroflexaceae bacterium | reverse complement strand
TAGACCCACAGCCGCAGCCGATAGACCCACAGCCGCAGCCGATAGAACCACAGCCGCAGCCGGTAGAACCACAGCCGCAGCCTGAACCTATGCTGCCACCAGATGAGTTTTAGTAGGTGGGGCTAGGTGTTGGCAAGGCAGGCAGGAACTCTTTGGTTGAAGCATAGCCCCATCTTTTGCCCATCTATCCCTGTAGAAAAGCCTGAATAATAGGGTGGTACACCTTTGGACACTCAATCATAGGGATATGCCCACATGCATCTATCCAAGCCAAACGACTCTGTGGTATCAACTTTGCTGTACCATCTACCTGTGACGGCAGCACCATACGGTCTTGTCGTGTGCCAACCAACAACGTTGGGACAGCAAGGCTACAGAGGGCATCACGAATAGCAGGATTTGCTAGGCTAATCGCGCTCTCTAGCGAGGAGCGATAATCCATACACATAAAATCTTCAAACCCTTCACGGAGCACATCCTCATCCGGTGGGAATTGGTGAAAGAACGGACGGGCTATGTCATAGTAGAGTTTGCCCTGTTCGCCTACTTGTTCCCACCAACATTGCCACGTATGCAACCAGGGCTGCATCATCATGAGCCAGGGCTTAGAGATAGTCAGCATGAGGTCAGTAGGATAAAACGCTTGCGTCATCATACGCTGTTCTGTTTCATGAACATAGGTACCAAAACACGTTAGCACAAGACGCGATACTCGCTTTGGGGCGCGAGCAGCAACATAGGTCGCCACTGCCCCACCAAAGGAATGGCCATTGATAGCAAACGTAGGCAGATCAAGGGCATCTGCAACCGCAATGATGATGTCTGCTATCCGTTCAGCACTCGCCGGTTGCCTCATCGGGGGAGCATTACCATAGCCGGGGATTTCTACTGCATAGCAGGTATAGGTATCAGCAAGATCGCGCATGGTCTGGTACCAGTAGTCAGAGGAGCCTCCCCATCCGTGTATGAGGATGAGGGGCGGACCACTGCCCTGTTGACGATACAGCATGGGAATATTCCCAGGAAGATCGACACGATTGAAGGGGGGGAGTATGGGAAGGTGGGTTTCACCTATCATAAATCAGCTTTCTTTCTGTTGCAGCTTTGGGAAAGAGTGTTTCCCTTTCTCTGTCATTGTACTACAGAACTGAGCTCTCAGCACCGTAGGATGATGGGGTTGTTGTCCTCGCCTTGAGTTGGCACTAAGCAATAGACAAATTGGTCCCAAATCAACGAAATATTGGCGACATCGGTTTCTCCCATCTCCTAAACATTTCTCTTGTGTTTCCCCCGTATGACCACATATAGGGGTAGATATTGCCTAGCGGGTGTGGTACACTGATTCTATAGCAAGGCAGTTTTTAAGGGGTGTTGATCTCATGAGTGATGATGCCGCAGTGCGTGAGGCATTGCAACAACAGGCACTTTTGCTTCGGGAAGAGTTTACCAATTTAGAGGAACTTCGCTCTGTAGCAAAGCCCGCCTATGACAAGCAGAAACGGCGACCAGAAATGCGGTTTGATAGCCCTATGGGAACATGCCGCGTGTGGTGGGAAGGGTCATACTGGGTCATCTTGTCCCCAGATGAAAAAATGGTTTACGCTCCACGTAAGAAGCTCCGTGATACGCTTGGAAGCGAAGTAAATCGGTTGAAGGAGGAGGCTATTCTTGCGAAGATGGAGCTACAGATTATCCGATTACGTGATGAATACGGTGATTTGGAGGAGTTTCTCTCTTGGGCACGACCACTGTATGATTATGAGGAAGAACGTCCTGAACTCCGGTTTGATACCCCGGTTGGTATCTGTCGTGTGTGGTGGGAGGAAATTCGTTGGGTTATTCGCCTACCCGATGGGACGATTCGGTATTCGCAGCGGGGGTCTCTACGAGAGGATTTGAAAACTACCCGTCAGTTCTTGCGAAAAGGGATTATCTAGCTCTGCCATCCGCTTTTCCCTCTCCTTCCCTGTTCCCTCCCCTGGCTCTATGGCGCAAGGTAGGGGCGTGAAGCCGCATGTCTCCCCTTTCCCCCGCTCCCATAAAGGGCGACAACCCTTTCCCCCGCTCCCGTCCCAGGGCGAGGGGGAGGATCACCTGCCCGGTTCCCCTGCTCCCCGCGGTGGGGGAAGGGGTTAGGGGATGGGGGGACAAACAACCCTCTCCCCCTACCCCCGCTCCCGTCCCAGGGCGAGGGGGAGGATCACCTGCCCGGTTCCCCTGCTCCCCGCGGTGGGGGAAGGGGTTAGGGGATGGGGGGACAAACAACCCTCTCCCCCTACCCCCGCTCCCGTCCCAGGGCGAGGGGGAGGATCACCTACCCGGTTCCCCTTCTCCCCGCGGTAAGGGAAGGGGCTAGGGGATGGGGGGCTGCTCGGTTCCCCTTCTCCCCGCGGTGGGACGCGGGGCTAGGGGATGGGGGGACAAACAACTGCGTTAAGGGAAGAGTCCCTCAAGGGGCTGTATAATGAGCCGCCCTGCTGTACGGTCTATCTGTTGCACCACCTCGTGGGTCATGGGGATAAGTGCATCGGAATCACCATCGCGCCTGACTACCAACACATTATTGGCTCCCGTTTCCAAGACATCATAGACCTGCCCAATGATACTCCCTTCTACGGTTACTACCTGCATAGTGTAGAGTTCGTGGATAAAGTATTCGTCATCGTCAAGCGGCAGGGAGTCATCTTCGTGAATAAAAACCTCTGCTTGACGGAGATGTTCTCCCGCTGTACGCGTGGTAATCCCTTTGAGCGTGAGGATCATTAACCCAGGCTTGTGGAGAGATGCCTTGAGCAGGTTGTAGGCAACGGGAAGGGTAGGTTTTGGGTGCCGACTATGCGGACGCACATAGATCGTCTGTATGGCGGTTTCTAGGTGTTCTGGCTGGTCGGTAATAGTTTTGAGTTTGACTTGCCCACGTACTCCAAAGGGACCGACAATGATCCCTATGAGCAGGAAATTGTCCAACGAGTGTTGCATCATGCGGTGTTGTGAGTGGTAGAGACGTTGCATACAACGCCTCTACTCTAATAAAGCCCGTTATCCCCACAGTAGGGAAAAAAGACTAAACAATCATAGGGCACAAGGACCATCCTTGCACCTGCGAGTATCCAAATGGGGCGAACTTCGGGAAACCGAACGCGCTATTTAATATCCACGTAGACGCGCTTACTTTGGCGTGCTGCCGCAACGCTCATCACATCACGAATAGCCTTGGCAATGCGCCCACTACGTCCAATCACCTTGCCTGTTTCCTGCGAATCCACGGTCAACTCATAAGTCGTTGTATAACGCCCAGTGCGCTCTTTGACCTCAACGGATTCTGGCTGGTCAACGAGGTTTTGGGCGATATACACAAGCAAATCTTTCATGCCACAACTTCTTCTTCAACAAGATCAGCGATAGGCTCTTCTGCTTCGGGAGATGGATGGGAGTCCTCCACCATGTTTACCATGTTCACCACGTCTTGGCTTTCTGGGTCGGTTTCGCTCTCTGATGGTGGGAGAAGATTCCCGTTTTCATCAAAAATCCCCTCTTTTTTGAAGAGGTACGTCACGGTATCTGAAGTTTGTGCTCCCACGCCAAGCCAATAGCGTGCTCGATCTGCTTTGATATGCAACACTTTCGGCTGCTGAGTTGGGCTATAATAGCCAATAATCTCAATAAACTTGCCGTCTCGTGGAGAGCGCGTGTCTGCGACAACAACACGATAGTGCGGCTGCTTGGTCTTACCTGTACGGCGAAGACGAATTTTAACCATTGTTTGTTTTTGCCTCCAATAACAACATTAACGTAACATTCGCATAAGGTCACGAGGGTCTATATTGTTGAGATCGCCGCCGCCGCCACCGCCACCACGACGACCACCTTTTCTGCCCTTCTTTTTGCCTTTTCCACTTTTCCCACTGGATGCCATCTGCTTCATCATCCGTTGCATTTGCTTGAACTGTTTGAGCAGCGAGTTGACATCTTCTACTTTCGTACCGCTCCCTTTGGCAATACGTTCGCGGCGACTCCCCTTGATAATATCTGGATTTCGGCGTTCTTGCATGGTCATGGAGCAGATAATCGCCTCTATCCGTTTGAGTTCCCGTTCTGGGACAACATCATCTTGATCTTCAATTGATTTTGCTATTTGTCCCATACCCGGTATCATGCCAAGAATTTGCTGAAAGGGCCCAAGTTTTTGCATTTGACGCATGGCATTGAGGAAATCTTCAAAGTCAAATTTCCCTTTGCTCAACTTCTTATGCATAGACTTGGCTTCATCCTCATCATAGATCTGTTCGGCACGCTCAATGAGCGATAAAACATCTCCCATGCCGAGGATACGGGATGCAAGTCGGTCTGGGTAGAAGGGTTGAAGCGTGTTGGTATCTACCTTCTCCCCCGTGCTCAAAAACTTGATGGGTACGCCTGTCACAGAGCGCACCGAGAGCGCAGCACCACCACGGGCATCACCATCCATTTTGGTCATGACCAGACCAGTCAACGGGATACGCTCATTGAAGGTGCCTGCGACACTGACTGCTTCTTGCCCAGTCATAGCATCTACAACAAGCAATCGCTCGGTGGCGTTGACGAGCGAGTCTATCTGGCGGAGTTCTTCCATGAGCAGTTCGTCTATCTGCAACCGCCCGGCTGTATCTATAATGACCACTTGAAAGAGCTCACGCTTGGCATACTCTAGGGCGTTGCGGGCTATGTCTGGTGGTTTGACTTCGGTACCTTCACTATAGACGGGTATGTTGAGCTGTTTACCAAGAGACTCTAGCTGTGTGATGGCTGCAGGGCGATAGACATCACAGGCAACCAGCAATACTCGCTTGTTTTTCTCTTTGCGAAGATGTAGCCCAAGTTTTGCCGCTAGGGTCGTTTTCCCCGTACCTTGTAGCCCCACCAGCATGATGATGGTCGGGCCGGGGCGGGCTTCCTCTAGCGGGATGTTTGTTTCGCCGAGTAATTGGACAAGTTCTTCATTGACAATTTTCACGACCTGCTGATGGGGGGTGAGGCTCTTCATCACTTCCTCACCTACCGCCTGTTCAGTCACACGAGCCACAAAGTCTTTCACTACCTTGTAGTTGACATCGGCTTCAAGCAGGGCAAGCCGCACCTGTTTCATGCCCTCGCGGACATCATCCTCGTTGAGTACTCCTTTGCTGCCGAGTTTTTGAAAAACATTTTGTAATCGGTCTGAAAGACTTTCAAACATAGCGGAGATTGCCTTTGTCCTGTTTTTATGCACACGATGTCAGATAGGCACTTTTTCCTGCGCCCCTGACATCTTGCGTTGCTCTTTTGTTGTCTGTCTCTATTCTAGCGAGGAGTCGTCTCTTCGTCAAATTTTAGGGTGTGGTAGGGAGGTTTCTCATTTCCTCTAGGGCAAGGGCAACATCCTCCCTTCAGGGGTAGGGTCGGTTGTAGGGGCGCACGGCGGTGCGCTCTATCGGTTAGACTGTGCCATGATCCTGGATAAAAACTTCATCATTTGTTCACATCATAGACTCGTCATGTATCCTATACTATAATGGGAACCAAGAAACGAGGGGAACTAGCCCTGTTCCCAAACGACAATCAAGATTGAAGATTGAATACATACCTAGACTTTAGGAGGACATTATCAATGCAACGACAACCTACGAACCAATACAAACGATTGCTCCCTACCCTTATGATCATCTTGGTGGTGACACTCGCCGGGTTTGCCCCGGTGGTTGTCCCACCAGCACCATCCGCCCCATCATCGGGTATCGTCTATGCACGGGAGCCAACAACAACACCCACCAAAGCCCCAACGGCAGATCCAGACGATGAAACTCCCAACGAAACAGACGAATCTCCTGACGAAACAGACAACGCCACCGCCCCAACAATAAATCGCAGCGTCCTGTTCTTTATTGAGCAGGTCATCCAAGATGTGTACAAACGGGTCAACCCGTCGGTGGTCAATATTCAGGTGACGCGCAAGGTCTCGGCAAATACGAATGACCTGTTCCCAGATATGCCCGACTCGCCCGACATTCCAGACTTTCACTTCTTTGAACCACCAGAAGAAGACTACTACACGCAAGGGGCAGGCTCTGGCTTTGTTTGGGACAGCGAAGGGCATATCGTGACCAACAACCATGTGGTGAGTGATGCTGACCGCGTTTCAGTCACCTTTGCCGATGGGACTACTATTGAGGGGGTAGTCATCGGGACAGACCCCCACAGCGACCTTGCGGTAGTGAAGGTAGACGTAGAGGATGATATGCTGCACCCGGTTGAACTGATGGATTCCAATGAGGTGAAGGTCGGGCAGCTTTCTATTGCCATAGGCAACCCCTTTGGGCTAGAAGGCACGATGACCGTTGGCTTTATCAGTGCGGTGGGACGTTCGCTGCCCGTTGCCTCTGAAACGGGGGACGGGAGCACCTATAGCATCCCGGATATTATCCAGACTGATGCATCTATCAATCCGGGTAACTCCGGGGGGGTGCTGGTCAATGATCGGGGGCAGCTTATCGGGGTACCTGCGGCTATCCAATCGCCAGTACGCGCCTCGGCAGGGGTAGGCTTTGCTATACCTTCGGCTATCGTTGCTCAGGTTGTCCCCGTGTTGATAGAAGAGGGCAGCTATGAGCATCCGTGGATTGGCATTAGCGGCACCATGCTGACTTCGGATATAGCAGAGAAAATGGGGCTTGACCCTTTGCAGCGGGGGGCATTGGTCATTGAGGTGTCATCGGATAGCCCGGCGGATAAAGCCGGCTTGCAGGGTAGTGGTGAACAGGCGACTATCAATGGGCAAAAACGGCTCATTGGCGGCGATGTCATCATTAGCTTTGATGATCGCCCGGTGACGAAGTTTGATGATCTCGTTGCCTACCTAGCGCGGTATACGCGGGTGGGGCAGACAGTCTCCCTGACGGTGCTACGTGATGGCAAGGAAGAGACGCTTGACCTGACGCTTGGTAAGCGACCTTCTAGCACAGCAAAAGAACAGGAAACAACCAATGCGCCAGAACCAACGGTGTGGCTTGGCATTGAGGGGCAAGAACTGACGGCAGAGATTGCCGAGGAGATGGAGTTGGACTCGACGCAGCAAGGGGTGTTGATTGCCCAGGTCGCCGGCGATAGCCCCGCCGATGAAGCTGGCTTACGCGGGAGCTACAAGAGTGCGCGTATTGGGGGTGAGCGTATCTTGATCGGCGGCGATGTCATCACGGCGGTAGAGGGCGAAACTGTCGCCAACCTTGACGACATCCAACAAGCCATCAGCGATGCCGAGCCGGGCGATGTGGTGACGCTGACTATCCTGCGCGATGGCGATGAGCAGGAGGTTGAGGTGACGCTGGCAGAGCGTCCGTAGAGGTTTAGATACGATAAAGATACCTATCCTAGGGCGAGGGGGAACCGAGCATAACCCTCGCCCCCTACACCGCGGGGAGAAGGGGAATTGTTTGCCCCCCCCATCCCCTAGCCCCTTCCCCCACTACGCGGGAGAAGGGGAACCGGACAGGTGCTCCTCCCCCTCGCCCTTTATGGGAGAGGGGGCAGGGGGAGAGGGGAATTGTTTGTCCCCCCCATCCCCTAGCCCCTTCCCCCACCGCGGGGAGAAGGGGAACCGGACAGGTGCTCCTCCCCCTCGCCCTTTATGGGAGAGGGGGCAGGGGGAGAGGGGAATTGTTTGTCCCCCCCATCCCCTAGCCCCTTCCCCCACCGCGGGGAGAA
>CAYPHM010000133.1:0-13038 GCA_964410555.1 uncultured Chloroflexaceae bacterium | reverse complement strand
GCGAGGGGGAGCCGCTACCTGCCCGGTTCCCCTGCTCCCCACGGTGGGGGAAGGGGCTAGGGGATGGGGGGCAAAACAACCCGCTCCCGACACCCGCTCCCCCTTGCCCCCTCTCCCATAAAGGGCAACACCCTCTCCCCCCTTGCCCCCTCTCCCATAAAGGGCGAGGGGGAGCCGCTACCTGCCCGGTTCCCCTGCTCCCCACGGTGGGGGAAGGGCAGGGGATGGGGGAAACCGACTCCCTTCTCCCCACGGTGGGGGAAGGGCAGGGGATGGGGGGAACCGACTCCCTTCTCCCCTCAGTGGGGGAAGGGCAGGGTGAGCTAACGCCTACGAAC
This sequence comes from uncultured Chloroflexaceae bacterium, assembly GCA_964410555.1. Taxonomy (GTDB): domain Bacteria; phylum Chloroflexota; class Chloroflexia; order Chloroflexales; family Chloroflexaceae; genus JAAUSY01. The sequence continues at coordinate 12,700 of CAYPHM010000133.1, read as the reverse complement.
AGCTATGACCATCACTGCAACAAACCCTAACAGCAACAAGGCAACCCATACTCCCACATCTACACCCAACAGGGACTCTCCGCTGGTATTGGGCAATTCACGCGGTATAGGAATAGTCGCAGTCGCAGTCGCAGTTGTTGTGACAACAACCGTTTGGGATACCGTGGCGGTGGCAGTAACCATGGACGTAGCGGTTGCTTCCTGAACCGTAGGGGTAGCGGTTGCTGATTGTCGTGTGCTTGTCGGCACAGGGGAAATCTGTTGCATCGTATCATGATCATCGTTATCATCATTGTCGTTATCATCACCGCCGCCGCCATCGCCGCCGCCGCCATCGCCGCCGCCGCCACCACCGCCGCCAGTATCAGTGTTTGGTGTTGCGGTGGGTTGCCAGGGGATAAGCGTTGCTGTTGGCTGAATAACCACGGTGGTATTAGTCGCAGTGGCAGTGAGCGTTGCGGTGGCAACAGGGAGTGTTGCCGTAACTAGTGTGGTGGCGGTAGCCGTAGCGGTGGCGGTAGTCGTAGCGGTGGCGGTAGCCGTAGCGGTGGCAGTAGCCGTGTCCGTTGGGGCTTGCACAATCCTGATGGGAGCTTGGGCTTGGCGGGGGGTAAGAACATTGCCATACTTATCGCTTGCCCCGCTTACTTCCACCTCGTTGGTAGACTCATCCACCGGCTGGATAGCGCGATAGACTGTCGTAATTTCTATCATCTCACCGGGTCCTAATTGGCTGCGTCCAACAATGGCTAATATATCGCTCCATTGCAATTCGCCGGTTGCAGGGTTGCTCGATGATGGCGGCGGGACAGCCCGAATAAACTGCAACACCCCAGGGTTGTAGGTATCCCGTAAGGGGATAGCGTAAATGGGGACAATCCCCTCATTATCCACTTGGATAGTATAGGTCACGAGCATACCAGCGTAGATAGGCGGGTCGGTGATGAGTTTCTTGGTGACGGGGGCATTATTCCCACCCACATCATTATTGTACTCATCCTCACCTACATCACTTTCTTTTCTGCCCCCTCGCGCTACTGCCTCCTTGATAGCCGCCCGATTAACCGTCAACAAGGATTCAGAGGGGTGAATAGCCCGGAGATACACCTTGAGGATCATTTCTCCTTGTGGACCTAGTTCGCCATCGGGGAGATTTTCTACGATGTCATCCCAAATAATCGTATTACCATTGAGCGTACCGGGAGGGTCCATTGGGGGAGGATCACCAGATTCGGCAAACTCCCCCACGCCGGCTGGTTCAACAATGCTGGTATCAAACACATCTTCAACAACAAGGTGCGTGATAGAATGGGTTCCAGTATTGCGTATGCGAATGGTAAACTCCAGCACCTGCCCAACCTGGACAACCTCGCTGCCCTCTAACGTCTTTTCTATCTCCAGTCCAAGTTTTTCTTCTACCTGAGCATAGGTGGGGGTTGGCTGTTGGACAACGAGGCGAGAAAACACCCCCCAAATGCTTGTTCCCCCCAGGCTTATGGCTAGGAGAATCCAAACAATCCATGTTCGTGGGTTTTGCTTCATGTGGTACCTCTCTTCCCAAATACGGGCATTTTTCCTATCCATTGGCATTTTTTGCTCCCTTACAGTTTGTTATCTAAGCAACCCATGTATGCCAATCTTCATCAATAAGCCCACGAGTACGGGGAGCATGCATAGCAGTAGCACACACACAAGAACGCTCATGGGTTGGCAGAGATGGGGCATCCTGAACTAGCTGATGCACAAATGCTGCTAATCCATAGGGGGCTTCATAGGTTGATTCTGGGGTAATGACCATGCCAAGCATGGCATAGCAGAGTTCAAGTTCACGCGCAAGAACGCTGGTAGGGATACCCGCCTGCCCCACCGCATCTGCTCCCCATATAGACAAGGGGTGCTGTTCATAAGCAGGGATGGCTGTCGCTTCTATTCCTGCATAGGTTCCCCGCCTAAAGACTCGCGGGCGTTTGGTCATGGGGAGCGTTGCAAGCGCACGGTAGGCAGTATCTATGAGGAATGAGCGCAAGTAGGGACAGTAGGGCGGGTGTTGCTGGACAAACCCATAGCCCTTGCCCACAAAGAATGTGGGGACGCGACCCTGTGTCAAATCGAGAAAATCCTGCGGTATGAGCACATCCCCTGGGGTCAGCAACCGATTTACCGCATAGAGCGGGGCAATCTCTATCAGGTGAGTGGTGCCTAACTCTTTGGCAGCATAGACTAGCGTATGGGGGGATGATGGCTCTATCCAACAAAGCCCGTGGTACCTACGATACGTGAGCGTACCATACGGGGTGGTCATCGTTGATGGGGCGATATGATCGGGTGTGAATGGGAGAAATGCTTGGGACATATGCCCAGTACTGTACGTAATGGTTATCATACCTCTTATTATACCAAAATCGCTAAAGCGGGGAGAGAGGAGAGATTACAGAAACCTAACGGCATATGACCACCACGGGGAGCAGGGGAATTGGAAAGCCGTTGCATACGTATGGCTTTCCCCCCTCTAGCTCGTCTCACCCGTAAAAGCCTGTCGCTAGTCGTCTTCTGGCACTAGGGCAATCACCCGCGCCGGTGCTGCCCTGCTCTGCTGTACCCGCAACGCCCCAATTACCACCGTAGCCCCTGTTGGCGGGAGTTGCTCTAGCCGGGTAAGGTTGACCAGCAGCAGGAGCGGGTCAGGATACGGAGGAATGGGCAAGGGGGCAGTCGTCAACACCGGCGAGTCTACCCCAAGCCCCCGCACCTTGCGCTCCTGCACCAGCAACGCAAGGGCATCGGTGGTATAGCCGGGGACACGCGGTTGTTGGTGGTCATCGAGGTTGAGGTAATCAGCAGGCATCCCCCAACGCATATCCCACCCGGTAGTCAACAGAACCATGCACCCAGGCGGGATATTCCCATGCTGTTCTTCCCATGCCACAATCGCTTCTGTGGTAAGCTGGTAAGGGAGCATGCCTTGAGGCTTTTCCATCAGCCCATGCTGACGCATATCTAGCACGACCACAGGTAGCACAAGGTCACGGGGGGAAAGGTGGTCTACCGTGAGTGTTGGGCTAGGGGGAGAAGTATGGGAGTGGATACGCATACTTGTGCCAGTCTGCATATCCATATGGAGCCGGGTTGTTGTGCCAGTTTCAGGGCTACGTTCAAACCGTGGAGCGGGCAAACCAGGCAATATCGGCATATCCTGCGTTATCGTATGCCCCAGGTCTACCATCCGTGAAGTAGCCAGTATGGCATGTGGGTCAGGGGGGGGTTGGGGATGGTTGCCCATGTCAAAAACCCCAGTGATTGCTAACCACACTGGCAGAACGACAGTCAGAAGAAAGGCAAGCAGACCAACAACGAAATGGCGACTATTGGCTTGCATCTGCTAATAGCTACATATGCTCGTGTAGCCAGTCAATCAACACTCGGCGAAAACTTGTTGGGGCTTCCACCTGGGGGATGTGTCCCGTCTCCTCCAACAAGCGCAGTTCGGCATGGGGCAGGTGATCAACTAGCCAGTAAGATTGTTCAGGCGGCACAACGGGGTCTTTCTCGCCTACCACCACCAGCGTGGGGGTGTTCAGGTTGGCGATACGTGGACGTATATCGCTTGTTTCTAACATCTTGAGAAAGACCGTCAGGTCTGCCAGCGAATGTTGCCGATACCACGTCGAGGCCAGTCGGCAGGAGTCCCACGAGAGATCGCGTGTCCAAAAATCCGGCTGCTGATGGACAAAGAAGGATAGCCCAAGCATCATCGAGGGGGTAGTGAGCAGCGTCATATTCCAGAGCGTCTCAAAAGCCGGGTACATGCCATGGCGTACTAGCCATTGGGCGGTGCCAACAATACCCGTAAAGTCTCCCCAAACCACACTATTGACCGCGACAACCTGCTTGATCTGTGTGCCAAGCTGTGCCGCCAACCCCAAAGCTACCAAACCGCCAGCAGAGTGACCAATGAGTGTGATAGGCTGCTCTCCGCAAATGTGGGTAATCGCCTGGGCTTCTATATCGAGCAATTCTTCTTGGGTCATGCTGATAAAATTGGGGGGAGTCTGGGCAGGGAAGTGGCCCGGTAGGTCTATGGCAATACACCGTCCAAATCTGGTGAAGGGGGGGATAATCGGCTCCCATGATAATCGTCCCACGGACCAGCCGTGGATGAAGACGAGCGCATGGTCGGAGTTGCTGTCGCCATATTCTTCCCACGTTAGGGTATGCCCTTGATAGTCAAATGTGTACATAGAATTTTTGCTTTCTGTCGTCTGGCTTGGTGGGATTTCCCACAACTTGGAACTATCTTATCATATTTGGGGCATAGGTGCAGCGATGATTACAGGGTAGGCATGGCGCATGCAAAGTCGCACAATCAAAGAAATGTTGCCCTTCTTGCTATCCCCCATCCCCTAGCCCCTTCCCCCACCGAGGGGAGAAGGGGTATTGGTTCCCCCCATCCCCTAGCCCCTTCCCCCACTACGCGGGAGAAGGGGTATTGGTTCCCCCCATCCCCTAGCCCCTTCCCTCACCGAGGGGAGAAGGGAGTATTGGGTCCCCCCATCCCCTAGCCCCTTCCCTCACCGAGGGGAGAAGGGGCATGAGCGACTCCCCCTCGCCCTTTATGGGGCGGGTAATGTGGTGGGTTTTGCCCGGTAGACTTCCCCCAGTTTTTGTACGTATTATCCAAGAATGGGGACAAGATGCTTGCCCGCTTGAGTCCCCTATGCTATGCTATCTATAGTAGGGGGTTTTTCTTAAGTGAGAGGAATGGTCATGAAAGCTGTCATTATGGCAGGCGGTGAAGGAACTAGATTACGTCCACTAACTATCAATCGTCCAAAACCTATGGTCGCCATTGTAGATCGACTCGCGCTCCACCATATTATAGAGTTACTGAAGATTCATGGCTTTACGGATATTGTGATTACAGTCCAGTACCTAGCAAATGTCTTGCAAGATTACTTTGGTGATGGGAGTAACTATGGGATTAATATTACCTATTCCCTGGAAGATGTACCGCTAGGTACTGCGGGTAGTGTAAAAAATGCCGAACATCTCCTTGATGAGCCATTTTTGGTCATCTCCGGTGATGCGCTCACAGACTTCAATCTTACCGAGATTGTCAACTATCACTTTAGCACCAAATCATTAGCAACGATGACCCTAACACGAGTGCCAAATCCATTAGATTATGGGGTCATCATTACCGATGATGATGGCCATGTGGAGCAGTTTTTGGAAAAACCAAGTTGGGGAGAGGTCTTTTCCGATACGGTCAATACCGGGATTTATGTACTTGACCCATCAGTCTTTGCCTATATGGAGAAGGGCAAAAAAGTAGACTGGTCTAGCGATGTCTTCCCCCAAATGCTCAAAAATGGCGACAAACTCATGGGCTATATTGCCCAGGGATACTGGACAGATGTAGGCAATATTGAAGAGTATATGCGAGCTTGTAGCGATTACCTTTGGGGCAAGGTCAACCTACCACGGGTAGGACAGCATATTGGCGGCAATATCTGGGTAGATGATGATGCCGATATTGCCCCAGATACCCAACTCTATGGGCCCATTTTCTTGGGGCATGGGGCAAAAATCCGTAATGGGGTCATTATGCACGGTCCCTCGTGCATCCGGGATTACACCATCGTAGATAATCATGCCAATATAGACCGCTCCATTGTCTGGCGCAACTCCTACATTGGCGAGCGTGCCGAATTGCGCGGGGCTATTGTGCTGCGCCAATGCAACATCCGTAGTCGGGCGGTACTGTTTGAAGGGGTCGTTATTGGTGATGGGGTACAGGTGGGGAGTGGGGCGGTTATTCGCCCCAACGTTAAGATATGGCCCAGTAAGGAGGTAGACGAAGGGGCTACCGTCAACAACAGCATTATCTGGGGCAATCAAGCGCGGCGGGTCCTGTTTGGGCGGCGTGGGGTGAGTGGACTGGTCAATATTGAGATTACGCCAGAATTTTGTGCGCGGCTTGGTACCGCCTATGGTGCCAGTCTGCCCCGCGGCTCTACCGTGACGATCAACCGTGATGCCCACTATACCCCCCGCATGCTTAAACGGGCAATGATTGCAGGAATGCCTTCGGCAGGTATCCACGTTATGGACCTGCAGACCGTGCCTATCCCAGTTGCCCGCTATTCTATCTATGCGACCAATGCCATAGGGGGGTTACATGTGCGGCTTTCCCCTACCGACAATCGCATGGCAGAAATCAAATTCTTTGATTATCGGGGGCTAGATATTTCTACCAAGTCGGAGCGTTCTATTGAAAACATCTTTTTCCGGGAAGACTATCGCCGGGCTTATCTCGATGAAATAGGCCGTATCACCTATGGCACCAACATTGAGGATACCTACATTGATGCCTTCCTGCGAGCACTACGGTTTGATGCGCTTGAACGTATTGCCCATGATTTCAGCCTCGTGGCAGACTATGCTAGTGCCAATGGGAGCGGTATTTTGCCAAGTATCCTGCGCCGCCTGATGGTAGATGTGGTTGAGCTGAATGCCAACCTAGACGAAAATCGTATTGTGCAGACCAATGCCCAAATACAGGAGGGGTTATATCGGCTGTCACAAATTACTCCCGTGCTCGAGGCGGACATGGGGGTACGCTTGGATGAGGGCGGCGAAAAGATTTTTTTGGTAGATGACCGTGGGCGACACCTGCCCGGCATCCAAGCCCTCGCTGTCATCGCAACGCTGGCTCTCAAGGCAAATGGGGGGGGGACAGTGGCGGTGCCAGTCACTGCGCCACGGGCGTTTGAGGAGATAGCCGCTCGCCACGGCGGACACATTATCCGTACTCGTGCCACGCTAGGTTCTATTATGCAAGCGGCAGTAGACCATCCCGATTTGCTGCTGCTTGGGGATGGGGCGGGTCACTATATTTTCCCCTCGTTCTACCCCATTGCCGATGGGTTGTTTGCCATCGTCAAGATTATGGAACTGCTCACGCTCAATGACACCAAACTTAGTGATGTAGTTTATCAAATACCCATTTACTACCTCAATCAGACCCGTGTGCCGTGCCGTTGGGAAAACAAGGGGAAGGTGATGCGTATTTTGAACCAACAGTACCAAGACCGCACCCTTAATCATGTGGAGGGTATCAAGATAGACTTGGGCAATGAGTGGGTGCTCATCCTCCCAGACCCTGACGGTCCTTTTTTCCATGTTATTGCAGAGGGGTGCAGTGATGATCAAGCACGGGTGCTGACAGAAAAGTATGCGGGTTTAGTCGCCGGGTTGCAGTAGGGGAAGGGCAGGGGATGGGGGGATGAGACGTTGCATGCAACGTCAAAGGTAATTCCATTCCAGGGCGAGGGGGGAACACCTCCGACTCCCTTCTCCCGCGTAGTGGGGGAAGGGCAGGGGATGGGGGGAAACAACCATGAACAGGTAACAACTGGACCGTTAGACATTGCTATGCCCCTCTGGTTCTCCCCCCTGCTCTGCTTGCCATAGCTTCTCTGCTGGTGACAAGCGGCGGGTATGGTTGATAAGTAGACCAACAACCCCTACCCCCACCATTGCTAGACTGACCATTTGCGCGGTGCGTAATTCCCCCACATACAGGCTATCGGTGCGTAGCCCCTCTATCCAGAAACGCCCAAGCGAATAGTAGATACAATAGACAAACAGGGTATCACCATAGCGCATCCATCGTTTTACCCGTGGAGCATGTGGTCCAAAATACCGTTCAAGCAAGAGCAACATTCCTACGCCGGTTATATTCCACACCGACTCATACAGGAAAGTGGGATGAAAGAGCATATCGGCAGGATAGCGTTGGGTATTATGGTAGGGGGGGAGACGGTAGGCAGGGTCTATTTTTACCCCAAATCCTAGCGTTGTTGGGCTGCCGTAGGCTTCTTGGTTGAAGAAATTGCCCCAACGTCCGATACCTTGCGCCAGCAAAAAACCCGGTACCTGAATGTCCATCCATTCCCAAAAGCGCAAACGATGGTAGCGGGTGTAGCTGAACACCGCCAGTAGTGCGCCAATAATAGCCCCGTGGATAGCCAGTCCGCCAGTGGTAATGTTTATCATCTTGCCAATCTGTCCCTGGAACTGGTCCCACTCAAAGATAACGTAGTAGCTACGCGCCCCGATAATGCCAAACACGAGTCCAAGCATCAGTTGATTCCAAGCGTGATCAGGATGGTAGCCCCGTTGTTTGGCGCGATGAGCAGCAATGGTGGTGGCTATCATTGCTCCGCTGACAATAAACACCCCATACCAACGGATTTGCACTGGCACAGCAGCAGTTCCAAGCATGGGGTTGGCGGGTGAGGTCAGAAATAGCCCACCTAGCGCGAGCAACACTCCAATTCCTAGCCCCATTCCCCACTGCTTCCAATCTTGCGGGGAAGTCGCATTGTTCGGCTTCTTGGGAAATATCCAACTGGAAGCCATCGCACCAACTACACCGCCAATCAGCAAAATGACGACAGCAAGCGGGATGGTCGTGTTGATTAAGAAGGGATCGTCCGGGGGATAAAGACCCATATTATGACCAGTTAAATTCCATAATGACTTCGCCGACTTTGATACGATCTCCCGTGTGGAGTTGGTGTGGGATATTAGGTGTGATACGTTGCTCGTTAATCAGGGTACCATTGGTACTGCCCAGGTCTGTTAGGGTGTACACATCATTGGAAAGCTGAATAGTTGCATGGTTACGTGAAGCCACTCCCCGATCATGTTCGGCAAGGTCTAGCTCTGGATAGTGGTGTCGGCGGGGGTCACGCCGCCCAATGCGAAAAGGCAGACGGTCTACCTTCATCTCCCAGGTGCCGTGGGATGAACGGACAAGCAACTTGGCAACAGGCGGTACCCCAATGGGCATACCACAGCCAGCACAGAATTTAGCCCCCATTTTGTTGGAGCGACCACAGCTGGTACAGGTGCTTGCTTCATCATCTGGAGCCGTGGGGATACTCGCCTGCGGCACAAGGGGCTGCGAGGATGGAGGCGGTGATAGGGGAATGTTGTTTGCTGCAATAGGCGCGGACCCCGATTGTGTGGTGGGGTCTACATAGGGCTTGTCCAGACAGACCATTAACGCCTGTTCCATCTCCTCACAGGATACATAGCGTCCCTCGCGCTTGAGCCACATAGCTTTGACAATGACTCGTTCGGTCTTGGCTTTCATATCTGGCTTGTGCTTGCGGATATTACCTATCTGCACCTGCTGCAGGGGCACTGGAGGCATGCCGGTTGAGAGGTGGTAGAGCGTTGCTCCAAGTGCGTAAATATCACTGCGGGCATCGGTCTGCTCCTTGCCATATTGCTCTGGGGGAGCATAGCCCGCCGACCCCATGGCTATGGTATCTTTCGCTTGGTTTTTCTTGCGGGTCCGGGCTACCCCAAAGTCTACCAGTTTGAGCACCCCACTGGAAGCAACCATGACGTTTGGGGGCTTGAGGTCGCGGTAGATGATAGGAGGGGTGCGGGTATGGAGATAGTGAAGAACACGGCACAACTGGATACCAAAAGAGATAATTTGGTGTTCATCAAGTTTCATCTTGCCTTCGTGCAAGAGGTCTTCAAGGGTTTTGCCGTCTATGAACTCCATGACCATCACCGGACGACCCTCGTGACGGAAAAAGTCTACGACTGTTGGGATGTTGGGGTGGTCAAGCGAGGTTAGTAAACGGGCTTCCTGCTCAAAGAGTTTACGATTGTCCTCGTATTCATCAGAAGAGATGGTTGTTGGAGGGCGCATTTCTTTGAGTGCCCAAATTGATTGGTCGCTCTTGCGGCGAACTTGGTAAACCGCCCCCATACCGCCACGTCCAACAAGTTTCAGAATCGTGTAGTGTTCATTATTGGTGCCTTGTAGCACCGTGTTTTGACTGAGCAGTGCTTCTGCCATAGGTTTTTGAGTTGGTGTCTTTGTAGAGACGATGCAACGAACACAGCTATTGTGCAAAGGTTACTTTGCTTCATTATACCACTGATGAACAGGAAAAAAGCAGCCAAGCAGGGGAGTTTTGCTATGCTCAGGAAAATTGCCCCTAATTTTGGTTGTCACCTGCGCTTGTGCTGTGTCTCACCGAGGGGAGAAAGAGGGGCTAATACACCGGGCAACCCCCCATACCCTACCCCTTTCCCCCACTGAGGGGAGAAGGGGAGTCGGCAGGGTGTGGGTTCCCCCTCGCCCTGGGATGGGAGTGGGGGATGCCCGGAACCCCCGCTCATTCCCCCCGCGGCTCGTTTGGTGGGGATGCGGGGCGGGGGGGGGGGGACCCGTAACAACCCACACACGCCGCTACTCCCCCTGCGCCTTGCGCCGCACCTCTGCTACATATGCAGCATCCTGCTCTGCATTAGGGTGTCCTATTTCCTGCTCATAGTCTACCATCACCTGCATCAATTCAGCAGCACGGGTATACTCCCCCTGCTGCTCATAAACTAACCCCAAATTCCACGATGCAAGAGTTTCCCCTCGCCGATCCCTGATCTCCTGTGTTATTACAAGTTGCTGCTCGTAGGAATCAATAGCTCGTGGCATCTCCCCCAGTGTTTTATAGGCAATCCCCATATTGCCTAGTGCATCCCCCTCTCCCCGCCGATCCCCAATCTCCCGCGCAATGTTAAACCATTTCATGTAGTAGCTAATGGCACGCAAAACTTTCCCCTGATTAAGGTAGGTATTCCCCAAGTTACCCATCGTTTGACCTTCCCCCCGCCGATCCTCAATCTCCTTCGCTATTGCTAGGTCCTGCTCAAAGTAGCCGATAGCCCGCTCCAAATCCCCTAAGTTACGGTAGGCAATCCCCAAATTACCCAACGCCTTCCCTTCTCCCATCCGATCCTTGATCTGGCGGGTAATAGTAAGCACCTGCTTGTAGTAGCCGATAGCCCGCTCTACATTCCCCAGATCGGTGTAGGCATACCCCAGGTTGCCCAAGTGTGCCCCCTCCCGTTGCTTATCCCCCAACGAGCGGGCGGCAGCCAACCCCGCTTCAAATAATGGCAACCGCTGTTGGGGCAGCAACCGCAATGCCAGCAGATTAATCATCACCAGCGGCAGGTCGCACACTAGCTGCCGTGCTTCGTCATTGTCCTGCTGCCGTACCCCCTCCCATACTGCCAGCAGGTGCGGGGTGAGCGCATCAAAGCGGCGTACCCCCTCCAGCACCCCCTCGTTTCCTTCCAGATAGCGGTCATTTGCCGCCTCGCCCTCATCCCGTACATAGGTCGCATAGCGGCGGTAGCGTTCCGCATCGGGCGGGTTGTGGTGCAACGCATACTCCCTGAGCAGGTCGTGCAGCGTGTAGCTTTGGCTCTCCTGGTCATACTCCAGTACACTACGGAGCAGTAGGTTGCTCATGAGCTTACGGACTGTCGGTATATCGTCACCCATCCCCCAGACCTTCGCCGCTGCGGTGCGGTCAAACGGGGCTGCAAAGATTGCCAGCGCATACCAGCGGTCTACCAACGTTGGGTCGTCGCGCTCCATTTGAGATATGCTCACTTGCAAGACAGCGGTTATATCCTCCTGCCCCTCAACCTGCAAGTGGTCCAGTCGCTGTTGCTCAAGGGCTTGGACATACTCCGCTAGGCTCCAGTCTGCATAGGTCGCCAGGAAGCTGCCTGCCAAGCGCAACGCCAACGGCAGCCTGCCACAGAGTTGTACGATTCGCTGGAGTTGCACCGTAGCGGCGGGGTCGTCTGCTTCGTCCCGTTCCCCATCGCGCAACACCCGTTGTAACAGGGTTAGCGCGTCCTCTTCAGGGAGCAATGCTAGGTTGCACATCTTTGCCCCTTTCAGTTTGGACAATTTCCGCGAAGTAACGATGATAGCCCAACCGGTAGGAGGAGGAAGTAGAGGTTTTACCTGCTCGCTATCGGCAGCATTGTCCAGGATGAGCAACCCCCGTTTATCATACAATGTTTGTTGGTAGAGAGATTGAAGTTGGTCGAGACTATCGGGCAGGCGGACTGCGGGGGTAAATGCCGAGATGATTTCTCCAAACAGGTCGGACGCAGGACGTGCGGTATCGCCGGCTTGCAACGCGACCAGCATCTGCATATCGGGGTAGCTATCGCGCTGCATATGTGCCGCGGTAATTGCCAGTTCTGTCTTGCCAATGCCGCCCATGCCACGGATGCCATGCACCAGCGCACTGCCGCCAGCTTGCAGGTGGGAAATAATGTCGTTTAGCTCCTGCGTGCGCCCGGTGAAGTCCTCGGCTGCCGCAGGCAGCCGTGGGGGACCGTAGCGGCGGTGGGCGGTGGTGGCGTTGGGACGCGCTTTGACAATAGCATCATACAGCATATCAAGCAGTCCATACCGTTCGCAATATTCAACCAAGCGGTGGCTATTGACTTCTAGTGAATGGTACTTGTTAAACTCGGAGAATTGGGGGAAGTAGTCATGACAAAACATGCTAAGTTCGTCTAGGTCAAAGTGTTCTATGAGCATTTGGCGCAAATCGCTGGTGTGTGCCATAGTTTATGTCTCCGCTCGTCTCGTGTGGGTTGGCTACCTTGTAGGCATTATAGCATAGGGGGGAGATTTCTGCCGTATCTGCCCTGCGTCCCCGCTCCGCTTGTAGAGACGTAGCATGCTACGTCTCTACGGTTCCCCTTCTCCCGCGTAGTGGGGGAAGGGGCGAGAGGATGGGGGCTGCCCGGAACAATCCGCTCGTTGACACTCGCGGCTCGTCAACACCTGCCGCGG
>CAYPHM010000132.1:0-13114 GCA_964410555.1 uncultured Chloroflexaceae bacterium | reverse complement strand
CCGACACCCTCTCCCCCTGCCCCCTCTCCCATAAAGGGCGAGGGGGAGTTGCCCGGTTCCCCTTCTCCCCTCGGTGGGGGAAGGGCAGGGGATGGGGGGATGCGCGGTAGGGGAAGGGGCTAGGGGATGGGGGGAGCCGATTCCCCTTCTCCCCTCGGTAGGGGAAGGAGTTAGGGGATGGGGGGGGTTGCTCGGACTTTGACGTAGCCCTATATAGAGATACTGTTCTGTCTCCCCCTCACCCATTCTATGCTATAATGGCGAGGTGAGCTAAAGAAAAAGAAACCTCATGATGTCCAGCGTGTTACACCAACTCAATGAACTGCTTACTGCAGCAGTGCTCATCGTTTCATTCTCTCTCTTAGCCTATGTTGCGCTCCATAACTGGCGAAGGACTACCGCACGAGCACTCTGTATGCTCCTCTTATGTGTAGTCATTGTCTATGGCGGCGATATTCTCATAGAGCGTGCCGAACTCCCCGGTACTATTCAGTTTTTGCTTCGTGCCCAGTGGCTTGGCATTGCCCTCGTACCACCAGCCTATATGCACCTGTCGCATGCCCTACGCACGATGAACCAGGCATACCAACCATCACGCTTGCAAAGCTGGTTGAAGTGGTCTGGCTACATCATCAGCGTGCTGCTGTTTCTGTTCGCCTTGCATACCGATTTGGTGGTACAAGGGGGGGTAACGGGGCAGATACTCGTGCAGTTTGAAGCGGGACCGCTTTTCTGGCTGTATGTTGCGTTTTTTGCCATAAGCATAGCCGCGACCTTCCAGACAATTCAGCAGACCCAACACCAAGCCCTGACCCCCACGCTCCGCCGGCGTATGAACTACCTCAAGGCAACCTTTGTTGCGCCGGGGCTAGGCGTGTTTCCCTTCATGATGATTGCCGGTGAATACCCGCCTTTTTCCTATACTATGTCGCTTATCCTGCTCGTATTGCTCAATATAGCCATTGTCAGTATGATCACGGTGATGACCTATAGTGTTGGGTTTCAGGGAGTCCCTATGCCTGATAGACTCATCAAACAGGATTTCACCCGTTGGGGACTCTATGGTCCAGTAGTAGGCGTGACAATTATCCTCTGTATTCAAATTGTCCCCTGGCTTGACCAGTTGCTTGGACTGCCGAGTGATACGCTCATTACCTTTGTGGTGATGATGATGACGGTGGTTATGCCGCTGCTCATTAGCCGTGTGCGCCCCTATCTTGATGCGCTAGTCTATATGCAAGACCAGGAGGAGATAGACTATCTGCGGGCTATCCCGCGGAATGTGTTTACCGGTACCGACCTGCGCCAACTGTTGGAAAATACGCTCATTGCGGTTTGTGGGGCATTGCATGTGGAAACCGGTTTTGTAGCAGGTCAAGGGAAAGAAGGACAGTTCACGATCAAGGCGTTGTGTGGTTCGCGCCGCTTGGTCAAGCGGTTTGTGGCAGAACACCCCATCAACGAGATTATGCCCCAGGTAGAGACGTATAGCCCACGAGTAACGCAGAATCTCTATGTGGAGTCGTTTGTGTGCGTAGATGGCTTTAGCCTGCTGCCGCTGCATAGCCCGGATGGAAAGTTCCTCGGCGCATTGGGAGTAGCCGCTTCCCCATCAACGATGCTGTCTAATGGCACAGTACAGGCTGAAGCCTTGCACCTGATAGATATGCTGACCCACCACATTGAGCTGGCTATCACGACAGTACAGATGCAACAACGCATCTTTGACACGCTGCGCGGTATGGACCCAGAGGTCAAATCGCTGCAACAGCTGACTGCCCAACTAGAACAGGCAACCCCTTCGTCACTCTCCACAATGGAGGAGGAGGTCTCCCTGCACCCCCAATTTTCCCAACTGGTCAAGGATGCATTGAGCCACTATTGGGGGGGACCAAAGCTATCGGATAGTCCCCTGCTAGAACTGCGTAGTGTGCGCCGTTCGCTCAAGCAGGAGGGGGGCAGTGCCACGCGAGCCCTCCAAGCGGTATTGCGCCAGGCTATTACCAATATGCGCCCCGATGAACAGCTAGACCCCTCTGCCCAAGAGTGGTTGTTGTACAACATCCTTGAAATGCGCTTTCTCCAGGGGAAGCGTATCCGTGACGTTGCCAGCCGGTTGGCTATGAGTGAGTCGGATTACTATCGCAAGCAACGGGTGGCGATAGAGGAGGTGGCACGTCAGCTTGCGTTGATGGAAGACGGCGAGAAGATGAAATAAGAGGAAATACGCTATGCTAACAACGCTCCATTTGAAAAATGTAACTATTTTCCCCGATACAACCTTCAAGTTTAGTAACCAACTCAACATCCTTGTTGGCGAAAATGGGCTTGGGAAAACCCATGTACTCAAGGCTGCCTATAGCCTGCTTGCTGTATGTGCTCAAGGGGCAAGACAACAAGATACCCCAACAAAAACCTACCTACAAACGGCTATTGCCAACAAATTGCAAGGGGTATTTAAACCCGATAGGATAGGGCGGTTGGCACGTCGTCAAGCGGGACATACCCGCAGCGAAGTAGCAGCAACGTTTCATGATTCACAGTATGATTTGCACTATACGTTTCATACCTCAAGCAAAAGTGAAGTTGTTGTGGAAAAGCTGCCCACAACGTGGCTTGATACCCCACCGGTCTATCTCCCCCCGCGTGAACTGCTCACGATAGCACCGGGGTTTGTATCTTTGTATGAAACAACCCATCTTCCCTTTGAAGAGACTTGGCGTGATACCGCTCTGTTGCTTGGAGCACCGCTGGTCAAGGGGGCAAGAACGGAGCGTGTTCGTACCCTTATCAAGCCGCTAGAAGAGGCAATGGAAGGGAAGGTAGAACTGGATAATGCAGGGCGATTTTATCTCAAAACAGCCACGGGACGCATGGAGATGCCCCTTGTGGCTGAAGGGATACGCAAATTAGCCATGCTTGCCCAGTTAATAGCAAACGGTTCGTTGTTAGATACGGGGTACCTCTTTTGGGATGAGCCAGAAGCTAATCTCAATCCTACGTTTGTCAAGTTGGTTGCACGGGCAATCTTGGAGATGAGCCAAAATGGTATCCAGGTCTTTCTCGCCACTCATAGCCTGTTTCTGCTTCGGGAAATTACCATTCTGTTGCAACAAGAAGCGTTTTCCAATGTGGATACTCGGTGTTTTGGTCTCCACAAAAACCAAGAAGCCACGGGGGAAGTTTATGTGATGCAAGGTGAGACTATGGATGATATAGGGGATATATCTGCGTTGGATGAGGAATTGGCGCAGTCAGAGCGGTATATGGATAATCACAAAATAACCGCTTGACAACCCCAACAAGCTGCCGTATACTATATGCATAATGATGCATATAGCACTAAAAGAGATTACCACCATCCATACATCGCTGGCAGACCCGCTCCGCATACGACTACTGCGGCTCCTGATGGAGCGGGAGTTTTGCGTGTGTGAACTTGAGCGTATCCTTGATGAACCGCAGTATAAGGTATCGCGGCATTTGGGTATTCTCAAGCGGGCAGGGATCATAGACGATTGGCGCGAGGGAACATGGATGCACTACCAGGTTTCCCCCACCCTCGCGTATGAATGGCGTATGGTGCTGGATGCGCTGCGGGTCGTTTGGGACCAGAGCGCAGAAGTGCAAGCAGATATGGCACGATTCCATCAGCAGGATATTCGCCAGCCGGGTGAGCCAGTGACGTGTAGTATCTAAAACTGGTTCAGGTAACAGGGGATCGTTGGGATTTTTTTGAGGCTATATATGCGTATATGCACATACAGGTAATATAAGGAGTGATGGAGGTTACTGATGGAATCATCAACCTATGGAAAAACAAGAGAAACGCAGGGGCAACCCAACAGGCAATGGACTCGATTTGCGCTTGGTGGCGTAGCATTGCTCCTCTGGTGGCTGGTCTATAGCCAACTTGAGACTGCTTCGATCTGGCTTACCACAAATCTCTTTGGTCTATCGCTAGAAACCCATCTTGGCTTGGCGGTCCAATTTTTTCTCTATGACACGCCCAAAGTCCTGATGCTCTTGTTGCTAGTCGTTTTTGGTGTGGGCATCTTACGGACGTTCTTTACGCCTGCCCGCACCCGTGCCATCCTCGCAAACCAGCGCGAGTCTGTGGGGAATGGTTTAGCCGCCCTGCTCGGCATTGTGACTCCCTTTTGTTCTTGCTCTGCTGTGCCATTATTTATTGGGTTTGTCACAGCAGGGGTGCCGCTTGGCGTAACTTTTTCCTTTCTCATTGCTGCTCCAATGGTCAATGAGGTAGCTCTCGTTTTGTTGTATGGGCTATTTGGTTGGAAGGTAACGTTGCTCTATCTATCCACTGGCTTGGTCATTGCGATTACTGCCGGGTGGGTCATTGGACGGTTGAAGATGGAGCACCATGTTGAAGAATGGGTGTCTACAATGCAAACGGGGAGTGAACAAGATACGCCTATGTCTTGGTCTGAACGCTTCCAGCATGGGCGAGAAGCAGTACAAGATATTGTTGGCAGGGTGTGGCTCTTTGTGGTAGCAGGTATTGCAGTGGGAGCAGTCATTCATGGCTATGTCCCGGAAGATTTCATGGCTTCCATGATGGGGGAAGAGGTGTGGTGGGCTGTGCCGCTGGCAGTGGTGATGGGCATCCCTATGTACACCAATGCCGCCGGGATTATCCCCATCATTGAAGCCCTTATTGGCAAAGGGGCAGCACTAGGCACGGCATTAGCCTTTATGATGTCGGTGATTGCCCTGTCATTGCCAGAAATGATTATCCTGCGTAAGGTGCTCAAACCGCGCCTTATCGCCACCTTTATTGGGGTAGTTGGGGCAGGGATTCTTTTTGTCGGGTATTTTTTCAATGCAGTGTTATAATAGCGAAGTGAGGAGGTTTTTTGTGAAAATAACGGTTTATGGTCCAGGCTGTGCCAAGTGCAAGCAGGCAGAGCAAATTGTAGGTCAAGTGGTGGCAGAACTGGGTCCAGAGGCAAACGTAGAGGTACAAAAGGTGACAGACTATCAGGCAATAGCCCAGGCTGGCGTAATGTCAACCCCGGCTATTGCGGTAGATGGGCTGATAAAGGTAACTGGACGTGTCCCAAAGGCTAATGAAGTGAAGCAGTGGATTGGACAGTAGACAGATAGGTTATCGGGATGAGCAGAAGAAGGAGTAGGCTATGACAACCGTACATCCCCCCCAGATTCTGGGGGTATTGGCAGACCCAACAGTATGGGGAATTGTTACTCATCTAACACAGAGCGATGCCCACCAGCAAGAACTAGCGCAGGCATTGGGCGTATCGCCAGACGACATTACCGCAAAGGCAACCCAACTTCAGCCGTTGGGGGTCATCAGTGCGCGGCAGAGCGATAGCAACCCCCAACTGACGTTTTATCGGCTAGATTTGGCAGCACTTCGTGATGCGTGGACTGCCGCTGGTACGGCAATTCACCCATTTGTTGGGGGAGTAGAAGAGGGCCTTCCAGACCAAATCACGTCAAAGCCGCGGGTATTGTTTCTCTGTACGCATAATAGTGCGCGTTCCCAAATGGCTGAGGGGATGTTGCGCCACTTTAGCAAGGGCAAGGTTGAGGCGTTTAGTGCCGGGTCTGTCGCCACACGGATACACCCGCAGGCAATAGATACGATGAACCAAGCGGGTATTGACATCACCAACCAACGTTCCAAGCACATGGATGAGTACACAGGGGAAAACTTCGACTACGTGATTACCGTGTGTGACCAACAACATGAGACGTGTCCCGTTTTTCCTGGCACACCAAAGCGCATCCATTGGAGTTTTGCCGACCCTTCGGCGGTAGCAGAGGAAGACCAACCACAAGCATTTAAGTCTGTGGCAAACCAAATGCGTAACCTGTTACGCTATTTCCTGATAAGAGTTGAACGGGAAGGGATACAGAAAGAGGGGTAGGTACGAGAATATCACCCGCTCCCCTGCCCCCTCGTCCATGCCAGGGCGAGGGGGAGCAACCTACCCGGTTCCCCTTCTTCCGCGTAGTAGGGGAAAGGGAAACCGGGTAGGGGATTGGGAGCATTATCGGAAGGGCAAAGTGTACGTATGAGAAGCAACAAATAAGGGGGGCTTATGGCAAAAACAACACCAACTAATGATCATGTACCTGGGGTCACAAACCAACTTTCGCTCCTAGACCGTTTCCTTACCCTTTGGATATTTCTTGCTATGGCTATTGGCGTTGCAATTGGGTATGGTTTCCCTGAAATTGAAGCCGTTATCCATAGCTTTCAGCTAGGTACAACCAATGTTCCTATAGCCATAGGGTTGATACTGATGATGTATCCTCCTTTTGCCAAAGTGAAGTACGAGGAATTAGGCGAGGTTTTTCGTAACCGCAAGGTTCTCATCCTGTCATTGATACAAAACTGGCTTATTGGCCCTGTACTAATGTTTGTATTGGCAGTTATTTTTTTGCGTGGCTACCCTGAGTACTTTATTGGACTCATCCTCATTGGATTAGCCCGTTGTATTGCAATGGTCATCGTATGGAATGAACTTGCCAAAGGAGATACGGAATATGCCGCTGGTCTTGTGGCTTTCAACAGCATTTTCCAAGTGGTGTTTTACAGTGTGTATGCGTGGGTCTTCATTACCGTGTTACCCCCTCTGGTCGGTATGCAAGGGAGGATTGTAGAAATAGGGATAGGACAGATTGCTGAGAGTGTCTTTATCTACTTGGGTATTCCTATGATTGCGGGGTTTGCTACCCGCTTTTTTCTCCTTCGCATCAAAGATCGTGAGTGGTATCAGACATACTTTATCCCTCGGATTAGCCCATTGACGCTCTATGCTTTGCTGTTTACCATTGTGGTAATGTTTAGCCTCAAGGGAAACTTAATGGTCCAGATTCCCTTTGATGTCGTGCGAATTGCCATACCACTCTTTTTGTACTTTACCATTATGTTCTTGGTGAGCTTTTGGATGGGACACCTTATCGGGGCATCCTATTCGCAAACAACCACACTGGCATTTACCGCAGCAAGCAATAACTTTGAATTAGCCATAGCCGTAGCTATTGCTGTCTTTGGCATTGGTTCTGGAGCAGCTTTTGCTGCCGTCATTGGTCCATTAGTTGAGGTACCCGTGATGATTGGTTTGGTGCATGTGGCGTTCTTCTTTCACCGGCGGCTTTTTGCAGCCAAGACTACTGTTTCGTAACCACCGGTTAGGCTGCCCTCTCCCCTTGCAGGGGGAGAGGGCAGCCGCAAAGCCCACCATTTTTCCCTCCCCTGCCCCCGCCCCCGCTCCCGACACCCTCTCCCCCCTGCCCCCTCGTCCATGCCAGGGTGAGGGGGAGCCGCTCCCTGCCCGGTTCCCCTTCTCCCCTCGGTGGGGGAAGGAGCTAGGGGATGGGGGGAACTGATTTCCCCTACACGGGGACAATTTGAGCAAGATACTCATATCGGGTATGATATAGAGACGATGGGATAATGTTCGTCTAGTAGCTGAAATCTCACGATTGCATGATTATCTGTTTTGATCAACGAACCCACGTCGGATGTGGAGCAACCAATGCGAATGACGCACAACGTTGTAAACAGTGTGGTCGTCCGCTTCGCTATGCCCTGCTGCTCCATGATCCTGGCAAAATGCTGCGTGATTACCGCATCATACGCATGATAGGCTATGGAGGATTTGGGGCAGTCTATGAAGCAGAGGATAGCCGCCAAAAATCGCGTCGAGTGGCGATAAAAGAGACCTTCGACCACAACAGCATCCGCCAGTTTCGCCGCGAGTTTCAGGTGCTCAAAGTCCATCACCACGACAATCTACCGGCTTACTATGAGATGTTCGAGTCAGATGACTTTGACGAAAACGGCTACCTCGTGATGGAGTTTGTGCCGGGGCAGAGCTTGGAAGATGTGCTCAAGAAACAGGGGGCATTGTTGGAAAGCCAAGTTGTTGGCTATGCATTGCAACTATGCGAAGTCTTATCTTATATTCATAACCAAGCCCCGCCTATCATCCACCGCGATATTAAGCCGGCAAATATTCGCCTCACGCCAGAAGGGTTGATTAAGCTGGTAGACTTTGGCTTGCTCAAGATGGGCGCACAGCAAAAACGCAGCACGATTCGCGGGGCAACCCCTGCCTATAGCCCCTATGAACAGTTTGGTAGTGGCGGTGCTGATCATCGCAGCGACATCTACAGTCTGGGGGCGACCATTTACCATCTGCTCACCAACCATGAGCCTATACCGGCCCTTGATAGGCTTGATGCAGTGCCAGACCCGCTCCGTCCCCCCCACGAATTTAATGCTCGTATCTCGCCGCATGTATCAGGCGCGGTGGTCAAAGCCATGCAGGTCTTTCAGCGAGATCGGTTCGCCTCCATTGAGGAGTTTCGGCAGGCATTGATGCGCCCGATAGAAGAGCCACCGTCAGTATGCTTCACGCCAAGTAGTGTCCCAACTTCCACACAGCATGGACAGTCTAATCCTATCACGGTACAGGTTGAAGGCTGGACAGAAGAGTTGGCAGATTGTCAGACACAGTTTGGCGAAATAGATGGGTTTTGGTGCTATGTTCGCCCAAATGCCTACCGTATTGGCGGTTGGCTTGATACCCAGGTATCTTCTACGGTAGAGCTACCAGGGTTTTGGATAGCACGGGTTCCTGTGACAGTACGGCAGTTTGCGCCCTTTGTGACGGTGGGGTACAACAGCAATGCTCAGCGTTGGTGGACCCCCAATGGCTGGAAGTGGCGGCGAGATACCGATTGTTATTTTCCTGCCTTTTGGCACGATCTTGACTACAATAGCCCTGACCAGCCGGTGATAGGGGTAAGTTGGTATGAGGCAGTCGCTTTTAGCCGATGGTTGTCTGAGCAACTGGTGGGGTTGATGCCAGAGGGATTGGTGATACGACTGCCTACGGATGCGGAGTGGGAAGTGGCAGCAGCCTATGATGAGCAAATGCACCGGCACATCTACCCCTGGGGCAACCAAGACCCAACCGCTGAGCATGCCATCTATGATGAGAGTGAGTTTCAGCATACTGCGCCGGTGGGGATATGCTCGGCGGGTGCTGCTGCCTGCGGCGCACAGGATATGGTCGGCAATGTGTGGGAATGGGCAGCAAGCAGCTATTCCAACTACCCCCCAAAGACTAATACGGTCTATCAGGATTTCGCCGCCAATGACTGGGATGTATCGCTGCGTGGTGGCGCATGGGATAATAACAAGATACATATTCGCTGTAATGCCCGGTTTTGGGCAAAGCCAGGCAATCGCAATAACTATTGGGGATTCCGCGTTGTTCGGGCATTGCCGCCTGAGCAACTCCAACTCCCTACAGAGAAAGGCTAACCACATATGGCAAAAGAGCACCAGCAACCAGATACTTCGCCGTCATTTTTCAAGCGGATATTGACAAAAGCCCAAGAAGATCAGCCCGAACCAACGACTCTGCAAGAGCATATGTCTGCAATGGCGCATAAGCAGATAGAAAAGGTATCGTTTGTGGAGCCAACGCGCAAGTTCTGGAATGATCTTGAGTCGTTGCGCGAGTGGTGGGTCATTTTGCTGCCCTTCTTGGCGTGGGTAGGCTGGCGCACCTATCGTACTGAGCGGCGCAAGGTGTTGGCAGAGCGGGGAATGTAGGTCTTACAAGGGGATGTACCTAGCCGGAGATTCCGGGCAAGTTTCCGCATCCGATGAGCAACAATAACCTCCGATGGGGGAGAAAGGGGAAAAGGGATTCGGCTACCCCTCGTCCTAGGATGGGAGCGGGGGCAGGGGGGAGCGGGTGGATAAGAAGGGCAAAATTTCTTTGATTGTGCGACTTTGCCGTAGCCCTAGGCTGTCCGCCGAGGCTGAGTCACTTGCCACTGCGTAGCGTGATAATGGTCGCTTCAGGGGGGCAGTTCATCCGCATGGGTAATCCCCCAAGCCCACGGGTAACATAGAGCTTCATAGTGCCCACTGTCTCTAATCCACTAATATAGCGTATGCCGTGGTATGGTACGCAAAACCACCCAAGCAATGGCAGATGGAGGTGTCCGCCATGCGTATGCCCCGATAGTTGGAAGGCGATATGGTGATGGGATGCAATATCGGCGTAGTCGGGAGAGTGGGAGAGCAGGAACGTACATGCGTTATCGGGAATGTCCGCAAGGGCTGTGTCTAGGTCTGGCTGCCCGTACCATGCATCGTCTACCCCTGCCAACCAGAAATCTGCCCCATGCCACTGCATAGGGCGATTTTCGTTGATTAGCATAGGGATACCCACAGATTGTAGGGCTCTGCGGATGTCCTCTACCCCTTCCCAATGATCATGGTTGCCAGGGACAGCATAGACCCCAAGCGGGGCATAGAGGGATCGCAGCAGGTTTGGGAGCAGGGAGATGGCTCGGGAGAAACTCACAAAATCTCCGGTTAGCGCGATGAGGTCTGGCTCTTCCTCCGCCATACGCTGCACAGCCCAACGGGTATTTGCCAGTGTATGGGGAAAATCAAGGTGCATATCGCTGAGGCAGCCAAGGCGTAGCCCATCAAGGGCGGGGGGCAGCGTTGGGATACGAACAGTGACACGTTCCAAGACGGGGCGGCGTGGTTCAATGAGCGTTGCATAGGCTGTCCCGGCTATGCCCATTGTCCCCAGGGAAGCAAAGGTAGGAACACGATGGCTTTTCCAGCGGGTAAGCATGTAGGTGAAGAGACTCAGGAGCATACCTGCGCCAATCCACTGGCGAGAGCAGCGAAACTGGAAAAATTCATGGAGAGCGATGTTTTTGGAATCGGTTATCGTGATCATAGATGCTTACCTTCAGGTACTCAACAAGGATAGGCAGGCTTGTCATGCTGACAGCACGGGCATAGACCGTCTGCTTGGTTATCTGCCAGCGATAGAGCCTGGGTCTGGCACTCCGCACCTGCGGGTATCGTGACCTGCCTGTCGGAGCCTTCATGGGCAGAGTCTGGTCAACATCGGCTTGCTCTCACAAGCCTATGCCCTTTCCGTTGTGGGACGTTGACGATTATTTGGTCCTCATTGGCAAAATACCCGCTGGCATTATAGCACAGGTTGGGGCTTTGGGGGCAGAATACTCCCAGGATTACCGGTCTCTAGCGATCTTCCCTTCATTGGGAAAAGCCGTTGTATGCAACGGCTCTCCCCGTTGGGCGCACTGCCGTGCGTCTCTCCCCTCTGCCCCCGCTCCCAGATATTCGCTCAAGGGTAAGGACGCTTCATCTGATAGAATCTCATAGGAAAAGATGTGGTACAATCGAAACCAATTAGAAGAATACCCACGCATAGTCAAAGAGCGGGATATTGCAAAGATAGCCCGTAAAGCCCACAAAATTTAGCAATGGGAAAAAGGGCTTCCCTCGCTTCAGCCGCTTTAGAGGGAATTGCGTAAGGACGCTTCATCTGATAGAATCTTGTAGGCGGGGGCACCGCCTTCAGACGCAACGGGTTTTCTTGGAGACCGTTGTCTGAGAAGCTCAATCCTTGAGGATTGGGAGTTGGTATCATCACATGCACATTCCCGCTCAACCCAAGACATACGGGTTTTTAGTTGTATGGAGAGAGGATTTGCTATGGCTACGAAGAAGAAAATAGGTGTACTTGCCGGACAGGAAAACACATGGTTGTTTTCCTTTACAGATGAAATCAATCGTCGGGAGGACAACGCAATAGCTCTCATGGTGAAGCTCGGTGGCACACGCCTTGCTGAGTTGTGCGAGTATGATGTGATAGTAGACCGCATCAGTCACCATATTCCGTATTATCGAACGTTTCTCAAAGCCGCTATGTTGACGGGAACAAAAGTTATCAATAATCCCTTTTGGGCAGATAGCATTGATTCATTTTTTATTGCCAATATGGCAACACGCATGGACCTAGCCTATCCTCGCACTGTTGCCCTACCGTCCCATTCTTACCAAGTAGGTGATGATTCCCTTGGTAATCTGTTATATCCCATACCCTGGGATAAGCACATTGAGTATTTGGGGGGATTCCCCATTGTGCTACGCCCAACCCAACGCAATGGAACATCGCTGATGCGTCGGCTCAACTCCTATGATGATCTTTGGTTTCTCTACAACCAGACTGGTACTGCCAGTATGATGCTCCAAGAGCATCTGGAATGGCAAAAATACATTCGTTGCTTGATTGTCGGTCAACAGACGTTTCTGTTAGGGTATGAACCCTACGCTGAGGGGAATGGACGCTATATGCGTGAAGAACCTCGCCTGACCGCGAAGGAGAAAAAGCAGGTTGTGGACAGTGCAAAGAGTATTAGCATCGCGCTTGGTTGTGATATGAGTGCTATAGACTTTGCTTTTGTCGGCGATAGTTGCTATCTCGTGGATGTTATCAATCCGCTCCCTGACCTAGACGCAAATCTCCCCTTCAGTACGTTTGAGCAATTGGTGAGTGCTATGGCGGATTTGACTATAGATATGACAAAGAAGAAACGCCAACCGCTCGATGATTTTAGCTGGAGCAAACTGGCTGAGGCAACCACAACAACAAAAAAGAAGACGACAACGCGCAAAAAAACTACGACGAGCACGAGTACACCAGCCAAAAAAGCGACGAGCAATGCGACTACTAGCAAACCCTCAACGCCTGCTACCTCGTCTACCTCGTCTACCTCGTCTACCTCGTCTACCAGCAGTGAATCTAAACCCACCGAGAAAACGAGTACTACAACCAGTAGTACCAAGAGTAGTGGAGCTAAGAGTAAGTCAGTGACTTCCCCTGCCAAGAGCAGTGGCACATCAGCGACTTCCCCTGCCAAGAGCAGTGGCACATCAGCGACTTCCCCTGCCAAGAGCAGTGGCACATCAGCAGACCAAGATGCCGACTCATCGCCAAGAGGTAAAACCAATACCTAATGTACATTTCAAACTTACCGTTGTAGAGACGTTGCATGCAATGTCTCACTGGGCAGCATCCCCTATCCCTAACCCTTTCCCCCACTACGCGGGAGAAGGGGAACCACTCATCCCTTTCAAGGGTAGGTCTACCGGGCAAAGGCTACCTTTTTATTCCCCTCTCCCCCTGCCCCCTCTCCCATAAAGGGCGAGGGGGGGAACACCTGAGCGGTTCCCCTTCTCCCCTCGGTGGGGGAAGGGGTTAGG
>CAYPHM010000131.1:0-13253 GCA_964410555.1 uncultured Chloroflexaceae bacterium | reverse complement strand
GTTGTTCTTCGTCCTTACGCTTTTGTTCTTCCCACTTGCGCTCCGATTCTTCGCGTTGTTCTTCGTCCTTACGCTTTTGTTCTTCCCACTTGCGCTCCGATTCTTCGCGCATACGCTGTATTTCGCCAAGGACGCGATCAAAGCGGCTTTCTGTTTCCTGACGCGGCATGTAGTACGGTACCAACATGCGCCAAATGCTCTCACGGATTTGTGGATTATGTTCTAGCAAATCTGGCAATTCTTGTAACAGAATGGGTTTGGTTTCTTGTTCCATTTTTCCCCTACCTTTACTTTACTCCCCCAAAAAAAGTTCCCCCACCACCACGACCTACCCTATACCCCGCTCTATGAGACAGCATACAATCACCCCTCTGTGCCAGTATCTCCCTCACCCAGCACCACATCTTCGGCATTGTGGTAGACGTGCATGCCAAACTGTTGCGCCAGGGGCAAGGCGCGTGGGTCTACCATTGGCGAGATGATGACTTTGTGCGTCACGCTTTGTTGATGGCGTTGCTCGTAAAACTGCACCTTGCGCTCGAAAGTCGACACGTCGCCTTTGGACACCGACGACTTCATCTCGCAGACCATCAAGACCCCATTACGAATGACTATATCCAACTCTACTTGGTCAGGGTGTCCAAAGACTATCCCTGTATCGTCAAACTCGTTGATATGCAGTACCTGCACCTGGGCGACCTCTTCAAGGATATCGCGCAATCCATTGCGAAAGGCGGTCTCCGAGTCAATGCCCCATCGTGCGCCAAGCGCCCCTATCTTTGCATCTATCTTCTTGTCAATCTTTTTGTCAACCCGCGCAATTTCTGCCAACATTTGGCGGTTGAGTTCTTGCTGTTCTTCCCACTTGCGCTCGAATTCTTCGCGCATACGCTGTATTTCGCCGAGGACACGATCAAAGCGGCTTTCTGTTTCCTGACGCGGCATGTAGTACGGTACCAACATGCGCCAAATGCTCTCACGGATTTGTGGATTATGTTCTAGCAAATCTGGCAATTCTTGTAACAGAATGGGTTTGGTTTCTTGTTCCATTTTCCCCCTACCTTTAGAGCGGATTCAAAAATTAATATGGGTGGTTCACCTGATACAATCAAATTCTACATCAATAACCATAGGTTAAAACCAAGTCAACAACCAATAAAAACCTATGGTTTCCTTGTGGTATTGGCTTCTGTTTTCATTGAACGCCAAACGTTTATAACACGTATGGATGTCTTTTTAAATCAAGGTGGCATGCAACTTAATTTTTGAATCGGCTCTAAGTGATTACCCCCAACCAACATCTCCACCCCGACAAAAGCTCACTTTTATTGTAGCACAATCATAACCCTGGCAGGGTGTCAGTAATGGAACCTATTCTCTATGCCCTCCCCTTCTGGACTTGGACTAGTTGGTGGAGACAGCGACTTCCGGGGGGTGACTCGTGATACCCTATCGGACCTCCGTCTCCGTGCTCGTCTTTCCCGTCACAAGGTGGATGGTACCTATAGGGTTGTTTCCCTCTTCCCTTGCCCCCTCGCCCTGGAATGGGCAAGGGGGAGCCATCATCGGCGAGACGTAGCATACCACGTCTCGACAAACGGAAGAATTACAAGGAAGGTTGGTTATTGGTCGTCTCTAGGTTGCCGCAACAAGCCAAGCAGCGACTCCATCATCTCGGTGCGGTAGGCTATAGCCGTGGCTACATTGTCTTGATGTACTTCATACAGAGCATTGTCTATCTCTAGTCCGCCTTCTTTGGTACGCTGCATTGGCACAACAGTATGACTATCGCCGTCAATGGCAATCATCGTATTGGCGATTGGACGGGCTTGGGAATAGTCGGTTGCTTGCTCACTGCCGACTTCAACATACTTGGTCTCTACGGTCAGCTTTGCCACATCTTCAACGTACTGTGCGATTTTTACCGCGGCTTTCTTAATAGAATTTTCCAGTTCATTTGCCATAGGTAAGGTCTCCTTGCTGCATAATGCGATTGATGAGTCGCCACGCCGACGGTATTGCGAGGAGTGCTCCCGCCGGCGTGGAAACGAGAAAGAGTAATCGGATAGTTTCTTGAAAAATAAGCACGAATGCATCTCGTGATGTAGTGGATAGACGCAGCGTACGGGTGTGGAGTTGCATCTGCTCTGGTGTACACGCTCTGCTCCATACCGTGCGGTAATCGCCCCCCCAACTGACGCTGGTACGGGCGAGGAGCTTGTTGCCAACCTCGGTCTCAACGAGCGTGTAGGAGGAGATCATCTGGCGCACCTGCTCAAAAAACCCGGTTGCCTGTTGGATCGTGTCTTCATCGGGGGCTATGGTTTCTGCTCCACCAAAACTCACCGGGGCAGACTCTCCCCTGCTGCTGCCTTCCCCCACCCGCAAAAGGGCAAGCATCTCCTGCTCGTCATCGGCGAGCGTTGGGGCAGCAAACGAGACTGGTTGTTCTGTCCCCCCCTCGGCAAGCTGGGCGATAGTCTCCACCCGCTGGCGGGCTACGGGCAGGTTGCGATAGGCTGTGGCGACCTGCTGCTCGCCTGTGGCAAGCAACGCATGGGCTTGCTCAACCTCTGCTGGCAACCGCACCCGCCATGTCGGTAGTGCTGGTATGTTGGCTTCGCTAGACAGGCTACCAAACGATACCCCATCTCCCATGCTGGTAGACATAGGCGTTGGCGGGGCAGGCTGCCATATGCCGAGCATGTCGGGGAGTTGTTGATTGGTTGTCCCGCCAGTTAGCTCAAAAATAGCCATACCCTATCACCTACTTACCACCTACTTATTGGTTAGCCCGGTAATCGTGTTGATGATGAGCTTGAGCATTTCCACCCGGTGATTGCGGGCTTGCTCCACCATATTGGTATGGATAGCCCAAAGGTCTTCGTCTATCTTGCCATCTTGCGTTGTAGGGACACAGGTTTCTATATCACCATCCAGCTTGATTTCCGTAAATGCTCGCAACCTGATATGGTCTTTGGAAATAGACTCGGATGGGCTAACGTAGGTCTTGACCTGCACCGTAGCGGTTTCCTCAAAGGCATTGCCAAGTTTGTTGGCAAAGGCATTGATAGCTTTGCTGAGGCTTTCTTGCATCTTGTCAAAGGATGAAGGCTGCCCGTCTGCTTCGCGGTCTTCACTGCCGCCCCCAAACAAGCCAAATGATTCTGGCTCTGCAAGCGACCCATCCTCATCAAATGCCCAACTTGATTCATCTGGTGGTTCTTCGGTAGGGGTCTCCGTGCGGGTAATCTCTACGGGACCTATTTCCTTGCGCTCCAACGTACCACCTCCCCCATTCTTTATCACCGGCAACCGCACGGCGGGGTCGCCAATAATAGCATAGCCACGGGCATCATTGTGGGCAGTCCAAGTACTCGCCACATCAGCGGGGGTGTATTTGCCTTGTTTGCTTGCTATGCTATCTATGATATAGGTCAAATCGGTAGCCAATTCAGCATAACGTAGATTGAATACTTCTAAAGCATAACCTATACGATGCCCACCAGCAAGCAATGCATTTAGGGTACTAGTAAATGCTGTCAGCTGATTATTTGAGCTACCTAACATAAAGGAATAGCCCCAAGCACGCTCGACATGCCCAATAATAGCTAGTGCGCCTCCCTTTGGCAGGGAAAGCATACGACGGGGAAGACCAGCAATGAAAGGATGCGGGGCTATGGCTGCCCGATTTTTGAAAGCACTCCGATAGAACTCGTCCATTAAGGGTGTGCCAGCACCATAGCAGGCAAAGAAAAAGCCAATTGTCCCAAGCAAGTTGGCATCACTACTCAGGTCATCTTGTGAAAAGTAGAGCTTATCGCTAATAGGTTTACCACGATGCTTGTTTGGACCTTGCCAGTCCCCACAAAGGAGTGCTCCCTGGTGGCGGAGTTGGAGTTCGTGTCCGTTAGGAAACTCCATACCGTGGCTGGCAGTATAGAGGAAGGCAGGAGGTGCTTTGCCATTCAGTAGGCTATGTATGGCATCTTTTGTGGCAGCATCTTCTATGATAGGGTCAAATTGCCATGTAGAAAATTCATCTGTAGCATACTGGTGCAGGGGGGTGATCATATGCTCAGTACTCAGTTTGGTTGCTGGATCATCCGGGTTTTTTACCCCAAAGAATACCCCCTTGCGCTGGAGAACAACCCCGCCGGTCTCTGCTTGGACAACGCTTTGGGCATACTGGGCATATTCTTCTATGGTGTCAAAATAGATACGCCCTACCGCAAACTGTACGTCAAGTTGGTATTGGAAGGTAAAGGGGATTTTTTCGGGACTGCCAACAATGAGCAAGTAGTAGGGTACCCCCTTTTCAGGGTCTACTGGTCCCGAACCAACATCAAACCGTCTGAGAAAATCTGTTTTGCTGTCCCCTGCCTGAAAGCCAGAAGCACCAAAAAATTCCTTGTAGTATTTCTCGTTGTTGACTTGGCTTTTTCGTAACTCAAGCAATGGACGCAGCGCATCTCTTAATGCTGGAGCTTCGGTATCATTCTGAGCAAAGATAACCCCCCAACCCGTTTGGGTCAGATCACTAGGGTCTTTCCCATATACAAGAGGAAAGCCTGTTTTAAGTTTCTCTTCGAGATCTTTGAATTCGGGTTCTTTTGCATCGAGCTTTTCACCGCGAGCTATATTCGCTATTTTTTTAGCTGTAGTAGGGGGCAGCGAATAATCACCACTGACTGCGTTAATACCATTGAAGTACAATATGTCTTCACTCATTGAATTCTACTCCTCAGCTTTTGCAGGGAGCTACCCATGCGGCGGTACTAGCGGAACCTTGTCGTAAGGGTAGCTCTTGCGGTATCCTAAATTATCTCTATACCTGGTCCTCATTTTGATTGTTTCCTGCGATGTTATGGAGCGTTAGTTGTATGCGTTGGGCTACATGAGTATCCCGTATGTTGTTGTTCGTTATGGGGCTATTATATCAGATATTGCTACTACTGTGGGATGTAGGGGACAGGGTATATTCGGCTCCCTTTTGCCCTAAAATGGGAGAGGGAGCAGAGGGAGAGGGATGGCAAGCAGGGCAACATTTCTTTTCTTTGATTGTGCGACTTTGCAATCACTCTGGGGGAAGAACTAGAAGGGACAATACCTCTGTAAAGAAATAGGGAAAGAGAAAGCAGAGATTAGGGAGACTAGCGCGAGAATGGTGGTGGGGATGGTGGGATTTGAACCCACACGCCTTGCGGCACATGCTCCTAAGGCATGCGCGTCTGCCATTTCGCCACATCCCCACATTAGGATGAGTATACCACACTCTTTGGGGGTTTGCAACACCCATGGCAACGCCGACAACGCCATATTTTACAACAAATGTTTCTCAGGTTTTCCCTGATTTTCCATCAGGTTTTTCCTGATTGTCTTGTTGGTACATTTCGTGTAGGCTAAAGGTGGAGATGGTTCTAGCTCCCGTAATGCATGCCAAGCAGCATGACCCAATTTCCGCAACGAAGCCTAGTGAGCAAGGATCATCTATTGTAACGTTGCAAAGGTGCATATGTGCAAGCCCGTAGGTACTTTTTACAATTAAGGGCTGCGATCTGAGAGACGTATATCATGATATACAAGGCACCCGGACCTCTCGGTAAAGTACGAGTGAAATTTTATCTACCTGCGTCCTTTTGGGCTGATACCATTTACTTGGTTGGTGACTTTAATAACTGGGAACCGAACGCTACACCACTAAAATTAGATGATAACTGTTGGAGTGTTACGCTTGAACTTGACGCTGATCGTATGTATGCATATCGCTATCTGGTCAATAACACCGATTGGGTGAATGATTGGCAGGCAGATCAGTTTACTCCAAGTGAATCTGGTGGGGATAATTCCGTTGTAGTCACGCTCCTAGATGAATCATCCTTACATGCAGAGGTTAATACGCTTACCCGCCAACGTCCCCCTCTACGGATTATCCAGGGCGGCAAACAAGAAAAGCAGGCGGTATAAGTCTCGCCACGATAATTTGGCTATTGGTATAATAGAGATAGGGCAACCAGTCACACGGAACCTTCGTGCGGCTGGTTTATGGTGGGTTTTTAACTCGTTAGCTAACCGAACAGGAGATGCCCCAACACTATGAAACAATCCTTGCCCATTGGTATTGCTGCCATTGGGATGTATCTACCCGCAGAGACACGCACCGCCGTCGACATTGCCCAAATGTATGCCATCCCTGAGCATGTCGTGGTGGAAAAAATGGGTATCCAGCGCACGTATGTTGCTGGTCCTGACGATATGCCCTCACAAATGGCTGCTCGTGCTGCCCATCAAGCCTTAGTCAAGGCACAAGTGTCCCCAGATGAACTGGACTTGATTATCTACCACGGCAGCGAGTTCAAAGATTACGTTGTCTGGTCGGCTGCAGCAAAGATTCAACATGCCATTGGTGCCAGCAAAGCCTACGCCTACGAGATATACGCCCTGTGTGCCGGTACACCAGTAGCCCTCAAGTCAGCCTGTGACCAGATGCGCGGCGACCCCCGTCTGGGGTATGTGCTACTCGTTTCTGCTGCCTGCGAAAACAACCTCGTTCATCCCCAAAATCCCAACACCCGTTTTATGGCAAACTTTAGTGCCGGTGGTTCAGCTCTCTTGTTGCGCCGTGGCGATGAGCGCAACCAAATATTAGAATCCTCGATTCTAGTAGATGGTTCATTCAGCGAGAATGTCGTAATGCCAGGCGGGGGCTGTCGCAACCCAACGACTGCAGAGACGGTTAGTCAGGGGTTGCATATGCTGGATGTGCAAGAGATGGACGATATGCGTGATAGGCTTGGCGCAGTTTCATTGCCCAACTTTGCGCGGGTGATTGATGAGGCGGTGCAACGGAGTGGTGCCAGTCGCAGCGATATAGCGTTCTTGATTGTTACCCATATGAAACGCTCTTTTCATTTGGCATTGCTACAAGAGTTAGGACTTCACCCTGACCAAGCCCTTTACCTTGAGGAGTTTGGGCATATCCAGTCGGTAGATCAACCGCTTGGTCTCTCCATTGCCAGTGAGCGGGGGTTGATACACGATGGCAACCTCGTGGTGGTAGCGGGTGCAGGTACCGGCTATACCTGGGGGGCTACGGCTATCCGTTGGGGTTATCCTCCTTCTCCATCGTTATAAGCAGCATCCAACAGTTCAACAATATAGCGCACATCAACGGCTTTGCCTTGCCTTCGCAGCTCATTGACCAGCTGGAGCGCACAACCAGGGTTAGCAGTGGCGATGATCTCTGGTTGCGTTGCCAGTGCATGGGTTATCTTGCGCGTAGCAAGGGCTGCTGCCATTGCCGGCTGCGTAATGTTATAGACCCCGGCACTGCCACAGCAAAGGCTACTCTCGGGCATCTCGCGTAGGGTAAGGTCTGGTATGGCATGGAGCAGCATCCGTGGCTCCTGGGTAATGCGTTGGGCATGGGCAAGGTGGCATGGCTCCTGGTAGGTGATGGTTATAGGCAGTGGAGCAAGGTCAGCATAGTTGAACGTGTCATTGTGGATGAGCATTGCTAGAAACTCGTGAACATCCTGGACCTTTGCAGCAAACTTTTGCGCCCGACTATGCCACGCGGCATCATGGTCGAGCAGTTCGGGGTATTCTTTCAATGTACTGCCACAACCTGCCGCATTGCTGATGATGGCATCTACCCCCAACGCTTCAAACGCCTGGATATTGCGCCGTGCCAAGTCACGTCCGCCATCGAGCATGCCGCTATGTGTATGGAGTGCGCCACAGCAGGTCTGGTCTGGCGGCAGGATGACCTCACAGCCGTTTTTTTGCAAAATGCGAATAGTGGCATGGTGAACATGGGCAAAACTGGTGCTCATAATGCAGCCGGTATGCAGGGCAACGGTGTAGCGGTGTGTCCCCTCAGCCGGGTATATCTGCCCCAGAGGGATAATCGGGTGTTGGCTCATATCTGGTAGCATAGCTTCAAGTTCATGGAGTCGAAGCAACCGCAGGATGCCGCTGTGACGGGCAATCCATTGGATACCGCTGCGTTGGTAGAGGGCTAGTGTTGCCGAGAAAAGGCGAAAGAAGCGCATATGGGGAAAGAGGGTGTCAAAGATGAGCCTACGTAGTATCCGTTGCCAGCGTGGTCGGGGCTGAATGGTCGGGGCGTGTGGGTGAGGGGCAGTTGCGCGGGCATGCTCTAGCTGTACCCGGCTTTTTTCAAGCATACTCCCATAGGCTACCCCGCTTGGACAGGCTGCTTCGCATGCGCGACAGTTGAGACATTCTCCCATCTGGTGCTGAAATACCGTACTTTCTATGCCAATACGCTTATCACTGACAGCCTTTATGAGGTAGATTCTGCCACGGGGAGATGACGTTTCTTGGGCAGTTTGTTGGTAGGTAGGGCAGACGGGCAAACACATGCCACAGTGGATGCAAGCGTCTATATTAGGGACAGTAGGATGGTCTGTAGAGGACCAGTGCAGTTTTGGTGTCATAAGGTTAGTCTAGTCTAGTTTTGGGTAAGGGATGGGGGCTATTTTCAAGCGAGCGAGACCCTACCGAATAAGCAAACCGTTAGAGCTATTATACCATAGCCCCTTTTCAAGGGTGGGAGCGGGGGGCGGGGGGAGAGGGTCGCTCCGGGCATTTCCCCCCCATCCCCTAGCCCCTTCCCCCACTGAGGGGAGAAAGGGAACCGAGCAGGTTTCCCCCCTCGTCCTGGAATGAGAACGGGGGCAAGGGGGAGAGGGTCGTGTGACATTCATACGTAACCATGTGATTTGTGGGCAAAATCCTAGACCTGGGAGGCTTAAGACAGGGATATGATAGGTTTTGACAGTTGTTTTAGGGTATCTGATAGCTCCAACATGGTACAATTCGCCACGGATTACGGGATACTGACGAAAATATGTTCACTAATAGAGCAGTGGCAACCAAATATGAATGCAACGAAGCATGGAGGGACTACCAAGCGTATGTCCCTCCATCTTCATGCTTCAAGCCAGAATGACCTTATCAGGGAATGTCCAAAGTGAGGAGCACAAGCATATGGGAATGAAAAATTCACGACTGCAAGGGTTTTACCAACTCAACCCCCACGAACGCCTCAACGCCGTGAAATCGTTTGATGGACTGGACAACCGCGATATACTCGCGCTGCGCGGTGGCGAGCAGGTGTTGACGGTTGAGCGGGCAGACAAGATGATAGAAAACGTTGTTGGGACATTCAACCTGCCCCTGGGCATCGCTACCAATTTTGTCATCAACGGACGCGATGTCCTTGTCCCAATGGTAGTAGAAGAGCCGTCTATTGTGGCAGGGGCGAGCTTTGCCGCAAAACTTATCCGATCAGGCGGCGGCTTTGAAGCCAGCAGTACCGACTCACTGATGATTGGGCAGGTGCAGCTGGTCAATGTTGCTGACCCCGATAAGGCACGCGCCGATATTCTCGCTCGCAAGGGGGAGATACTGGAGCTTGCCAATGCCCAAAGCCGCAGTCTCCGCACCCTCGGCGGCGGAGCGCGTGAGGTTGAAGTGCATCACTTTGCCGACAGCCCAATGGGACCTATGCTGATCGTTCACCTCATCATAGATTGCCTTGACGCAATGGGTGCCAATGCTATCAATAGCATGTGTGAGGCTACCGCCCCCCTGATGGAACTCATCACCGGCGGACGTTCCTATCTGCGTATTCTCTCCAACCTAAGTGACAGACGGCTTGCTCGCGCCCGTGCGGTAGTGCCGCCCCGCGCCCTAGACCGTAACGGCTTAACGGGGGAAGAGGTTATCGATGGCATCTTGTGGGCATATGCGTTTGCTGCGGTAGACCCCTACCGCGCCACCACCCACAACAAGGGTATTCTCAACGGGGTTGACCCCGTGATTCTCGCCACGGGCAACGACTGGCGGGCAATAGAGTCTGGCGCACACGCCTATGCTGCTCGTAGCGGCAAATACACCTCCCTGAGCGTCTGGGAAAAAGACGAGCAGGGGAATCTGGTTGGCACCCTGGAGATGCCCATAGCGGTAGGCATTATCGGGGGAGCGACCAAAGTTCACCCCTCAGCCCAGGCTTCGCTCAAGCTGTTGGGGGTACGCAGTGCTCGTGAACTAGCGGAGGTCTGCGTTTGTGCAGGGTTGGCAAACAATCTGGCAGCTATGCGAGCGTTGGCAACCGAAGGTATCCAGCAGGGACATATGGGGCTACACGCCCGCCAGATTGCGATGGCAGCAGGGGCTTCTGGCTCCTTGATAGACGAGATAGCGCGGCGTATGGTGCAGGAACGGACTATCAAGCCTGCCCGCGCCGAAGAATTGATACAGGAATTGCAAGTAGCACAAGTAGGAGCGTAATTTCTTATGATGAAACCAGAACGCCCGGTAGGGATACTGGGTTATGGGAGCTACATCCCACGGTATCGTATTGCTGGCAAGGAAATTGCCCGGATTTGGACTGACGGTCAGTCGGGGGTACCGGTGCAGGCAAAGAGTGTACCGGGACCGGATGAAGACACGATTACCATGTCTATTGAAGCGGGGCGCAATGCCATAGCTCGCGCTGGCATATCCGCAACCGACATCGGCGCGGTGTGGGTGGGTAGTGAAAGTCCTCCCTACAGCGTCAAATCAAGCGGGACGATTGTTTCTGAAGCCCTCGGCACATCCCCCTGGATTAGTGCCGGCGATTGGGAATTTGCATGTAAGGCAGGGAGCGAAGCCCTCACCGCCAGCATGGGTATGGTTGGCAGCGGGATGATCCCGTATGCGCTGGCAATTGGCGCAGACACCGCCCAGGGTCGCCCCGGCGATGCGCTGGAGATGACTGCCTCGGCAGGCGCAGGGGCATTGCTGGTGGGACCCGCCGAGGAGTCGCTGGCGACCATAGAGGCGACCCTCTCCTACGTTACCGACACGCCGGACTTTTTCCGCCGTTCGGAGCGTCCCTACCCGGTCCACGGGCAGCGGTTCACGGGTGAGCCAGCCTATTTTCACCACGTCCGTAGCGCGGCAACACGGCTGCTCGAAGAGCTAGGGCGCACCCCACAGGATTATACCTACGCCATCTTCCATCAACCCAACGCAAAGTTCCCGCAAAGTGTGGCAAAACAACTTGGCTTTACCAACGAACAAATAGCTCCTGGTTTGCTCTCCCCAGAAATAGGCAACACCTATTCAGCGATTGTGTTTCTTGGATTGTGCAACACGCTGGATCAGGCAAAGCCGGGGGATACCATCTTCCTGACGACCTATGGGAGCGGGGCTGGTAGCGATGCCTACTCGCTGGTGGTGACGGACGCGCTGCTTGAAAGACGCAAACGCGCCCCCTTCACCTCGGCATACCTCGCTCGCCAGGAGTTTGTAGATTACGCACGATATTTGAAATGGCGCAATAAATTGGTGTTGGGTTAAGGAGCAGCGAAATTATGGAAAATGTGTATATTATTGGAATTGGGACAACGCCGGTAGGCGAACACTACACCAAAACGCTGATGCAATTGGCTCTTGATGCCCTACGTGCAGCAGTCAATGAACCATCGCCTGCCATAGACCCCTACCGCATCGGCGCACTCTACGTTGCCAACGCGATGGGTGAACCGTTAGCCGGCTATGCCCACTTGGGTACTGCGCTGGCTACTGGCGCAGGCTTGATAGATATTGAAGCGTTGCGTATTGAAGCCGCCGGGGCGAGTGGCGGTATCGCGCTTCGCCAGGCAGCCCAGTCGGTGGCGATTGGCGCACATGATCTCGTGGCAGTGCTTGGGGTGGAAAAGGTAATGGACAAACTCACCGGCTCACAAGAAGCTGCCCTAGCATCAGCAATGGACTCTGACTCCGAGGCGGAGCATGGACTGACGCTTACTTCACAGTGGGCTATGCTGATGCGCCGGTATATGTATGAGTATAAATATGAGGCAGGGCAATTTGCTCCCTTCCCCATCAATGCCCATGCCAACGGTGCCAAAACTGCCCACGCGCTCTATCGCTTCCCGGTAAAGCAGAGCACCTATCAGAAAGCCTCCCAGATTGCCTCGCCGCTCAATATGTTGGATTGCTCAACGCTGGCAGACGGGGCATCCGCGCTGTTGCTGGCATCTGAGCGGTTGATGCGTGAGCTTGGCACGGTGCATGCTCCCATTCGTATTGCAGGACGGGCGCTGGCAACCGATACGCTCGCCTTACACGAGCGCAAAAATCCCCTTTGGCTGAGTGCTGCACAGCGCAGCGCAGAGCATGCGATGCAGCAGGCGCAGGTTTCCCACAAAGATATTGATGTTGTTGAATTGACTGACCCGCACGGTATAGCGGCTGCGTTGGCTCTGGAGGCAACTGGCTTTGTTGAGCCAGGGACTGCCCCAAGCTATGCTGCCGATGGGGGCATCACGCTGGAGGGGGCTACCCCGCTGGCTACGGCTGGCGGCTACAAGTCCCGCGGCGATGTTGGTGGGGCTACCGGGGTGTATCAGGTGGCAGAGATTGTGCGCCAGCTTCGTGGCGAAGCCGGCTGTCAGGTCGCCAATGCCCGCGTTGGATTTGCCCAGTGTCTTGGGGGTGTTGGGGCTACCGCCGTCACCCATGTATTGATCAATGACCAGTAAAAGAACCAATCAGCGATACCACATCGCTGGCTTAGATATTGTGGAGGGATAATGTATCTCGCAAAACATTGGCGACAAAAGGGGTCATACTATCGTATGGAGGGGCAACGCCATCGCACCACGGGAGAGGTGCGCTTTCCTGCCCGCCCCGCAACCCTGATGGAGCAGGAGGACGACTGGGAGACGTACACGATGTGCGGCAAGGGGGAAATCTATAGCTTCTCGGTGTTGCGTCAGGCTCCCGAAAACTACGATGAGGATACCCCCTATCCGGTGGCTTTGGTTCGCCTGGATGAGGGACCGCTGATCTCTGCCCAACTTACCGACTGTGGCGAAGATGATATTTCTATTGGCATGCCGGTGGAGATGGTGACGCGCTGCTTGAAGGACACGGGCAAGGATAGTGTGCTCGTGTATGGGTATAAGTTCCGCCCCGTGCTGCCGCAAGAGTAGGTTGGGGTAAGGGAGAATTTCCCCATTGCCGTGTTGTAGAGACGTAGCATGCGCTACGTCTCTACCCCCCAACCCCTCACCCCTCGCCCCCCCGCCCAACGAGCCGCGAGGGTCAACGAGCGGATTGTTCCGGTCATCCCCCATCCCCTATCCCCTTCCCCCACGGATGGGAGAAGGGGGAACGGGCAGGTGCTCCCCCCCTCGCCCTTTATGGGAGCGGGGGCAGGGGGGAGCGGG
>CAYPHM010000130.1:0-13393 GCA_964410555.1 uncultured Chloroflexaceae bacterium | reverse complement strand
CCGAGGGGAGAAGGGGAACCGGGCAGGTGCTCCTCCCCCTCGCCCTTTATGGGAGCGGGGGCAAGGGGAGAGGGTGTCGTCCTATGGGAGCGGGGGCAAGGGGAGAGGGGAATAAAAAGGTAGCCTTTGCCCGACAAACCTATCCTTGTAAGACCCTATCCCCCCCAATTGCCAGCATCGGCTATAATAGAGTCTGAATACCAACCGCATACAGGAGACAGACTAGCATGAGTCTTTTCAAACGTCTTTTTGGAGTAGGCAAGGATGCCCCACAAACGGAAGAAGAAGCCCAAGAAGAACAGCAGAAAGTTGAACAAAGCCTAGAAAAATCACGCCAGGGCTTTTTTAGCCAAGTCGCCAGCATATTCAAAGCCGATGAACCTATCACCGATGACCTG
Source organism: uncultured Chloroflexaceae bacterium (assembly GCA_964410555.1). GTDB lineage: Bacteria > Chloroflexota > Chloroflexia > Chloroflexales > Chloroflexaceae > JAAUSY01. Next base: position 12,995 of record CAYPHM010000130.1, on the reverse strand, counting down.
TGGGAAGAGCTTGAAGAAGCTCTTATCCAGGGTGACGTAGGGATTGAAACCACCCTCTACCTGGTCAATCGCGTAAAAGACCGCTGTGCTCGCTACAACGTCAAGAGTGCGCTTGAAGCCCGCGATATGCTCAAGACAGAAATGATCGAAATATTGGATCGGCATGTCAAGCAACCCCAAGTGAATGACATCCCCTACATTATCTTAGTCGTGGGGGTAAACGGGGCAGGCAAAACGACTTTCATTGCCAAACTTGCCAACCGCTACCGCCGCCTCAACCTCAGCGTCATGCTGGCAGCCGGCGATACCTTCCGCGCTGCTGCCACAGAACAACTCGAAATATGGGCAGACCGGGTGGGGGTCCCGGTGCTCAGTATGGGGCAGGGGGCAGATGTTGGTGCCGTTGTCTACCAAGCCGTAGATGAAGCCATTGAATTTGACGCTGACATCTTGATTATCGATACCGCCGGCAGACTCCACGCCAAGTACAACCTGATGAAAGAGCTAGAGAAAGTCCGCAACATCATCAAACGCCGCGTCCCCGATGCGCCGCATGAAGTGCTGCTGGTTGTGGATGCGACCACGGGGCAGAATGGCATCTTGCAGGCAAAAGCCTTTCTCAAAGCGGTAGACGTGACAGACGTAGTGGTGACAAAGATGGATGGCACAGCGAAGGGTGGCATTGCGCTGGCTATCTCGCAGGACATAGAGCGGCCTATCCGCTACCTCGGCACGGGCGAGACGATGGAAGATGTCGTACTGTTTGACTCGGAGAGTTTCGTCAATGCGCTGTTTCGGGATGCAGATCAATGACCTTCATCCATCCGCTCCATCCTTATGCACACTAAGTTGGGGATTGGCTGCAACCAAATATTTTAGCAAGCTATTGTTAAGTATTCTTTAAGCTCGTGAGAAATAGTCTTTAAGAAAAGCAAACAAAAGTACGGATGTTTCCCGCGCACAACTTGCCATGCTGTGCTATACTAGCCCGTAACCCATCCTGCTAACCAATCCTGAGAGGGGAAGGATTACTCTACAACCACTCTACAACTAACACGCTATGGCAAGGAGAATTTTGTGTATTTCGATAATGACCATGCTATTGACCGTCCTCACGAAGAATGTGGGGTTTTTGGGGTGTATTCACCTGGGAGAGAAGTAGCCCGTCTAGCCTTCTTTGCCCTTTATGCCCTACAGCATCGTGGGCAGGAAAGCAGCGGTATCGCCACCAGCGATGGCAAAATTACCTACCTACACAAAGGTATGGGGTTAGTTTCCCAAGTGTTCAATGAAGATAACCTCAGACCATTGCGGGGACACCTCGCTATTGGACAAAATCGTTACTCAACGACAGGCTCATCTCACATTCGCAATGCCCAACCCTACCTCATCGAAACCTTCTATGGTCCGCTCGGTGTGACACACAATGGCAACCTGACCAACGCCCGCGATCTACGCCAAGCCTTACTTGCGCGAGGGGTCGGGCTTATCACCACAACGGACAGCGAGGTTATCACCCAGATGCTTGCTGCCCCTCCCGATGTATTGATGAGTATGGGGGTCAATCCTGAGTCCTCCAATGGGTCGTATACTTCTGGGAAACCTGTACCAGAAGAATACCTCACCACTGCAACGACCAGTGATCGATGGGTAGCTCGCATCCAGGCGTTTATGCAAGTGGCACGCGGTGCGTATTCGCTCACGCTGCTGACCCGTGATGCTATCTATGCCGTGCGCGACCCGCATGGGCTACGTCCGCTTTGCCTCGGTACATTTGACGATGGAGGCTACGTTGTCGCTTCTGAGTCGTGTGCGCTCTTGACGGTGGGGGCTCGCTTTGTGCGCGATATTAAACCAGGCGAAATTGTGCGGCTAGATAACCAGGGGGCAACTTCCATTACCGGGCGGGAAGCCAAATGTTGCTCACTCTGTATCTTTGAGTATGTCTACTTTGCCCGTCCCGATTCCTACTTGGGAGGAAAAGTAGTCCATCAGGTACGCCAACATTTGGGGCAACAACTTGCCAGCGAATCTCCCGCTGATGCGGATATTGTCGTTGGTGTGCCAGACTCGGCTACCCCTGCGGCTATTGGCTTTAGCCAACAGTCTGGGATTGCCTTTAGCGAAGGGTTGATCAAGAACCGCTACATAGGGCGGACGTTTATTCAACCAGACGACAAGCTGCGCCAAGTGGGGGTGCGGCTCAAATATAATCCCCTGACAGCTAACCTGCAGGGTAAACGGGTAGTACTGGTAGATGACTCTATCGTACGGGGCAACACTGCTGGTCCTATGGTGCAGTTGTTGCGTGATGCTGGTGCCGTTGAGGTACATGTGCGTGTGTCCTCGCCGCCGGTCTGCCACCCCTGCTTTATGGGGGTAGATATGGCAACGTACAATGAACTCATTGCCTATCGTATGGACACAGAGGCGATTTGTTCTCACATTGGGGCTGATAGTCTCAAATACCTGTCGCTTGAAGGGTTGCTCTCAGTGATAGATGGCTCTTCGTCACCCAACGAAGCTAAGCATTGCAACGCTTGTTTCTCTGGCTGTTACCCGATTCCCATACCCGAATGGCTCTTTAGCAATCAGCGCGACAAAAATATCTTTGAGCAGATGTGGGGAGTCCAGACAGATGGGTAAGGCGAGGGATATTTGGTTCCCCCTCGCTCTATTCAATCTGCAAGTATTAACGAGCGGATAGGGCAAGGGCTAGGGGGCGGGGCGATCCCCCCACTCCCTTCCCCGTGTGGTCTATGCGGGTGTAGGGGCGCATTCCTGTGCGCCCAACGAAGGGGTGCTCCCCCTCGCCCTTTCCGACGTGGGTCGTTGATCTCTAGTTATCTCTAGTTATCTCTGGTTATCTCTGGTTATCTTTTGCTCGGAATCTCCGGCTTGCCCCGCGGGGGCAGCAATGTGGGGTAAAGCACCGGGGGGAATATCTAGTTGAGACGGGGGAGCTACTGCAAAGGCGGAAGCCCGCGGGAGTGTGATATAGAAGGTTGATCCACGCCCAGTACCGGGGCTTTCAGCATACAGATCACCACCGTGTGCGTACATCAGATGGCGGGAAATGGTCAGTCCAATACCGCTGCCGCCGCTTGTCCGCGAACGTGATTTGTCTACCCGATAAAATCGTTCAAACAGGTGGGGGAGGTGTTCGGGGGCAATACCAATACCCGTATCTCTGATAGCTGTTACAATACGCTCATCTTCTACCCAAGCATGCACCTCAACCCTTCCCCCTTCGGAGGTATAGCGCAGCGCATTGGTCAGCAGATTGATCATCACTTGCTCAATGCGGTCTGGGTCTGCCCACACCGCAAGAATAATGTCATTCAGGCGTGAGGAGAGGATAATACCCTTTTCATCAAACTGAGGCTTGAGCCGAGCGATAATGCTCTCCAGTACGCGCCGCAAGTCAAGCGAGCGGGCAGTAATACGGATTTGTCCAGCTTCGGCACGAGACAGCAGTTCTAGGTCTTCAATGAGCCGCTGCATACGGATAGACTCGCGCAATATCAGCGTGTAGGTTTGGGCATCTGGCTTGACCATCCCATCAATAAGCCCCTCCATATACCCTTCAATCGTGGAGAGGGGAGTTCGCAGCTCATGGGTAACATCTGCCAACAATGCTCGCCGCCGCTGCTCGGTCTGCTCTAGTGCATCTGCTAAATGATTGATGTTGCGGTTGAGTTCGGAAAGTTCCCCTTCGGCGTTGATCATGGTGCGCTCACGGTAGAACCCCTGCGCCAATCGCTGGCTCATGGCTGAGATAGCTTGGAGTGGCTCCACAATGCGACGTGAGATGAACAGACTCATCAATACCGCTGTTGCTAGGGCAACAACAGCAGATACGATAATCGCCTCCTGCACGGCAATCTGGAACCGTTCAAGCATCATCTCTTTGACCATTGGTTCAGGCTGCCATTCAGCGGATTCTTCCATCGTTACCCCTGGATAGACAGGGACACCTTGATCAAGCACAACACTGGCAATAACGTTTGCTGTGCTCAGGAGGGCAACTACTGCAACAGTGATAATGACCAAATGTGACACAAACAACTTCCAGTGAAGTTGATGGTACCACTTGGTTTTCATACGTTACTTTCCTACAAATTTGTAGCCAACCCCACGCACCGTTTGGATGAGAGAGGCTTCGGCAGGGTTGTCTTCAAGTTTTCGCCGTAGGGTACCCACATGTACATCTACTACCCGATCTATGCCGTCAAAGTCATCTCCCCAGACTAATTGCAACAGTTCTTCACGGGTGAAAACCCGTCCGGGGTGGCAGGCGAGGGTGTAAAAGAGGTCAAATTCACGGGGAGTCAGTTCAATGAGCGTATCACCACACCGGACTTCGCGCCGTTCTGGGTCTATAGTGACACACTCAAACTGGAGCACAGGACGCTTTTTTTGCGTGGGTTCTGCCCCTTTGCTTTTGCGGCGCAAGATAGCTTTGACCCGTGCTACGAGTTCACGGGGGCTAAAGGGTTTCGTTACATAATCATCTGCCCCAACAGAGAGTCCTATCAGTTTGTCTACTTCATCGGATCGAGCACTTAACATTAACACGTAAGGGGAGATGTCTTGGCTCAACATGCGACAAATCTCAATACCATCTAAGCCTGGGAGCATAACATCAAGGACGATAAGGTCTGGACGTACTCGACGGGCTAAGTCTAGCGCGGTGGGACCATCATATGCCCGGTGAACATCATAGCCACCAGCGCTGAGATAACTGCCAACGAGATCAACGATAGGTTGTTCATCATCCACGACTAGGATTGTTGATGTTTCCAAATGCTACTACCTCTCTGGTTTGTAACGCCTTTGTTTGTAACTCTATTGTAACTGCATTTATCAAAATGGGCAACTCTTGGTGGGGGCTGCTTTGTGGTAGAACTCTATGATACCACATTTTGCAGGTGGTACCGCAATGACAAGGCGGGTGTGCAGGGCTACGTCAAAGTCTGAGCAACCATCCCCATCCCTTGCCCTTCCCCCACCGCGGGGAGAAGGGATACCGCGAGTGAGCGGAGGAACCGCGAGGGTCAACGAGCGGACGGGCAACGACCCTCTCCCCCTACCCCCTCTCCCATCCCAGGGCGAGGGGGGGACACCTGCCGCGGTTCCCCTTCTCCCGCGTAGTGGGGGAAGGGGTTAGGGGATGGGGGCTGCCCGAACATCCGCTCGTTGACCCTCGCGGCTCATTCCCCCTCGGTGGGACTCGGGGCGTGGGAATGTAGGATTACCGAATGTGGGGGTTCCGCATCGGTAATCCTGTGTGTCTTATAAGACACAGGGTTTTAGCATCACAGTATCATATTGTCAAATGGATCACTTTGGGAAAAAACTGCGGATTTTGCGCGAACGTCAAGGGATGCCGCAAAAGGAATTAGCGTAACAACTTGGCTTTAGTCGTGATCATGTCAGTAGCCTAGAAACCGGCAGGAAAATACCCCATGCTCGGTTGGTAGTGAAGATTGCCGACCTGTTTGGGGTGTCAACAGACGTTTTGATGCGCGATGATCATGAGCTTGACGAAGGGTAATTCTGCTAGGTAATGATAAGGGGTGAAGAGCTAGTGTAGATGGGGGCATATTTGTCTTTGCCATGACACTGACGCTAGGAAATACTGTATAATCTTCCCCAAATGGTATATGTGTGCTACAATACTCATGGACAAGAGATACGGTGATACCCAGCGGGATATACACGTTATGCGACAAGTAGAGACGGCTATCTATCAAGGCGATTGCCTAGAGGTATTGTCCTCGTTTCCTGATAACACCTTTGACCTTATTTTTACCTCCCCACCCTATGCGGATAGACGCTCCGCTACCTATGGCGGTATTCACCCCGACCACTATGTGGCGTGGTTTGTGCCGCGAGCGGCAGAGTTCTTGCGGGTACTTAACCCTACCGGGACTTTTGTCCTCAATATCAAAGAGCAAGCTATGCATGGGGAACGGCATACCTACGTGTTAGAACTTATCCTTGCCTTACGCAAACAAGGGTGGCTCTGGACGGAAGAGTTTGTTTGGCACAAGAAGAATAGCTACCCCGGCAAATGGCCCAATCGGTTTCGTGACGCATGGGAGCGGCTCCTACAATTCAACAAGACCAAAAAATTTCATATGTACCAAGAAGAGGTTATGGTGCCTGTAGGAGATTGGGCAAAAAAACGGCTCGACAACCTTAGCGCAACCGACAAAACCCGTGACACATCCAGAGTGGGTAGCGGCTTTGGCAAAAATGTTTCTAGGTGGGTGGGACGTGATAGGGTGTACCCTACCAATGTACTCCATTTGGCAACGGAGTGTGCCAACCGTAAGCATAGCGCGGTCTTCCCACGGGAATTGCCTACATGGTTTATCAAACTGTTTACGCAACCGGGCGACTGGGTGCTAGACCCATTTGTGGGGTCAGGGACGGTATGCCATGTAGCAGCACAGATGGGACGGTCTTCAGTAGGGATAGATATTGTGGATGACTATTGCGAGATGGCACGAGACAAAGTTCTTATGTCAGGGTAGCACACCATAGAGATAAGAGATAGGTTCGACAACGTACCCTACCGTAAAAGGTCAGGGGGAGCGGGTGAAAACGATGTTAGCAGAAGATTTTATCCTAAAAAAACGCCCTTCCTGGGAACGGCTCGACAAGCTCACCAAACGCTCGCGCAGTGGGCTAATAGGGTTATCTGCCGAAGAGCTCCGGGAGCTAGGGCAACTCTACCGACAAGCGACCTCTGACCTCGCCGTGGCTCGCCGTGACTACCCCAAACACCCGGTGCATACCTACCTCAATGGGCTAGTGGGGCAAGCCCACGGGCATGTCTACCGTGGCAAGAGTACCCGTCTACAGTCACTGAAAACCTACTTCACCACTACCCTACCGCGCATCTTCCGTGAGACGTGGAAGTATACGCTTGCCTCGTTTTTAATGTTCATTTTGCCAGCGTTGATCAGCTTTCTGTTTGCCTACCGCGACCCGGAAGCGGTAGCCCTCTATTTCCCCAACTTCCAGGATGTCATTAGCGATATTAAGCAGGGCAATGAGTGGTGGGGTCGCATCAACAGCGAGGGCAACGCAGCCTCCGCCTCGCTCATTATGACCAACAACATTCGCGTGGCGTTTTTGGCATTTGCTGGCGGGGTGCTGCTTGGCACCCTCTCGCTCTATGTGCTGGCACTCAACGGCATTATGCTAGGCTGTATTGCGGGGGTAGCCCAACGGTTTGACTTTGCCGATAACCTGTGGGGGTTTGTCGCAGCCCACGGGGTTATTGAGCTAAGTGTCATCTTCATTGCAGGCGGAGCAGGCTTGCAACTTGGATGGTCGCTGCTACGCCCCGGCTTGCTTACCAGACGGAGTGCGCTTAAACTGGCTGCCCATCGCGCCTTCAAACTCTTGGCAGGGTGTGTCCCGCTGCTGGTCATTGCCGGCATGATAGAGGGGTTTATCTCCCCCTCATCATTGCCGCTCGCCGTCAAGATCATTGTGGCAGTGGGGTCTGGTGTGGCGATGTATGGCTACTTTTTGCTGGCAGGACGGGAGCCAGCCTGAATCCCGCCTACTCCTGCTCTTGCTCCTGCTTGGTATGATCTTTCTCTTTCACCACCTGCATTTGCTCCCGTTCTTGTGGCGTTAGCTGATCTTCATCTATCAAGGCTACCGCTTTTTGAAAAATCTCTCGCTCACTCTCCACCGCCGGTTGAGGCGACTCGCTCATGCTTGCCAGCATAAGTTGCATCCATTCTGCTACCGCTTTTGGCGTGTGCTTGCTTACATAGTGGGGGTTGAGCAGACGGAGGGAATGGGAAAAGAGCGGCAGAACTTCACCAGTATGTGCCGTCGATTGGTATCCCGTAGTAACAATCCCATGTTGAAACATTGGGTTATCAGAAGGCGCGGTAAGCCAAACAATGGTATACACCGTCCTATCGAGTTTGTAGAATTTTTGCGCCCTGCCAATCTCTAGGGTTGTCGCATAGTTGTAGTAGAGAAACCGGTTATAATCATAGTCCTGGCATATCTGGTGGATTTCCAACACAACCTGCTGTTTGGGGTCTTCCACATACACATCAACGTCAAATTCCACCGTACCAATAGGTGAAGCAATGTGCTTCTCAACTTCTATCGTCTGTGGGTCAATATCCATACCTATCAAATCTTTGGCAAAAACTTTGATAATATCTGGGTCTTGAAAGAGCTTTCTAAAAACAACTTGATTATCCAACGGTGCCAAAGGCATAGGGACAGCTCCTTTCTGTTACAGCAAACCATAAACACTTACCTGCGTATTGTAGCACAAGCTAACCAAAACATTTCAGGCAATGGGGGGGGAGAGACGTTGGGTGCAACGTTAATCTCTGGGCAAACCCCTATAGCCTCTGTACAAGGGTAGACGATATACCAGGACATGCCGAGCAGGTATACCCCATAGATGCCCCTAGATGCCCCCAGATACCGGGCAGGCTTTTCGGGCAGATATATAGCTTTGTTGCATGACATATCCCAAGAGCATGGTACAATATGGTGCCATGAAAACCTATACCAATTTTGACAACCAGTATGCCTCTATCAATGGACTGCGCGTACAGTATCAACAAACAGGCAGCGGCAAACCCGCGCTTGTCCTGCTGCACGGCAGTTTTCTCGATCATACCTCGTGGCGACACCTCATCCCTGCCCTAGCCACAGACTATACCATTGTCGTCTTTGATCGTATCGCCTTTGGAAAGACCGAGCGTCCGCTCCCATCATCCGATGTCATAGGGGAAAACAACCCCTATAGCCCAGAAGCGCAAGCAGACCTGACTATTGGATTGATGGACTACCTGGGGCTAGAGCAGGCGGTGCTGGTGGGCAACTCCACTGGCAGCACCATATCCCTACTAACCGCCCTACGCCACCCCCAACGGGTGCAGGCAATTGTCAGCATTGGCGGGATGGTGTATAGTGGCTACCCCGTCAGCGAGATGCCCGACACGATGCGAAAGATGCTCACGAAAGGATTTGGACCGTTTGTTGTGCGAGAAATTATTGGACGTGCCTACAACAAGATGATTCGGAGTTTCTGGCACGACCCGGCAAAGCTACCCGAAGAGGTGCTTGCCCACTACCGTACCCTACTCCAGATGGAGCACTGGAATACTGCCGTCTGGCAACTGATCAGTGCTACCCATCACCTACATCTCGACGAGCAACTTCCCACGCTAAACCTACCAGTGCTCGTGGTCTCTGGTGAGCATGACCACACCGTACCCCTTGCCCAGAGTATTCGCCTGGCAAAAGAGCTACCCAACGCGGGGCTTGCCGTGTTGCCAAACTGTGGACACCTTCCCCAAGAGGAGTGTCCCAACGCATTGCTACAAGCCATGACCCGCTTTTTGCCCATTGTACCCATGTCCGCAGAGCGCGGTCTTCACTTATAGGAACCAGGACGCGCAGGAGGAAAACCCTAGTGCCAAAACGAACAGATATACAAACCATTCTCATTGTCGGCTCCGGTCCCATCATTATTGGTCAGGCGTGTGAGTTTGACTATTCTGGCGCACAGGCGTGTAAAGCCTTGCGTGAGGAAAACTACCGCGTGGTGTTGGTCAACTCCAACCCGGCTACGATTATGACCGACCCGGACCTAGCAGATGCGACCTACATTGAGCCATTGACGGTAGATAGCCTAGATCGTATTATCGCCAAAGAACGACCAGATGCCCTGCTCCCCACCGTTGGGGGGCAAACGGGACTCAATCTGGCGGTAGACCTCTACGATGCCGGTGTGCTTGCCCGCCACAATGTCGAGCTTATCGGGGCTTCTGCAGATGCTGTGCGACTCGCCGAAGACCGCCAATTGTTCAAAGAGAAGATGCTAGAGATTGGGCTAGAAGTGCCCCGCAGTGGTATTGCCCATACCATCACTGAAGCCCAAAATGTTGTTGCAGAAACCGGCTTCCCGTCGATTATTCGCCCATCCTTCACGCTCGGCGGCGAAGGCGGCGGCATTGCCTACAATATCGAGGAGTTCCGCGAGATTGTCGAGCATGCGCTAGACATTTCGCCTATCCACCAAATACTTATTGAAGAGAGTGTGCTTGGTTGGAAAGAGTTTGAGCTTGAAGTGATGCGTGACCGTGCCGACAACGGGGTTATTATCTGTAGCATTGAGAATGTAGACCCTATGGGGGTGCATACCGGCGATAGTATCACTGTCGCCCCGGCTATGACGCTGACAGACCGTGAGTACCAGCAAATGCGCGATATGGGGTTAGCCGTGTTGCGGGCAGTGGGGGTTGAGACGGGCGGCAGCAATGTGCAGTTTGCCGTCAACCCTAGCGATGGGCGCATTACCGTCATTGAGATGAACCCACGGGTCAGCCGCAGTAGTGCATTGGCAAGCAAAGCTACCGGCTTTCCCATTGCCAAGATAGCCGCAAAGTTGGCAGTGGGTTATACATTGGATGAACTGCCCAACGATATTACCCGCGAAACCCCTGCCAGTTTTGAGCCAACACTAGACTATGTGGTCGTTAAGATTCCCCGCTGGACGTTTGAGAAGTTTTCTGATACGAGTACCATTCTTGGCACCCAAATGAAGAGCGTGGGTGAGGTGATGGCAATAGGGCGCACCTTTGCCGAAGCCTACCAGAAGGCATGGCGATCACTAGAGCTAGGCTATGCGGGGTGGGGGGCAGATGGCAAAGAGCGCATAGACCCCGAACGGCTGCGCGAGCGGCTCATTACCCCCCACCCAGACCGCCATTTCTACGTCCGTTATGCGCTGCAAAGTGGGTTGAGTCCCGCGCAGGTCTCGACACTGACCAAAATAGACCCCTGGTTTATTCATCAGTTTGAAACGCTGGTCAATTTTGAGGGACGGGTGCGAGCCTTTTCGCTCCAGACTATCCCTGCCGACCTGCTGCGCCAGATCAAACGGCTTGGTTATAGTGATGCCCAAATAGCTCACCTGTTGCAGCCTGCCCCCACACAAGCAGCAGCAGATACGCCTACTCTCTCACCAGAGTTGACCATCCGTGAGCGGCGCAAACAGTTAGGCATCACCACGAGCTACCACTGTGTAGACACCTGTGCGGCAGAGTTTCCCGCCTTTACCCCCTACCTCTACTCCTCCTACGAGAGCGAAAACGAGTCGGAGCCGACAGCACGACCAAAGGTCCTCATTTTGGGCAGCGGACCAAACCGCATTGGGCAGGGGATAGAATTTGACTATTGCTGTTGTCATGCCGTCTTTGGGCTACGCAAACTGGGTTTTGAGACGATCATGGTCAACTGCAACCCGGAGACGGTCTCGACAGACTATGACACAGCAGATCGCCTCTACTTTGAGCCTCTCACGCTAGAAGATGTGCTCAATATTGTAGAGTTGGAGCAGCCGGCTGGGGTGATTATTCAGTTTGGGGGGCAAACGCCGCTCAAACTGGCGCGAGCGTTGGAAGCGCAGGGGGTGCCTATCTGGGGAACATCCCCCGAAGCCATAGACCTAGCCGAAGACCGTGATCGTTTTGGGGCATTGTTAGCCAAGCTCAACATCCCCGCCCCAGAGCATGGCAGCGCGACCTCATGGACGGAAGCTCACGAGGTAGCCCGGCGCATTGGCTATCCCGTTGTTGTGCGCCCATCCTACGTGCTTGGCGGACGAGCTATGGCTATCGTCTATGATGACCCTAGCCTTGAGCGGTATATGCGCGAAGCTGTAGATGCTTCGCCAGAACACCCGGTCCTGATAGACCGCTTCTTGGAAGATGCCTTTGAGATAGACGTAGATGCGGTAAGCGATGGGGAAAATGTCATCATAGCCGGCGTGATGGAGCAGATCGAGCTTGCCGGGGTGCATAGCGGCGACAGTGCCTGTGTTATCCCCCCCTACATGGTCGCCCCCCACCACATCGAGACGATGCGCGACTACACCATACGGTTAGCCCGCGAGCTTGGTGTGGTTGGGCTAATCAACATCCAATATGCGATGAAAGATGATGTCGTCTATGTGCTCGAGGTCAACCCTCGGGCAAGCCGCACGGTGCCATTTGTTGCCAAAGCTACCGGTATTCCCTGGGCGCAGGTAGCGGTGCAGGTGGTCGCCGGCAAATCGGGGCAGGTGGCAGACCCCCAACTGCTGCCAGACTTGGGGCAGATTCCTGACTATCACCATCTCATTGCCAATGCTGCCCCCTTCAACTATCACGTCAAAGAGGTTATCCTGCCATGGGAGCGGTTCCCTGGCGTAGACATTACGCTTGGTCCAGAGATGCGCTCAACGGGCGAAGCAATGGGCAGTGGGCGCACTTTTGGGGAAGCCTTTGCCAAAGGTGCGCTTGGCTGTCGGCACAAGGTGCCAATGGAAGGAAACGCTTTCTTGAGCGTCAACGACAACGACAAAACCTCGCTCATCCCCATAGCCCGTGATTTGGCAAATCTTGGCTTCAAACTGTTTGCCACAGCGGGGACGGCGGCAGCATTGCAGGCAACGGGTCTTACCGTATCAACTATCTATAAGATCAACGAGGGACGACCCAATAGTATAGACTACATCAAGAATGGCGAAATTGCCTTTGTGATCAATACCCCGCTTGGCAAGGCGAGCTACTTTGACGAATTGAAGATACGGCGTACTGCGCTCAACTATGGCATCCCCTGCATAACGACCCTCTCTGGTGCAGCGGCATTGGTGCAGGCGATACGCTCTATGCATGAGGGAGGGTGGGCTATACAGAGTCTCCAGGAGAAGCGCAACCGCAACCAACAGTAGGGGGATATTTCAGGGGTAGGTTTGGTTGTAGAGCCGTTGCATGCACTGTCTCACCGGGCAACCCCCTAGCCCCTTCCCCCACCGAGGGGAGAAGGGGAACCGGGCAGGTACTCCTCCCCCTCGCCCTTTTATGGGAGAGGGGGCAGGGGGAGAGGGTGTCTTGGGCAGCCCCCATCCCCTAGCCCCTTCCCCCACCGAGGGGAGAAGGGGAACCGGG
>CAYPHM010000129.1:5578-13451 GCA_964410555.1 uncultured Chloroflexaceae bacterium | reverse complement strand
AGGGGATGGGGGCTGACCGAAGGGGAAGGGCAGGGGATGGGGGCTGACCGAAGGAGTGGGACACGGGGTTGGGGGATGGGGGCTGACCGAAGGGGAAGGGCAGGGGATGGGGGCTGACCGAAGGGGAAGGGCAGGGGATGGGGGGGTGCCCGGTGAGACGTTGCGTCCTTATGTGACTTTGACATGACATCCATAGCTACCTTTGCTTGCAACGAACGCCTGCTGACTATACAATAGGCAGGGGATATGTCATACACCAGTAAGGAAAAGACAACGCATCTTATGAACTATGCACTAGATCAATTTACCGCTGAGGTCAACGCCGCCATAGCCGCCACCGGGCGCATCCCGGCTGGCATGGTCGAGCTACAAACACCAAAGCCCAACGTACCTGCTGATCTCAGCTTCCCTGCCTTTCGTGCAGCAAAACAGCTAGGGGTAAAGCCCCCAGACCTAGCCCAACAGCTTGCCGACACTATCCAACTACCCGCCGATAGCCTCATCGGTGAGGTCGTGGCGATGGGACCCTACCTCAATTTTCGTATTCACGCCGAGCGGTTTATCATCCGTGTGATCCAGAATATCCTACACGCCCCCGATAGCTACGGGTATGCCAGCGATGGCAACGGCAAAACCGTTGTGGTAGACTACTCATCCCCCAATGTTGCCAAGCGTATGCATGTGGGACACATTCGCAGCACCATCATTGGGCAAGCCCTGGTCAACATCTATCGTGCTCTCGGCTACCACGTTATTGGCGACAACCACCTCGGCGACTGGGGCAAGCAGTTTGGGGTCATCATTGCCGCTATGATGCGCGAGGGCAAGCCAACAGTCGAGGGGGAAGAAGCCCTAGAGCAACTAGAAGCTATGTATAGTCGCTACAATGAGGACATGCAACAACAACCAGAGCTAGATGACGAAGCCCGCCGTTGGTCATTGTCGCTAGAGCAAGGGGATACCCACGCCCGCGAGCTGTGGCAATGGTGTGTGGAAACGACCCTTCAAGCCAACCAGCACAACTATGATCGCTTGGGAGTAACGTTTGATCATGTCTATGGTGAGAGCTACTATGAAACCATGCTCCACGAGATGATAGCACAAGCCCTAACGACAGGTGCAGCACGGCGGGATGAGGATGGCTCCGTTGTGGTAGACCAACTCGGCGACAAGCTGCCCCCTTTCCTACTTCAACGCAACGATGGTGGCACACTCTACATTACCCGTGACGTTGCGACCATAGCCTTTCGTATGCGCGAGTTTCAACCAGACCGTATCCTCTATGTTGTGGGGACACCGCAGGAACTTCACTTTCGCCAGCTGTTTGCGCTGGTTAGGGCAATGGGCTATGCCCAAGAGACCGAGCTCGTGCATGTAGGATTTGGCTCCATCTTTGACGAGTCGGGGCAAGCCCTCTCCACACGGCGTGGCAATATGATCTACCTCGATGCCCTACTCAACGATGCCATCACTCGCGCAATGGGCATTATTGAGCAAAAACAGACAAGCCTGCCAGACGAAGAAAAACTAGCGGTTGCCGAAGCGGTGGGGATAGGTGCAGTCATCTACAACGACCTCTACCAACCCCCACAGCGCAACATCACGCTAGACTGGGGACGGATGCTCGCCACTGAGGGCAACAGTGCTACCTACTTGCAATACTCCTATGCCCGCTGTCAATCTATCCTGCGAAGAGCAGATGAAGAGGGCTACCAGACCCCCACTGAGACCATCCCCGCCGAGCTTGCTGTCCTGCTGTCCCATCCATCGGAGCAGCAGTTAGTGAAGCATCTGGCACGTTTACCAGAGATTGTGCGCGAAGCAGCCGAGCGATATGCGCCGTTTGTCATTGCTGAATGGTGCTACACGACAGCACGGGAGTTTGGGGTCTTCTTTGAGCAGTGTTCTGTGCTCAAGGCAGACACGCCAGACCTACGCACCACACGGCTTGCATTGGTAGCGGCTACGGCATACACGCTGAAAAACGGGTTGCGCTTGCTTGGTATCAAAGCACCGGAACGGATGTAGAAAGTTGTAATTCTAGGGAAGGGAAGGGGACATCATGCTAGATTTTTCGTCCTTTCGTGCCGTTTTGTTTGATATGGATGGGGTTGTGTATCGGGGGAAAACCCGCTTGCCGGGGGTGCTAGAGATGATACAGTTCTGTGAAGAGCGGGGCATTGTCTATGCCTGTATCACCAACAACGCCTCGAAAACCCGCAAGCAGTTTGAAGAAAAGCTACGGGCAATGGAGCTACCCATGTCCGGGGATAAGGTATTCTCCTCGGCAATGATCACGGGACACTACCTGCGCTCCAACTATCCTCGTGGTACAACAGCGTGGGTCGTCGGGATGGACGGCTTACGAGAGGCTATTTTTGGCGATGGACACTTTGTGGAAGAACCAAAGTACCCCACGTTGGTTGTGCAGGGGGTAGACCTCAACGTCACCTATGACACGTTCAAGGTGGCAGCGTTGGCAATACGAGCAGGGGCGCGGTTTATCCTAACCAACCCAGACCGGGCGTTTCCTTCGGAAGAGGGATTGTTGCCAGGGTCGGGGGCGTTGGCGGCGTTCTTGCAGGCAGCAACCGATGTTGAGCCATTTGTCGTGGGCAAACCAGAAACTACCCTGTTTCATACGGCACTCCAGGTGCTTGGTGTCTCCCCCAACGAAGCCCTCGTTATAGGAGACCGCTTGGAAACGGACATCGCCGGGGCAAAGAACGCTGGTATCACCAGTGCGCTGGTCTTAACGGGTGTCACCACCCGCGAGATATTGGAAATATCCCCGCACCAGCCGGATGCGGTGTACGAGGACATGACCGAATTGTTAGCTGCGTGGCAACAGCAGCAGTAGTACGGGTACAAAAGGATTATGCCCCTGCTGGTTGTCTACGACAAATCCCAAGCCCTTGCGCTGCTGCAAACATGGAGTCCGTCCCAATTGTACGCCGCGTTGGTAGAGCAAACCTTTGGTGATACCCTGCTGCCTGTCGAGCGAGCAGCCTTGTTGCCCCTGTTGCACGAGTGGATGGTGCGGGCTTTGGGGGCGGTGATGCTGCGCGATGCGTTGTTGGTTGACCCACAGCGTGGGCAGCAGGTCTATCACCTTTTGTGCCGAGCGTTTACCCGCGAGCAGCAGCCAATACCATCAGCATTGCACCGCTGGCTTGCACCGCTGCACGGACAATCGCTCACATCCCCGCATATTCGAGATAATTTGCCCAAAATAGGTCGAGAATCTGTCCTGAACAATGCTACAATACATGCAGAATGGGCAAAGCTGGCAATGGTGCTCCAACAGGCAGCGGATGCGGGGTGGGATGTAGTAATCTGTGAAGATACAGAAAACCAGTGGACATACCCCTACCCGCCAAACTTGGAAGACCTGCTGCCACCACCACCATTGCCCTACGAAAAGCATACACCATCGAGCTTTGCCCATCCAATAGGTTGGTTAGGTTGGCGACACTTTTTGACGTTGATATTGGTTGTCGTTGGTCTCGTTCTGCTCCGCTGGATGTACCGGCGGGGGGAACATACCTTGTAACACTTCCAACGCCAGTTCGTTTATGCCAACAAGCAAAGGGGCTATCTATTGAGCTATCTGTAGGGATATGGAAGTATTCTGCTGGTATGCAAAGCAGCAGCAAAACTTATGGTATGATGGTAAAGAGAATTAGGCAGTATTTTTGCATTCTTCCCGATAACCTGACAAGACCTCCCTGTAGGTAGCCTTCAATGACATGACAACAGCGAGAAAAGGAGCAGGTGGATGGAATCCTGGCAAAGTATACCGTGTGAACATTGTGGCGGAACTATTGTAACTAAACGGGTTAATCTGCATCGCAAGATCAGAGGACAATACTACATATTGATAGAGGACATCCCCGCGGGGGTGTGTACCCTCTGTGGTGCTCGCTTCTATCGGGCAGATGTGCTTGATTACATTGAAGAAATTATCCGTAGTCCAGAACAAACGCAGCGCAATATTCAGGTCCCTGTGTATTCGTTAGTTTCATCACCCGGCATAGTGCTGGGAGAACCTATTGGCAATCAGCCAACGACAGGTTATCACCAACCAGAAAAGCAAAATTAACCTATGCATGCATAGGTTATCAATACAGTTGTCTTAATTAGCAAGCAGAAAGGGAAAAACCGTTCATGGCTTCGACTACAGCCGATCTCAAAAATGGGATCGTCATTCGTTACAATGGTGAATTATATCAGGTTGTTGAGCGCGAGCATTTTAAGCCCGGCAAAGGCGGGGCATTTGTGCGGCTCAAGCTGAAAAACATCAAGACCGGGGGGGTAACAGAGGATCGTATGCGCTCCGGTGAGTCGGTAGATATAGTCCGTATGGAAAGCCGACCTATGGAGTATCTCTATCGTGATGGCGATCATTTTATCTTTATGGACCAAGAAAACTTTGAGCAAATTCCCGTAGATCAGGTAATGATCGGCGATATGGATGGGTTTCTCAAAGAAAATGAAAAGGTAAATTTGATTTACAGTACGGATGACAACCAGTTAATCAATATTGAGATGCCAACATTTGTAATCCTCAAGGTGGTTGAGACGGAAATTGCAGTACGCGGCAATACGGCAACGGATGTAACGAAGCCTGCCACGTTGGAGACTGGTGCTGTTATTAGTGTGCCTGCGTTCATTGAAGAGGGGGACGTGCTCAAGATTGATACACGCACGGGGGCATATATGGGGCGGGAGTAAACCGCTATGGCACCGCTACTTGACCCAACATTTCTCCGCAAGCTAGACCGACTCTCCCTGCTTATCCGCCGTGCTATGGTTGGGGATATGCAGGGGGAGCGGCGCAGCCCCCGCCGAGGCTCCTCTGTTGAATTTGCCGACTTTCGCCCCTACACTGTCGGCGATGACATCCGCCAGATAGATTGGAACCTCTATGCCCGCTTGGAGCGATTTTTCCTCAAACTCTTTGTTGCCGAAGAAGAATTGACCGTTCACCTCCTTGTAGACACCAGTCAGTCTATGCAGTGGGGCGACCCCAACAAACTGGACTATGCGCTCCAACTTGCCGGGTCGTTTGGCTATATTGCCCTTAGCGGCAGCGATAGGGTAACAGTGACAGCCTTTGGCGGCAAAGCGCAGGTATTGCCGGGTGTGCGCGGCAAACGGGGGGCATTTTCGCTCTTTTCCTTCTTGCAACAGCTATCTGCCAATGGTGCAGTCAGCATTGATGCTGCCTGCCAACGCTATACCCGCATGGCACGGATGCAGGGACCATTGCTGCTCTGTACTGATCTCCTCGACCCCAACTGGAAAGAAGCCTTACGGGTGCTCTCAACACGCGGCTTTGAGGTAACATTGCTGCATGTGTTGTCACCTCAAGAACTCTCCCCCCAACTGGAGGGCGATATACGGCTTGTAGACAGTGAGGGGGGACCATCTGTTGAATTGACCGCCGACATCGACACGCTGCAACGGTACCGCGACAACCTAGCGGCGTGGCGGGAGGAGGTCGAATCCTTTTGTGCTAGTCGTGGTATAGCCTATCTCTTTGTAGATACTGCTCGTCCATTAGAAGAAGTTGTCCTTTCTGAATTGCGCGAACGGAGGATAGTACGCTAATGCAAGTCCATATTATCAAGCCATTGAAAAACAAAGTTGTGACCTATGAGGCAGATGTAGTGGATCGGACGGACACCTATGTTTTGCTGCATGCTCGGTATGCTGGCGAATTTGTCGATATGGGGTTTATCACCTTTGCCCCCAATGACCATATGTATGAGTATTTCTACACAGATCGTTGGTACAATATCTATGATGTCCAGACACCAGAAGGGGTACGCAAGGGGTGGTATTGCAACATTACCCGCCCGGCGGTGCTGGATGAGACGACTGTCGAGTCAGAGGACCTTGAGCTAGATATGTTTGTCTCTCCAGATCGCCAGACTATTCTGGTGCTTGATGAGGATGAGTACGAAGAGCGTGGGCTAGAAACTTGTGAGCCAGAAGCGCATCGCCAAGCACTGGCAGCATTGGCAGAGTTGCAACGCTTGGCAAAAGCGGGGGAATCCCCTTTCTGTGGTCAAGAAACCGATTGAGAAAGCAGGACTAGCTATGATAACGGAATATGCATGGATAGATACGCCACCTCTGGTTGCCGACCTACCGGATCTCTCGCATATAGAGACTGAGGATGATACCCCTGTGGATAACTTACTCTCTGCCAAAAACCAACGGTTGTTGGTTGAACCGCTGTATAGTTCATGGTCGCCGTCTCAGGAAAAAGGGTTGTTCTTGGCAGATGCTAATGTCGGGGTGTTTCACGATTTGAACGTCTCCCCCCTGGTACCGGATGTATTCCTCAGTGTGGGGGTGCATGTGACAGGGCATTGGTGGCGAAAAGAACACCGTTCCTACTTTTACTCGTTCTTTAAGAAACCCCCGGATGTGGTGATTGAAATTGTGTCCAATAATCGTGGGGGAGAGGATACCCACAAATTGTGGATGTATGCGGAGGTGTTGCATATCCCCTACTATGTCATCTATGACCCCTACGAATACTTGGGACACGAGATGGTGCGGGTCTACAAGAATCAAGGCGGGGTCTATGAATCACTACCCTCAATGTGGATGGACAGTATTGATTTGGGGATAACGCTCTGGACCGGCGAATATGAAGGGGGCTATGGACCGTGGTTGCGCTGGTGCAATGCGGATCAGGTAGTTATTCCCACCGGCAAGGAGCGGGCAGACCGAGCGGAGCAACAAGCACGGTTTGCAGAACGGCGAGCGATGTACGCTGAAGAACGGGCTACTCGAGAACGGCTAGAAAAAGAACAAGCCCTGCATCGGGCAAGTCTTGCCGAACAACGGGCAAGTCTTGCCGAGCAACGCGCCGAGCAACTAGCGGCAAAGCTCCGGCAACTTGGGATAGATACGTAATGGGGAAAGCACACAACGTTATGGATTCCTTGAGAAAGCAGGACTAGCTATGATAACGGAATATGCATGGATAGATACGCCACCTCTGGTTGCCGACCTACCGGATCTCTCGCATATAGAGACTGAGGATGATACCCCTGTGGATAACTTACTCTCTGCCAAAAACCAACGGTTGTTGGTTGAACCGCTGTATAGTTCATGGTCGCCGTCTCAGGAAAAAGGGTTGTTCTTGGCAGATGCTAATGTCGGGGTGTTTCACGATTTGAACGTCTCCCCCCTGGTACCGGATGTATTCCTCAGTGTGGGGGTGCATGTGACAGGGCATTGGTGGCGAAAAGAACACCGTTCCTACTTTTACTCGTTCTTTAAGAAACCCCCGGATGTGGTGATTGAAATTGTGTCCAATAATCGTGGGGGAGAGGATACCCACAAATTGTGGATGTATGCGGAGGTGTTGCATATCCCCTACTATGTCATCTATGACCCCTACGAATACTTGGGACACGAGATGGTGCGGGTCTACAAGAATCAAGGCGGGGTCTATGAATCACTACCCTCAATGTGGATGGACAGTATTGATTTGGGGATAACGCTCTGGACCGGCGAATATGAAGGGGGCTATGGACCGTGGTTGCGCTGGTGCAATGCGGATCAGGTAGTTATTCCCACCGGCAAGGAGCGGGCAGACCGAGCGGAGCAACAAGCACGGTTTGCAGAACGGCGAGCGATGTACGCTGAAGAACGGGCTACTCGTGCAGAACAACGAGCAGAATCGGCAGAACAACGGGCAAGTCTTGCCGAGCAACGTGCCGAGCAACTAGCGGCAAAGCTCCGGGAACTTGGGATAGATACGTAATGGGGAAAGCACACAACGTTATGGATTCCTTGAGAAAGCAGGACTAGCTATGATAACGGAATATGCATGGATAGATACGCCACC
>CAYPHM010000129.1:0-5478 GCA_964410555.1 uncultured Chloroflexaceae bacterium | reverse complement strand
TGCCGAGCAACGTGCCGAGCAACTAGCGGCAAAGCTCCGGGAACTTGGGATAGATTGGGAAAATGGCAAGTGATGCATACGTGACTAGTAGGCATAGCAAGGAGTAACTATATGCCAACCATGACTCGTCAGGAGATAGAGCAGGCTATTGAACAACAGGGCAAGCGACTTGACCTGAGCAAACAGGACTTGAGCGGACTAGACCTATCGGGACTTACGTTGACGGATGCCATCCTGTGTGGGGCAAACCTTAGCGGCACGAACCTCAGCGGCACAAACCTCACCCGTGCTGACCTAAGCGGCTCACGCGGGATGGCAGAGGGGCAGGTGCAAGACTGGGTGGACCAGGTGACGAACCTTAGCAGGGCAAACCTCAGCGGTGCGTTGCTTGTGGAAGCCAACTTACGGGGGGCAAATCTGAAAGGGGCAAACCTGACTGAAGCCAACCTCATCCAGGCAACCCTCAGCGGCACCGAACGGGTGTGGGATAATGATCGCAAGCAGTTTAGCGAGTGTACTGCTGACATGAGCCAAGCAGACCTTAGCCATGCCAACTTGCAGACCACTAACCTTAGCGGCATCGTGATGAAGAAAGCGACTATGCGCCACGCTAATCTTAGCCAAGCAAATCTCAGCGGCACTGACATGGGCGGGGCAGACCTGAGCTATGCCTCGCTGCTGAATGTAGATTTTAGTGGCACGGGGCGTGAGAAAACGAATATGAGCGAGGCAAACTTGCAAGGGGCAGACTTGACCAGTGCCGACCTGACCAATGTAGACCTACGCGAGGCAACTCTCAGCGAAGCCAAACTCTTTGAAGCCAATCTCACCGGCATCAACCTGCAAGGGGCAGATATGCAAAAGGCGAATTTCCAGTCTGCTAAGATGAGCGAGGCAACCTTGCGTGAAGCCAACCTGCGCGAGGCATGGATGGCACGAGCAGACCTGAGTAATGCCATCCTCAATGGGGCAAACTTGCGTGAAGCCACGCTCAACGAGGTCAACCTACGCGGTGCAGATATGCGCGGGGCAGACCTACACCAGACCGTCTTGTCGCAGGCGGAGTATGATGGCAAGACGGAATGGGACAAAACCGCCGACCCTGAAGCGTTGGGGGCTAAAAAAGACAAGTTTCTGGGGTTGTTCTAACCTATGTCCTTCCTTGCGCCATTGGCATTCCTCGCGGCAGCCATCGCCGGTCCTATCATCGTGGCTATGTACTTGCTCAAGCTGCGCCGCGAGGATCATGTTGTCTCTTCCACCTTCCTGTGGCGGGGGATGATACGTGATGTAGAAGCCAATGCTCCCTGGCAAAAGCTGCGCCCAAACCTGCTCTTGCTGCTCCAGTTGCTCATCCTGCTGCTGCTGGTGTTGGCATTAGCCCGTCCATTTTTTCAAACAACAGGTATCGCCGGGCGCAACCTCATCCTCATCATAGACCGCTCCGCCAGCATGGGGGCAACGGACGGTTCTCCCACCCGCCTAGACGCAGCCAAAGACCTAGCAGACCGTTTGGTAGGGCAACTTCCCGACAATGGACGCGCTACGATAATCGCAGCGGGGGGGCAAATGGAAGTCCCCGCTTCGTCTACTTCAGACCGCCGCGAATTGCGCCAAGCCATTGCCAACATTACCCTGCGGCATGGCGGCGGCAGCGACCTTGCCCAACCGTTGGCGTTGGCGGCGGCGTTGGCGGCGCGTGAACCACAAAGCGAAATAGCGGTCATCTCTGATGGCAATGTGTCCTTTCCCGATGACCAGACTATGCCCGTACCCGTGCGCTATTTCCCCATAGGGCGCGAGGGCAATAATGTGGCTATCAATGCGGTTGCTTTGCAACAGACGGGGGCAGGGCAACTGCTCTTTGTGCAGGCAATCAACTATGGGCAGGATACTGTGATGCGTCGATTGGATGTTTACCTGAATGATGCCTTGTTCAATGCCTATAATATTACCTTGCAGCCGGGGCAGGAGCGCAGCATTGTGGAAGAGGTAGACGCGGATGTAACGGTAGCAGAGGCACGCTTGAGTGGTGAGGATGTGCTGCCGTTAGATGATCGGGCGTGGGCAGTGCGGGTATTGAGCGATGACACCCGTGTGCGGTTGGTAGGTGATGGCAATTATTTCTTAGAAACGGGCTTGAGTCTGCTACCGGGCGTACAGGTAGACCAGGTACCTGCCACTTGGAGCGCGTCCCAAGACGAGGAAACTACCGCTGCCAAAGTCCCTGTGACTATCCTCGATGGGGTTGTGCCAACTGCACTTCCTGCTGGTAATCTCTTTTTCATTGCCCCGCCCCGCAGCACAGACTTTTTCTCTGTCACAGGCGAAATTGAATTTCCTGCCCTCTTCCCCTCACCCGGCGACGACCCCATCCTTCGCAATGTGAGCATACGAGATGTGAGCATCCTCAAGACAGTACAACTCGTCCCTGGGAGTTGGGCGCGGGTGGTGGTAGATAGCGATGAAACCCCGTTGCTCATGGTTGGGGAGCGCGATGGGAGACGCATTGCGGTGCTTGCCTTTGACTTGCACCAGTCTGATCTCCCGCTGCATGTGGCATTCCCGCTGGTACTATCCAACATCATCAGCTATCTTGCGCCAGGAAGCGGCGCAGAGGCAGCACAACTTACACCCGGCGAGCCGTTGGCACTGCCGATAGACCCTGCCATCACCAATGTGCGCTTGACGCGCCCCGATGAGACGCAGCTAGAAAGCCAAAAGGGGGTCTTCTCGCTTGACGATAGTTTGCGTATCCAGAATGACCAACTGGTCTATGCAGACACCGATAGTCCAGGGGTGTATACGCTGGCACTCTTTCGCGGCGATGATCTCCAAGCCCGGCTGCGCTATGCGGTCAACCTTTTCTCTTCCCAGGAGTCGGCAGTGCAACCCCAAGAAACCCTCGCTATTCCCCAGGAGAGTGGGCTACAGTCAGCCATTACCCGCGAGCGCGATGCAAAACAGGAGTTTTGGCGTTGGTTGGCGATCATTGCGTTGGTGGTGGTGGTGATAGAGTGGCTTGTCTACCACAAGGCGGGGGTGGCGAGCATACGGCGCAAAGCGGGTAAGCAGAGCGCGTAAAAAGCATAGAGACCCAGAGACCGGGTAGGGGATGCTGGTTAAGCTATGCGACCTATCCCATTGTTGTCCGAATCTCTGCGTCTCTGCGTCTCTGCATCTCTGCATCTCTGCATACATCAAAGAGGGCTAATTGTGGTAGATTTACTGGTGTTGCTGACTCGTTGTCACAGTTCCCGCTTCCCCAAATCTCCGCGAGGTGCTCCGTATAGGTGTACTCGTGGTAATACTTCTCGATCTTATCCGCCTCACGCACCCTATCAAGACGCTGCTGGATCATCTGAGCATTTGCAGGGTCAACCTCTATTCCAACAGCATGGCGTTGTAATTGGTGGGCAGCACAAAGCGTAGTACCAGTGCCAGCGAACGGGTCTAGCACCCAATCATTGGGCTTTGTAGACGACAGAATAATCCGAACCAACAACGCTAGGGGGGATTGCTGCTTGTGAAATCGCTCGCCCTGATCCGTCCTGATAGCCTCATCACCTGCAAAGTAGCCAGATGTCAACTCGCGTATATCATCCCAGACATCCGTCACAAACACGCCTTGCTCCCGTTGGTGCTTGTAGTGGGCAGGCAGGGGCGGGTTGATGCGGAGCCGATGAAACGTCTTGGCTTGATGGCCTTTTGTAGCATAGGCAATCACTTGGTAATGCTTGCCAAACTTATTGGCAACGGGGACGGCAGAGGTTTTCTTTTTCCATATGATGAGATTTTGTACGTACCATCCCGTTTCACGCAGACACTTTAGGACAAACTCGGTGTTTTTTTCCCGTTGCATAAAGTAGATTGCCCCACCATCGTTGGTCTTGGCATAGATAGCTTGGCAAACGTCCACCATCATCTCCCAGTAGGCTTGTTCCGTCATATTGTCTTGATGGTAGGCATAATCTTTGTGCTGATTAAAGGGCGGGTCAAGGAAGGTTAGGTCAAACGTCTGTAGCAATGGCTGACCTCGAAAAACCTCAAGGCAATTTTGGTTGATAATATCGTACATGCTCCCCTTTCCCTCTTTAGCTAAAAGAAAACACGGGCTATTATACCACCTTCGGGCAGTGCTGGTTGGAGAGCCGCTGTATACAACGGCACACTCAATGGACACCCATCTCCTGCCCACACCGGTATTGCCTAGCCCACATCCCGCTCATCCAACGCCAAATCGTCAAGCGACACATGAAATAGTCGCGCTATCTTGATCAGCATCTCAACGTTTGGCTTTCTTAGCCCTATCTCCATTTTGTGAACAAAAGACCGTCCTGTCCCAAGAACATTGGCTACGTCTTGTAAGGACATATCGTGTGCTTCTCGTAAGGTACGGAGCTTATTTGGGAATCGTTGCATTGACATACTAAGATAAATATGCCATAATGTGTCCTTATTAGGGTACATTATCTGATAGGTAACGGACTCCCCCCGCACGCTCCCGTTGCAAAGACCGTGCGGAGGTGTCCTGAAGTAAGGAGTAAACCCTTCTCGTCCATGATACACGATTTTTTGAATTTGTCTTGTAGCAGTGAAAGGAGCATGCACTATGGGTATGCATACCCTGGATGAGCTTATGCGAACCCAAGCCTTTTGTCAATACTACACAATACCCCCAAACCAGAGTAAAAACGATTATTGAAGGAGAGGTGTTGCAGAGATGTAGCGCATCAGAAAGCCCTTGCAACACTACAGAGATGTTGCATGTTGCAAAGGATTTCCGAGAATAGGTACCCATGTGGGGATTCATGCTAATGGCAAATCCGCAACGGTTGCGGATTTGCCCCTTGTTGTTACTTAACCTGCTTTCGGAGTTCTTTGTTTTCCTTTTGGAGGTTGCGGTTTTTTCTGGCTAGGCTATCGGTCATGACGTAGATTAAAAAAAGCAGGATGATGGTGAGTATTGTTGTCCACATCAGTCTTTCCCTTCTCGAATCATGGTTTCAAAGTAGTTTTTGAAAAACACCCAGGTAATGACGAGGATAGAAATACCAACCCCGGTCAGTAATCCGTTTTGGAAGGATGTTGTACAATCACAGATACAAGGATCCATTCCCTTCTCTTTCTAGTATACCAGAATCCATCCTAATTATACACCGGCAGAGCAGATGGTTGAGCAGCTTGTGCAGCATATGGGTGTGGTGTATGAGCGCATACGGCTGCTGGAGAAAGCGCAAAACGCAGAACACCAAGCGCACATTCCCCAACCGGTAGAAGCACAAGCGACCCGGCGCAAAGCGGCTAAAGCGCAAAATGGCTAACGTGCGAATGGGGGGATGAGACGTTGCATGCAACGTCTCATCCCCCCCTATCCCTAACCCTTTCCCCCTAGGGGAGAAAGGGAACCGGGCAGGTAGCGACTCCCCCTCGCCCTTTATGGGAGAGGGGGCAGGGGGGAGAGGGGGCAGGGGGGAG
>CAYPHM010000128.1:0-13570 GCA_964410555.1 uncultured Chloroflexaceae bacterium | reverse complement strand
GGTGGGACGCGGGGCAGGGGATGGGGGGATGCGCGGTGGGACGCGGGGCAGGGGATGGGGGGATGCGCGGTGGGATGCGGGGCAGGGGATGAGGGGATGCGCGGTGGGGGCAGGGGGATGGGGGGGAAGAGACGTTGCATGCAACGTCTCTACAGATGAATCCCATAAAGGGCGACACCCTCTCCCCCCTGCCCCCTCTCCCATAAAAGGGCGAGGGGGAGCCGTTCGTTCCCCTTCTCCCCTCGGTGGGACGCGGGGCAGGGGATGGGGAATGGAGCATGCAATAGCTGTATGCATTTTGCCCATTGTTCTCTTCAAACTACATGTGGTAAAGTATAGCAGAAGAGATTATATTGTAGAAAGGACAGCATATGCTTACGATAGAGTATATAGAAGAATACCTTACCCATTCCATTGCCAAAGACTTCCTCCGTGCAGACAAGATTGGCTTGCACCGCACCCAAACCACCGCGGGAGTCTTGATGGCAGCGGCTGAATCGATTAAAGATAAAGATACTGCTTTTCGCTTGCGCCAACTCGCTGCCCAAGCAGCCAACAAAATAGAAGAACTTGACGAGAAGTACTAGGCTTTTCTGGTCAGTCATGATGATGATGATGACATGCATTATGTCATGACCTAACAAGGAATAGGGAAAGGATCGGTACTACCGTATGAATACGCTCCAACGGTTGCGCCGCTTTCGTGGCACCGAGTTTCAACTGCTCTTTACCGTGTTGTTGTTCTTTGCCGCTGGCTATATCTTGGTTGTCTTTGCCACCCGCCAGCGTGATTTTATCCCCACTGTGCCGGGGGTATTGACCATCCTGTGGCCCTCGACGCTGCCGTTGTTGCTCTTTATTGGCGTATCGCTAGGACTAAGTTGGCGGATGACCTCTGCGGACCAGGTGTTGCTGCCGTTGGTAGCATTGCTCTCTGGTATGGGGCTATTGCTGACTACACGGCTTGAGCCGAGCCTCAACGCGCTGTATGGCGATACCTATGAAGGCGTGGCTACCCGCCAATCGCTATGGGTTACGCTTGGGGTAGTTATCCTAGCCGTCATGATCTTTGTCCCCTGGGATCGGCTGTTTATTCGCTACCAAAATAGCTCCCTAATGGACTGGATAGACCACCATCGCTATGTGTGGCTCACGCTTGGGCTCCTGTTGGTGCTGGCTACCTTTCTCTTTGGCACCGACCCCAACAATAGCGGGGTGAAAGTCTGGTTTAACTTTGGGCTATTTATGTTTCAGCCATCGGAGTTGCTCAAGATACTGTTGGTCATCTTCATGGCATCCTACCTCGAGGAGTATCGTGAGTTTGTCTCGCACAGCTACCGGCTTGGGCCCATCAAGCTGCCGCCGCTGCCCTACCTTGTCCCCATAATGGGGATGTGGGGTATTGCCATGGGGGCGATTGTCTTCCAACGGGACTTAGGGGCAGCCCTGTTGCTCTTTGGGGTCTTCTTGGCTATGTTGTATGTGGCTACCGGGCGGGGGTGGTATGTCATCGCGGGGCTTGCTGCCTTTGCTATTGGGGCAACGCTGCTCTATCGTATTGCCAACGCCATAAACCTAGATTTCTTTGTATCGGTAGTCTCGTTGCGCTTTTCCGTCTGGCTTGACCCGTGGGCTACCGCCCAGGGGACTGGCTACCAGATTGTCCAGGCAGGCTATGCGATGGCTTCCGGGGGGGTATTCGGCTCTGGTTTGGGGCGCGGTATTCCCGCTATCGTGCCGGCGATCCATACCGACTTTGCCTTTACTGCGATTGGTGAAGAGCTTGGGCTATCTGGTACCCTAGCCATGCTGATAGCCTATGCGTTGCTTATCTTTCGGGGCTACCATATTGCGCTGGCAATACCGGGGCGATTTCGTGGCTTTGAGCAACTGTTGGCAGTAGGCTTAACGACCATCCTCGCGGTTCAGACGCTTATCATCATAGGGGGCAACATTCGCCTCATCCCCCTCACCGGTATCACTATGCCCTTTATCTCCTATGGCGGTTCGTCTATCCTAATAAACTTTCTCATTATTGGGCTAATTATGCGGATTTCTGGTCAGCAGACATGACGAAAGGTGTGACGCTATGGCGTTTATCTTGGCGGTAATCTTGAGTTTCATACCAGCATGCATCTACTCGTGGATTGCTTACTGGATGGATCGCTACGAAAAAGAGCCATTTCATATAGTGGTCAAGGTCTTTTTGTGGGGGGCGATTGTCGCTACGATTGGCGCAATTATCGCCAGTGCCTTTTTACAAGCAGGGGTTTTTCTCATTACGAAATCTGGGGAAATTACCGATGTAGCCGGCATAGTCTTGATTGCCCCATTCGTCGAGGAGTCTTTGAAGGGGTTGGCGGTACTGTTGGTCTTTAAGCACTATCGCCATGAGTTTGACTCCATCCTTGATGGCATTATCTATGCCGGCATAGTTGCGCTTGGGTTCGCTGCTACCGAAAATGTCCTTTACCTCTACTTTCACGGGTATGCAGATGGCGGTGGTTATGAGGGGTTGTTCAGAGTGTTCTTTATGCGGGTAATCCTGGGCGGATGGAACCACGCGGTCTATACGGCGTTTATCGGCATTGGATTGGCAGTAGCGCGGTTGGATGAAACCAAGAAGTCTGCTCCCACTATCGGCTTCATCGTTGCTTTCATGGTGCATGCCATTCACAACGGCACGGTTGTGGTATTGTCTCTTACACTTGGAGTCGATGGCTTGATCGTGTTGTACTTGATAGATTGGGTAGGCTGGGTGGTAGTCTTTGGCGTGATGCTGTGGGCAATTAACCGTGAGAAGCGTTGGATAGTCCAGTATCTCCCGGAAGAGGTCTCACGGGGGATTATTACCAAACAACAGTTTGAGATAGCCCGCTCATCCTGGGCGCAAACATTCGCCCGGTTGCGAGCACTGTTCAAGGGACACCTGAAACCTACTCGCCGCTTTTACCAACTGTGTGCCGAGCTTGCCCAGAAAAAGCACCAATTGGCAATAGTGGGAGAGGAGCAAAACAATAGTGTCAGGATTAAACAATTACGTGGAGAGTTGCGGGTCTTATCCACCGATATACAGCCATAGAAATAGCATATGAACCGATTTTCGCCAGACGTTTTCGCCTATGACACGCTCCGCATTGCCCGCAACATCTTGGGGACGCGGCTTGTGCGGCTCTACAACGGCGAACGGTTGAGCGGCATTATCGTGGAGGCGGAAGCCTATATCGGCGGGAGTGATACGGCGTGTCATGCCTCCCGTGGGCAGACTCCCCGCAACGCGGCGATGTTTGGCAAAGCGGGGCAGGCGTATGTCTATTTTGTCTATGGGATGCACTATATGCTCAATATCGTTACTGAGGGAGAAGGGTTTGGTGCGGCGGTATTGTTGCGAGCACTCCAACCGGAAGAGGGGAGCGAGACGATGCAGAAGCTCCGTCAAGCCCCCCCCAAGCAGCGCACCCTACGCCAATTGACCAACGGTCCCGCTAAGTTGACCCGTGCGCTTGGCATAGACAAGCGGTTTAACCAGTGTGATCTGATACATGGCGAGGAGCTTTGGCTTGAGCCAGGCGAGCGCATCCCCGATGAGCGGGTGCGATGTGGACCGCGTATTGGAATAAACTCGGCGGCGGAGCAAGACCGTCTCGCGCCCTGGCGGTTTTGGGTGGCAGATAACCCGTATGTCTCGCTTGCGCGGTAGTGGGCAGGGTTTATTGGGTGTTACCCGCTCGCGTTGCCCGGCGAGACGGTGCATGCAACAGCTTGTAAGGCGAGGGAAAAAGGGGGCAATACCCCGGTGATTGTGTGACGTTGCCATGACCCTGCCTCTCATCCATTACGCCTTGCCAAGCACGGCTGCTGCCACATCTGCCGCTGCATTGGGGCGAGCAGCTTTGGCAGCTTGCTGCTGCATCAACCGGAGCCGATCCTTATCCTCTATTAAGTTTATCACCGCAGACGGCACCATATCGACCACCCGCATATGCACACCCGCCCCCACACTCACCACATAATCAGCATTCCATTCTTCATGCCCTGGCACAGGGTCTATCACGATCATGGGTATTTGGCGTGCCATCACCTCGCTGATAGTCAAGCCACCGGCTTTGGTTACAACAAGATCACTCGCCGTAATGAGATCATCCAAGTAGTCTATGAAGCCCAAAATGTGCAGGTCTAGCTCTGTATTCCCGCGTAGCTCCTGAAGGGCTTGTTGGAGTTCCTTGTTGCGTCCTGCCACCACAAAGAGCGTCCCACGCATCTGCCTTTGCAATAGCCCAACAACAATATGACGTACCCGTTCAACGCTGATGCCACTGCCAATAAGCGTGACAACTGGCTCCCGCACAATTGTGTGGTTTTGGCGACATGTGGCTTTATCTTTTGGTATGGCGAGGTCGGGGGCAATCGGGATGCCAGTCACAGAAACTAACGATTCTGGTGCTCCGCGTTCAATCAGCATCTCCCGTGTTTCATCTGATCCGACAAAATAACCAGTTATGCCAGGGTATATCCAGTAGAGATGCCCAGTATAGTCTGTGACAACAGCATAAATCGGCGCATGGAGTTTTCCTTTTTGCTTGCTGTGTCCAAGAATATGCAACGGCAAAAAGTGGGTACAGACAATCATCTCCGGCTGGCATGATTGGACAAAGCGGACGAGCTCGGTAATACCCAGGCGATCTAGCAAGATACGCAGGTCATTGACAAACCGCGTGTCGTTATTGTCTGCCATAGCATAGGCATATTCCCAAAGTGTTGGGGCATTTTCCGAAAGTTCCAGGTAGAACATTGTGTAGAGTTGCCGATAGAGTGCCGACCCGTGATCGAGGGCATCTTCTACCCACACCTGTTCTCCACCGCGTTGTTCAAAGGTTTGCGCCAGCGCACGGGCAGCGGTGCGATGACCAACGCCCCCACCTGAAGCGTACATGAGAACAATTCCTGACATATGATGGTATCCTTACTCGCTCCCCGTTGATGTTCCTCTCGGTAGGTTGTTTAGCACAACGAGGGATACAGCCTGCTCAACGTAGCACAGGCTTTGCTGTCCATAGTACCACACCTGTTATAATACCAAGTCAAGTAAAAGGATGGCTTGATGGCTTATAGCCCGTTCATCCTGTCCTTTTGTCCTTATAGGGAGGGGGCTGTTTTTCCTCTCATCATAGCAATGTTACCCAATGAAAGAGCTATTGCCCAACGGGGGCAGAGGGGGTACGTTTTGTATGCCCTCCGGTATCCCACGGTAGGCTACGGGAAATGGGAGCTAATACTTAGAAACAGATGGGTCTACCTCATCTGACCAGCGCAAAATTCCCCCCTCCAGATTTTTCACCTTAGCAAACCCTGCGGCTTTGAGGATACGTACTGCGTCTGTACTGCGTCTCCCAGAACGACAGTAGACAATGATCTCTTGATCACGCACACGTTCTAGCTCATCTAGGTGTTGGTCCAGTATCTCTACCGGGATAGTCTTATCAGTATAGGGTAATGCAGCTATATCTGCTTCATATGCATTGCGTACATCCAAAATATAGGGGTGTTCGCCGCGCTCCAGCCTATCTGCCAGTTGACGTGGCGTAATCTCGTTTTCTTGCTCCTTTTCTGGTAGCGTAGGAGTAGGGGCAGAAGCTGGAACAGAACATCCTGCCAAAATAACAAACATACTCACGGTGAGGATAAATCCCCTTATTGAACGATAGATCACAGATTTTCCTTCCTTGTATAGTGTCATTTCAAGATATGTATGATACCATAAAGCAAGCATGAAAACGAGGGATTGTGCTATACTAGGGATAGGACAATCTAGCAGATAGAGCAGATGGTGATGGGGGGCGAAGAAAACCGCAGTTGTAGGGAAATAGGAAGCAAAGGAAACCGATATGCGACAAGTTATTCTCTATCCTGGATTAGACGGGTATTGGGTTGTGCAGTGCCTATCGCTTCCAGGTTGTATTAGCCAGGGCAAGACGAAAGAAGAGGCTCTGGAGAACATCCAAGAGGCTATCCAAGCGTATATTGAACCGTTGGTTGAGGATGGAGAGGATGTACCAGAAGATGTCCCCCTTGAAATCCATCGGGTTGCAGCATGAGAAAACTTCCTGCGGTGTAGTGAAAGGAAACCACAAACCATGACAACCTACTTACAAACCATAGAACACATGCTCCCAGAGATGACGCGGGCAGAAAAAGCGCAACTTTTGCAATGGGTAGTACGCGATATGGGGGATGCTTTCCCTGGCATTGAGCATACACCGGGAGTCTGTGGAGGGGAACCCTGTATTGTGCGTACCCGTATCCCCGTATGGGTATTGGTACAGGCACGGCGGTTAGGGAATAGTGACAGAGATTTGTTGGATGCCTACCCAACCTTACGGGCAGAGGACCTCGCAAACGCTTGGGGGTATGCCCGTTCCCATACCCCAGAGATTGACCAGCAGATACGGGAAAATGAGAGTGACGAAGAATGACGCGATTATATGCAAATGAAAATTTCCCCCTCCCGGTTGTTGAAGAGCTGCGACATTATGGGCATGATGTTTTAACTATTCAAGAGACGGGGTATGCAAATCAGTCAATGTCAGATGATTCTGTTCTTGATTTTGCTACTGCTGAGAAGAGGGTAGTCTTAACATTCAATCGGAAACACTTTATTCGCTTACACAACGAACGTTCCCATCATGCTGGTATTGTCGTCTGCACATATGATGCTAATTTCTCAGCATTAGCACAACGTATCCACACTGCATTGGGGCAATTCAAGCAGTTTGACCACTTGCTTATTCGTATCTATCGGACTTCACAGAATTAAGGAACACTATCTTACCCCCCCAACGCATCCAACACCCGCAATAGCTTGTCTGCCCACGCATCATGCAGCTTGCCCCGCTCCAACCGCACAAACTGCCCCCCCACGTTGACGCTCTTGTCACGCCCAAACCGCTGTCGTAGCTGTTCACGCCCCCGACCCCCCGCTGGTAAACGTATCAAGATAGCATCATCTGTCGTCGTGATGGCATGGATATGCGCTCGCATTGCCAGCAACTTCACCTGGAGCCACATCAACAGATTTGCCGCTGGCTCTGGTACTTCGCCAAAGCGATCTCGCAACTCGCGCCGCAACTCCTGCACACCCTCAACTGTGGCTACCTGATTCATCCGTTGGTAGATTTCCAATCGCACTGCTTCATCACGGATGTACTCATCCGGTAGGTATGCTGACACGGGCAGCGTTAGCGTGACCAATGGACTCAGCAGCACCTTCTCGTCAATCACTAGCGGTTGTACGTCATCCTTGCCCTGGGGATGAGCGGGGGTAGGGGGTACGGGAGAGTCGCCCTGGGGGGGAGCAGGAGTCGCTGGTGTCTGGGTGTCTGGTCGAGTGGGCAGCTTTGCCTGCTTTTTCAGCTGCTTCACCGCCTGCTCCAACAAACGGGAATAGAGGTCAAACCCCACTGCGGCAATATACCCGCTTTGCTCTTTGCCAAGCATATTGCCTGCCCCGCGTATCTCCAGGTCACGCATGGCAATGCGAAAACCTGCCCCCAAGTCGGTAGCATCCTGTATCGCTTGGAGCCGCTGTGCTGCCTCACCAGTCATATACTGGTTTTTCTGGTAGAGCAGGTAGGCATAGGCACGCCGCGCACTGCGCCCCACCCGCCCGCGTAACTGATACAACTGCGCCAAGCCATACATTGGTGCATCGTCAATGATGATGGTATTGACTGTTGGCACGTCTAGCCCATTCTCAATAATCGTGGTACAGACCAGTACATCATAATTGCCCCGGTAGAACTCCAACATCACCTGTTCTAGCTCGCTCTCGTCCATCTGCCCATGCCCCACGCCAATGCGTGCTTCTGGCAACAATTGGCGCAGACGGTCTACCACATGGTAGATGCTTCGTACGCGATTATGTACATAGTAGACCTGCCCACCACGGTCTAGCTCGCGGCGAATGACATCACGCACCAACGCTTTGCTCGTTGGCACAACATAGGTCTTGATAGGCATGCGGTCTTCCGGTGGGGTCTCAATAACGCTCATATCGCGGATACCCGCCAGTGCCATATGCAACGTGCGCGGTATGGGGGTGGCGGTGAGCGTCAAGACATCGACATCAGTGCGTAGTTGCTTAATACGCTCTTTATGCCGCACCCCAAACCGCTGCTCCTCATCTATGATGAGCAAGCCGAGGTCGTGGAAAAAGACATCATTGGAGAGCAAGCGATGGGTGCCAACGATTACGTCAACCTCGCCATGCCGTAGCTTTTGCAAGATCATCTCTTGCTGCTTAGGCTTGCGAAAGCGGGACAATACCTCAACTTTTACCGCGAAGGGTTCCATACGGCGGCTAAAGGTCTCATAGTGCTGCTGCGCCAATACCGTAGTGGGAACGAGAATGGCTACCTGCTTACTCTCCTGTACCGCCTTAAATGCCGCTCGTAGTGCCACCTCGGTTTTGCCAAAACCCACATCGCCACAGACAAGGCGGTCCATGGGATAGGTTGACTCCATATCCTCTTTGACCTCTGCCGTAGCACGAAGTTGGTCTGCCGTCTCCACATAGGGGAATTGCGTTTCAAGTTGGTGTTGCCAATCGTTGTCTGGCGCAAAAGCATAGCCCTGGCTCAACCGGCGATGGGCATAGAGATCGAGCAGTTCGCTTGCCATATCCTGCACCGCATCACGGGCTTTGCGCTTGGCACGTTCCCATTCCTGCGTCCCCAAGCGGGACAAGCGCGGTGTCGCATCACCTGCCCCAACATAGCGAGCGATACGGTCTACCTGATCTACCGGCACATACAGACGGTCATCATTGGCAAAGCGTAGGTCGAGGTACTCGCGCTCAATCCCCCCCACGCTGCGCCGTATCAACCCATCGTAGATGGCAATACCATGCTCAATATGCACCACATACTCGCCGGTCTGCAACCCTTGCAAAAACGCCGTTCTATCGTTGTCGGTCTTGGGTGTTTTGCGGCGACGGCTTGCCTGTGTGCGGCGGTGAGTCCAACCGAAAATCTCGGTATCGGTATACAGCGTCAATGCCAAATCCGGCTGGTGCCATCCCTCGGTAAGGGTGCCATGCACACAGGAAACGCTGCCATCTTGCTCCCCACTAGCCCCCACTCCTTGCCCCTTCGGATAGCCCCCATCCCCTGCCCCTTCCCCCACCGAGGGGAGAAGGGGGTCGGATGCAGTGGTACCCCCTCGCCCTTGACTGGCTTCCTCGATCATTTCTTGGAAGCGGGCTACCTGGGTCGTCACGAGGACAACATGCTCACCCCGTCCCACCTGCGCCAGAACATGGCGCACGAGACGGCGTACCTGGCTACCAAACAGATCAGCCGGGGAGAAAGTGGGGGCGGGGAGCACAGTATCTTGCCCCTGTGGGCAGCCCCCATCCCCGCCAGTATCTTCGCTCAGGTCATTGGTGCTCAGGTCAACCTGGGGTATCTGTGCCATATGTGGCAGGGGGTCGCTTGGCTGCCAGAGTTCATCCCACAGCAGGTAAGGACGCGGGTAGATAGGCAACAATTCGCCTGTGGAGATAAGCGTTGTCCGTTGCTCCTCGGCATCATCATGATGGGCATTGGCAGTCTGTTGGAGCAGCGGTACATCGTTGAAGAACACCACACTGCCCACTGGCAGGTGTGCCAACAGTGAGCGTTGCGAGCTTGGCGCAGGTTGTTGCCCATGCTCTTGGTTGGGGGCTTGGTTGGGGGCTTGGTGAAAGAAGGGAGACAACCGTACCCACCCCTCGAAGCGTCCGCCTAGCTCTAGCCGTGATAGGCTATGCTCCCACTCCTCGCGCACCTCTGGGCGCAGCTTCTTGACGGGTTGTGCTGCCAGATAGTCTAGCACCTGCTTATACTGCCAAAAGGGTATATCCATTGGCGGTCCTACCAGTGCCGCATCGAGGTATTGCTCACTCCGTTGCGTCACCGGGTCAAAGCGGCGCATGCTATCTATCTCATCACCAAACCACTCAATGCGAAGGGGGAGCGTATCTGCCCCGCCCCAGATGTCCACAATGCCACCACGCCGCGACATTTCGCCATGCTCTTCTACCTTTGCCGTGACGCGATAGCCACGGTCTATCCACTGACGGATGAGGGTATCTTGGGGGTTCATATCACCTATGGCAATGGGGGTACTGGCTTGGGCAAGCTCTTGGGGGGTAAGCATGGGCTGGAGCAGCCCGCGCACCGGGGCTATGATGACCAGCGGGTTGGGGGATGGTGCCAGCGATGCCAAGCGTTGTACCACCTGGAGCCGCCGTCCATGCACCCCCATATCGGGAGCAATGCGCTCATATAGCAGCGAGTCGCTACACGGATACTGGAGCACCTGATCTACCGAGAGCCACTGGCAGAGGTCTTCATACCCACGGGTTGCCTGCTCTGCTGTCGCTACCACATACAGCAACACCTGACACTGCGGGGTATCAGTAGCCTGTTGCTGCATCGCAAGGTGATGGGCAAATGCCGCTAGGTAGGGAATGCGAGCAGCGTTGGGGATGGGGGCTACCCGTAGCCGTTGTGGGCTATGCTGGTCGCTGGATAGGTGATGGGCAAGCGTGGCTATCTCTGGCAGCGTTGCTAGTTGAGATCGGAGCGTATGTACCATACCTGTATAGTACCAGATTTTTGTGGGGATAGATTCAGGAAAAAGCTACACATCTTCCCCCACATCAGCAAAAGGGTCATCATCCTTTTCCTTCGCCACGAGTGGCGGTGCTGGTTCTGGCGTGGGGGCGGGTGGTGATACCGGATTGCGAGCGGGTACCGATGGTGAATACTCACCCATCAGAACCTGCATAAGCGATTGTTTGATAGGTTTTGCCAGTGGGTCTCCAATGAGCTTTTCTATATCTCCACGGAGCGAGTCTATGTTATACCCTTCGTGCAGGGCAGCGAGCACAATCATAGCTCGTATGCCCGCCGACAGGTTGTCGGCACAGACTGCCACGACCATCTCGCGCATCTCATCACTGAGCCGTATTTGAATGGGAGTAGGTTTCATGAAGACTCCATTCTTCTGGCGAAGCGGGCGCAACCGAGAGCAATAGCTTGTTGTGGTTCCTGGACTCGCTGTGCATGGGGAAACCGCGATTGAATACCTTGTACAACTTGTGCTAATGCCGCACCACCACCACCAATGAGAATGGCGTTTAGGCTCGCCCCAGACCCCCATACCTCCTGGAGTTTGGTAGCAATAGCCAGTCCATTTTCCACAAGCGGGGTGTCCCACCCTTCTGGGAGCGGTTGTGGTTCACCACGAATAACGATGGACTCATTGCGTACCACTTGGTCTGTCTCGTGGAGCGACAATTCACGCTCAAAGTGGGCACTCAGGGTACTGGCAATTTGGGTGAGGGGACGAGCACTGCCCAAGTTCCATGTGTGCAAACTGCCGTCTACTAGGTGAAGATTGGTTACTGCTGCGACATTGACCGTATGGTGTCCCAAATCTATAATGCCAACTGTACCGTTAATCAAGCTATTTTGGGTAATATTACCGGTATTATCCAGGGCAACTGCACAGAGCAACCCAACCGGCTCAGGGATAACCTTAATGCGGGTGTAGTAGGGGCTATTGGTGCCTGTTCCTGCGCCATTACGAAGCATGGCACCGAGAGCTTGGCATTTCGCCTTGTCCCGCGCCCACGTTGCCGGGAGACAAGAGACGCAAGGTCCTGATGCAGATGCTAATTCCATACGTTGAATGGCGGTGCGAAGCAACACGGGGAGAAAGACCCTATCGGTGAGGCGTTCTTGGGCAAGAATGGTGATAGGGTGCGGGGAGAGGTGGGCATCATCACCCACCCAGTAGGAAACGCCGTCAAAGTCTGTTGTTGGTGCCTCTTGAAGCGCACTTACACTGTTACGGGCGGGGGCGATCATCGCCGGGAAGGGAGTCAAAACGCGCTCGTTACCCTTGTGGTCAAGAGCTAGGTATTTAACAAAACCATGCCCAATGTTGACACCGTGGAAGACCATGAAAATTTGCCTTTCTGTCTTAATCTATACTAAGGTGAGATTGTACTGATACGGGTATCCCCCATACCTGTGTAGGATGCTCCACACGTATGCATAGTGTAATGGAAGGGTAGTTGGTTGTCAACAGAAAGCGATAAACGGGCGGTAAGAAGGGGAATCGGCAGCCCCCCACCCCTTCGGTCAGCCCCCATCCCCTAGCCCCTTCCCCCACTACGCGGGAGAAGGGGAATTGGGCAGGTGTTCCCCCCCATGCCCTCTTCCAAAGAGCAAGGGGGTAGAGGTATGCGGATATGTGCATTACTCATTTCCATTTGTCGTTCCAACGAATTGCAACGCGATGACGTTGATACCAGAGACGCGATAGATTGGTTTTCCTGGCTTTTCCGTGGTGATAAACTCTTCTGCTCCTGTAGCTATCGCCGCTGCGATATGCAGAGCATCTATGGCTGATACCCCCTGCTCTTGGGCTATCCGATAAGCTGATTGGGTTATTTCATTAAGGGAATTTGCCCAACAATGCGCCTCGGCAAAAAATGCTTGGTAGAAATCGGCTTCATCCTGTTGTTTGAAGTAAATTGCTTTTGGCAAGACTTCAAGCTGTAAGAAAATACTTACAGCAAATGATCGGTTGGGGTCATTCAGAATGGTAGCGGCTTGGTACGCAGCACTAGCAGTTCCGCGAGCAGCGGCAATCAGTACGCCTGCATCTACATAGGTTTGTTTCACCCGTTCCCCAATTCTAAGCTACCTCTGCGGTCAGCTACTTCCTGTTGTATCTCATCCCAATCTAACAATGGGGTACCAGAAACAATGAGCCGTGCGCGGGTCTCAGCAAGTTTTTTACCGAGAACGGTGACAGGGTTCAGAAGTTGGGTCTGTCGCTGGATTTCTGCTTGCAGTTCGGTGGGGACATCCTGTTCCGGTACGCCATACCGAGCTAGAAGTTGGATAAACGCCTCTCGTGTCATGCCAAGAACCTGCGCTGCCCGATGGGAAACAATACGATGTTCTGCATACAGGCGAACCACCAGAGCCTCGTATGCCAGTCTCTCCAACAACGTTTGGCTATATCCTGGCAATACCAGCACATCATCTGGAAATTCTATCCGAAGGGTTGTCATGCGATTATTCCTCTTTTTATAGGCGACATCCGTAGTTGGTATTGTACTGTATGACTGGGGAAATAGGCAAGAGATGGGGCATAACGGGGTCGCATGGCATCTTCCCACTTGTCCCTGCACCTTTGCCCTTTCCCCCACTACGCGGGAGAAGGGGAATTGGCAGCCCCCCACCCCTTCGGTCAGCCCCCCATCCCCTGCCCTTCCCCCACCAAACGAGCCGCGAGTGTCAACGAGCGGATGTCCGAGCATCCCCCCATCCCCTGCCCTTCCCCCGCAAGCGGGAGAAGGGAGACCGGGCGGCTCCCCCTCGCCCTGGGGTGGGAGAGGGGGCAGGGGGGCGAGGGGGCAAGGGTGGGGAGCCGCAAGCGTAAGCGAGCGGATGTTAGGTTGTAGAGACGTTGCATGCAACGTCTCACCGGGCAGCCCCCATCCCCTGCCCTT
>CAYPHM010000127.1:0-13605 GCA_964410555.1 uncultured Chloroflexaceae bacterium | reverse complement strand
ATGGGGGCTGCACGGTGGTGGGGGATGAGCGGTTCCCCTTCTCCCCTCGGTGGGGGAAGGGGCTAGGGGATGGGGGCTGCACGGTGGTGGGGGATGAGCGGTTCCCCTTCTCCCCTCGGTGGGGAAAGGGGCTAGGGGATGGGGGCTAACCGGAACACCCTCTTTATTGGCTCTTGACACCCCATCTCCCCCATGCTATACTATTAACCAGTTATTTAGAATGGTTATAAAGTAAGTATGAATATAATAAACAGAACAAAACCGCAAACGCAAGATAAAATAGATTGCCTGATGGAACGGCTCGAAGCTGCCGGCAAACGTGCTACCCCGCAACGGTGCGCCGTTTGTCAAGCCCTAGTGGAGCATGGCGGGCATCCTACTCCTACAGAAGTTTTTGAGCAAGTACGCTCAATCTTCCCGATGATTAGCCAAGCGACTATCTACAACACCATAGATACGCTTGAAGAGCTCGGGCTTATCTATCGGCTAGACATTGCCAACCATGACCATACCCACTACGACCTAGATGTCACGCCGCATATCAATGTCGTGTGTCGCTACTGTGAATACATCGCTGATGTGGAGATACCATCCCTAGACAACCTGCTCGACCAGGTGAGTGAACAGACCGGTTGCAAGCTAGACCGACAGGGGGGCTTGATTGTCTACGGTATCTGCCCCACCTGCCAGCAGGCGTTGCAAGAGGGAAACCAGTTATCGAGTACCAGCATTGGGGAGGCTTGCTGCTCACAAGGAGCCAAGCGTAAACGTGGGGGACGGCAACGCCGCCACCGCACCGGTATGCGCCATACCCATACCAACGGACAGCCTGTTGAGGAAACTGCCTAACCGTGGTTTCTTTTTGTCTGAATTTAGAATGGTTCTTATATAATAGCTGTTATCTGTAAATAGAAAAAGCTAACCGAGTAAGTCTAGTAGTTACAAGGAGAAAATCTTATGATGTTATCTACTACCACAGCAAAACCTACCAATGATTCTCTGGACCACCAAAATGACCACAACCATACATCCCACGAAGAGCAAGAACTTTCCCAACTCCCATGGATGATCCGTTTGACCATCGTTACTCTGATAAGCGTCCTTGCCGGCTGGATTACCGAAGATATGACCAACTTACCCATTGCGGTCCCCTGGACGCTTTACGCCATCGCCTACATTGCCGGTGGCTTTTATAGTGTCCAAGAAGCATGGGAATCGCTCCAAGAACGCCAGTTTGATGTCAACTTTTTGATGATCATTGCCGCTATCGGTGCGGCACTCGTTGGTCAACCGCTTGAGGGTGCCGTGCTGATGTTTCTCTTTTCGCTCTCCCACACATTGGAAGTCTACGCAATGGGACGCACCTATGCCAGTATCCGTGCCTTAATGGACATGACCCCAAAGATTGCGCGAGTGCTTCGCACCGATGATGCTGGCAATGAGACAACCCACGAACTGCCAGTAGAGCAAGTCGCCATTGATGATCTGGTACTGGTACGCCCCGGCGAGCAACTCCCTACCGATGGTATGGTAGAGGTAGGCGAGTCGGCGGTAAATGAAGCCAGCATTACCGGTGAGTCTATGCCTGTAGAGAAGCACAAAGGACAGCGGGTGTATGCTGGTACTATCAATGGACAAGGGGCTTTGCAGATTCGCGTTACCACTGCCGTTGCGGATTCTGTCTTGTCCCGTATGGTCAAGATGGTGAGCGAAGCCCGTGAGCAAAAAGCCAAGAGCCAACAGTTTACCGACAAAGCGATTGGGCAATACTACGCCTATGCTGTGGTAGGTATCACGCTCCTAGCCATAGCCATTCCCGTACTCTTTCTCGGCTGGGATTTTCAGGAAGCCTTTTACCGCGGTATGACGCTTATGGTCGTTGCCTCGCCCTGTGCGCTCGTTATCTCCATCCCTGCCGCGCTACTCTCTGCCCTGGCGAGCTCTGCCCGTGGGGGGGTGCTGTTCAAAGGGGGCGCACATCTGGAGACGGCAACAAAAGTCCAAACGATTGCCTTTGACAAAACCGGTACCCTGACCACCGGTAAACCCAGTTTGGTAGCCATTATCCCGCTCCAGACTACCCTGCCGCAGGAAATCCCCTGCTGCTACCAGCACACGCCGCCTGCCGAAAATGATACCATAGGTGAGTTGTCAGACATCCAGATACGGTTGTTAGCTGCGGCAGCATCCATTGAGCATTATTCGGAGCATCCGCTGGCACGCGCTATTGAGCGCAAGGCTACCGAACGAGGTATCGAGGTGCCGCCTGCCAATGAGTTTGAAGCGACTACTGGCTCTGGTGCTCAAGGGTATGTTGCTGGCACCTTGCTGCGTATCGGCCGACCAGAAATTTTCAGACCGCTACCGGCAGAGATGGAAGAGCAGATCAAGCAACAACAAGAGCTGGGACGTACTGTTGTCATTCTTGGCAACCACGAGCCATGGGGGTTGCTTGCACTGGCAGACACTATTCGCCCCGAAGCCTACGAAGTGGTGGCACAGCTCAAGCAGGCGGGCATAGCCAATGTGGTATTGCTAACAGGCGACAATCGCTATGTAGCCCACAAACTAGCAGCAGAAATTGGCATTGATGAGGTCTACTCGGAACTTATGCCAGAGCAAAAGGTGGATGCTATTCGCAAGATACAGCAGCAGCATGGGGTTGTCGGTATGGTAGGTGATGGGGTGAATGATGCCCCCGCGCTGGCTACCGCCG
Organism: uncultured Chloroflexaceae bacterium; assembly: GCA_964410555.1. Taxonomy (GTDB): domain Bacteria; phylum Chloroflexota; class Chloroflexia; order Chloroflexales; family Chloroflexaceae; genus JAAUSY01. The sequence goes on along the minus strand of CAYPHM010000127.1, from coordinate 10,889 downwards.
ATCTTGGTATAGCGATGGGAGCCGCTGGTACTGATGTTGCGCTAGAGAGTGCCGATGTGCTGCTGATGAGTGATGATCTGAGCCGTCTACCGGGGGTGCTAGGCTTGGCACGGCGTACCCGTCAGGTTGTGCGAATGAATTTGATATTTGCCTTTGTGGTGATGGCGGTGTTGATGGTAATGGCATTGGCAGGTTCTATGCCCTTAACGCTGGCGGTACTAGGACACGAGGGTAGCACATTGATTGTTGTGGCGAATGGGCTGCGCTTGTTGCTGCCCTGGAAGTGACCCGCTTCCCCTCTTTCAAGGGTAGGTCTACCGAGCAATTACCACAGAGACCCAGAGACCCAAAGTTCAGGCAGAAGATTCCCGACAGTGCTTCTGTGGTAAGATATGCGTGAAGCGATACACAGCAAACAGAGAGAAGGAAAGAGGAACATGCGGAGAACCAAAATCATCGCTACGATTGGACCAGCCAGCGATACCCCAGAAGTCATTTCGCGCTTACTAGACGTGGGTATGGATGTGGCACGGTTGAACTTTTCCCACGGCACACAGGAGTATCACGCCAAGAATATCGCTATTTTGCGCGAGGTGGCACACCAAAAACACCGCCCATTGACTATTATCCAGGATTTGCAAGGTCCCAAGATACGCACTGGTACGCTAGAAAATGGCTCACCTGTGCAGCTTATACCGGGCAAGCCATTTGTTATCACCACCCGCCGCGAGGTAGGGACAGACAGCATGGTTAGCACTACCTACAAAGCCCTAGCCCGTGATGTCCAACCTGGAGATCGGGTCCTTATCTCCGATGGCTTGATTGAACTTTGTGTAACCAAAACAACAAATGATGAGGTGCATACAGAGGTAGTTGTTGGAGGAATACTTTATGAGAAGCAGGGCATTAATCTGCCGGGGGTCAATATCAGTGCGCCGTCCCTGACTACCAAAGATATGCAAGACCTAGCGTTTGGGTTGGAACAGGATATAGACTATATCGCCTTGTCGTTTGTGCGCCATTCCAGCGATATTACTATTATTAAGCAGCACATTGCCTCAGCATGCAAAGATATACCCGTTATTGCCAAGATAGAAAAGCCAGAAGCCCTAGAGCATATGGCAGATATTCTCAAGCAGGTAGATGGCATTATGGTAGCTCGCGGTGATCTGGGGGTAGAGATACCCACAGAACACGTCCCCCCCTTGCAGAAAAAGCTCATCAACGCAGCCAACGATGCCGGTATCCCGGTGATTACCGCTACCCAAATGCTCGACTCCATGCGCCATAACCCTCGTCCAACCCGTGCCGAAGCGAGCGATGTTGCCAATGCGATTTTTGATGGAACAGACGCGGTAATGTTGAGTGGGGAGACAGCAGCAGGCGATTACCCGGTAGAATCGGTGCGGGTGATGGCACAGATTATCGAGGCGGCAGAGGCGAGTGGGAGGCGATGTGGGCATGACCCTGACATTGGCATAGCTCCTCAGCCTGACATCCCTAACGCTATCAGTGAGGCAGCACGGGCTATTGTGGGGGCGTTGCCGGTGCAAGCGATTGTCGCCTTTACGCTGAGTGGCAGGACAGCTCATCTCATGGCACGTCAACGCCCAAATGCCCCTATCCTAGCCATGACCCCTTCGGAGGCTATCTACAATCGTCTGAACCTGATATGGGGCATTAACCCTGTCTGGACGCTGGAAGATGACGATGACATCAAAGTGGTGATGCAACAAGCCTACCATGCGCTTGAGCAACATGAACTAGCACAGCCGGGGAATATGGTAGTGGTTGTGGGGGGGCTGCCCCGTTCGGAGCGTGGACCAACCAACTTTTTGCAAATCGTCAAGCTCGAAGGCAAACCGCCGTTTGTACCAGAACTAGACTAGGTAGCCCCAAATTTGCCTTTTCCCCCTGTGTGATGTGTGCGAGGGTAGGGGCGCACCGCTGTGCGACCTTACCCTATTCCTTGCGTGTCAACGAGCGGAGCCGTACGTGTCAACGAGCGGATGTCATATCTCACCACGGCGGGCGGGGCGCGACCCGCAGCGTTTGCTCTGCTTGATACGTCACCAAACCCGGCGCACCGCCCGGCAAACGCCGTACCGTACTGCGCCGCGTCACTGCCACCTCTACCGCATCCTCATGACGATTACGGCTAAAATAGGCTGCCAAACCTGCTGCCTCTTCCAGCGTTATTGGGGGGACATCTCGCCCACCGCTACGGATGATGACGTGAGCACCGGGGACACCCTGTGTATGGAGCCACAGGTCATCTGGTCGAGCAATCCGAAACGTTACCTCAACATTCTGGGTGGCACTACGTCCCACATAGAGGTCGTAGCCATCGCTAGAGACTAGATGCAGGGGCTTTATGCGAGGAGCTTTCTGTTTTTTCTTGTTGCGCTTTGGTGGGGGTAGGTAGCCTTGCTCCTCGGCTTCTTGGGCAAGCTGATCTATCTGCTCGCGCTCCTCGGTAAGTTCTAGCATGGTCAAAAGCTGCTCCAGCCCATCTAGCTGATACCGGGTCGCTTGCAACCGTTCGGCTACGCGCTCCTGCCCGCTCTTGCGCTTCTGGTAGTCGTGAAACCGCTTTTGAGCACAGGCTACGGGCGTACTTCGTGGGTCAAGCGCAATCTGTTGCCCTTCTACCTCAAGGGTGTGTTGACCAGGGGTAATCGTATGCAAAAAGGCATAGATCATCTCCCCTTCCCACTTGACCTGTTCAAGATCATGGGTATGTTCTTGTTGCCCCAGGAGTTGGCGGTATTGATGGTCGAGTCGTTCATGGGCATCTTGGAGTTGCCGATGAATCGTATCACGCCGCTGGCGATGGGATGTCACCATATGTTGTGCTGCATAGTACTGGTCTATCGCGCTCGATAGCCGCTCTGGGTGGATGCTTGTGCCTGCCCGATGGGTGAGGGCATACGGGGCATAGGCAAGCGGCTGTTTCATCAGTCCCGCCTGCTCCCCCGCCTGCTTGTCTAAAAGCAACGTTGGGACAACTGGTGCTGTGTAGAGTTCCCGTATGCTCGCTGCCAAACGTTCTGCCCCACTGAAGAGCACCTCGTTGTCTACAGGCTCCTCGGCAGGCAACGCAGCACGGTAGGCAACTTCTCGCGCTATAAGCGGCGACATCCCACGGTAGGTCTTGACCAGCATACGTACAATGTTCTTGCTATCGGCAGTCCAGTTTTGCCGAATATGGTCAGCATGGGCAGTGTAGGGATCGTGTTTATCTTGGGGCGGCGGGGGAGTATAGGGGTGTTTGGGCAAGATGACCCGCTGGCTCTTCTGGGGTGGTACTCGCCGAACACTCTCCATAATCATACGGTTTTCGTCTACCAAGATAATATTACTGCGCCGGTCCATTGGCTCAATAATCAGGTCACACTCTACTACCGTAAAATCCAGATCTGCATCATCATCAGGGAGGCTAACATCGGCTTGTGGAGCGGAATCAGCGGCATATTTGGGGCTATCTGCTGGCGATGGTTCATTGGGAGAGTTGCGAGTCTGTCTTTCTTTGACTATACTAACTAAGAGGACACGCTCAAGCAAAGGTTGCTCAATGGCGGTTATCCTACCGCCCAGGACATATTTGCGTAAGAGCAACAGGAAAGGAGTGGCTTGTTCGACCCCACGAGAGAGTTTCCCGTCACTCAAATGCACACGGGCATGGGTGGGGTGGGCTGTAGCCAAAAGTTGGTACCGCTGGTTATGAGCATACACTTCCAACCCAATGCTGAATGGGTCTGGCAGGAGGGTCCGCTGGATGCGCCCGCCCAAGATGGTTGCCCGCAATTCATCTGCAACTGCTGTAAGAGTCAAAGCATCAAAGTACATAGTAGATAGGATACCATAGATCGTGATGAAAGATGTTCCGGTAAATGGGTTGCTCAATGGATTACCGCCAGAGCCATTGTTGGTAGTCTTGTCGGGTCCCTCTGGTGTTGGGAAAGATTCCGTGTTGATGCGGATGCGGGAGCTTGGGTTTCCCTTTCACTTTGTGGTGACAGCAAATAGCCGCCCCAAACGTCCCGGCGAACTTGATGGCGTAGATTACCACTTCGTCAGTACAGAAGCGTTTGAGCACATGATCGTGCAGGAAGAGCTATTAGAATGGGCAAAAGTGTATGGACAGTATCGGGGTATCCCCAAGTGGGAAGTCCGCGATGCCCTCGCCAGTGGGCGAGATGTCGTCTTGCGGGTGAACGTAGATGGCGCAGCAACTGTTAAGCAGATTGCCCCAGAGTCTATCCTCATTTTCATTGCGCCAGGGTCACTCGATGAACTGCGGCATCGGCTCTACCTACGCCGCACAGACTCGCGTGAGGAGATAGAGCAACGCTTGGCTCTAGCAGAAACAGAAATTGCCCGTGCGGTTGAATTTGACTATGTGGTCATCAACCAAGCAGACCGACTCGATGAAACCGTTGGACATATACGAGCGATTATTACCGCTGAGAAGCACCGGGTCTTCCCCCGGCGTATTGTGCTCTAATCTACTTAATGTTAAAAGGTAAGGAGGTACCCTTAATGGGTATTCAAGAACAATTGCAGCAAGACCTCAAACAAGCCATGAAAGCCCGCGACTCTTTGCGGGTTGATGTCATACGAGGAGCCCGTGATGCTATACAGAAAGCCCGGCTTGAAGCGGTCAAGCAGCAGTATGATGCTACGGAAGGGCAAGAAGGGCAAGAAGCCAGTACCCGTATTGAGGTCGAGCTAGACGAAGCAACCTTAACCAACGTCTTAACGAGAGAAGTCAAACGCCGCAAGGAGTCTGCCGATATGTACCGCAATGCGGGGCATACAGACCGGGCAGAGCGCGAGGAAGCAGAAGCCCGTATTTTGCAAGAGTACCTGCCCGCGCAGCTAGGGGCAGAGGATCTGCGCCCGCAAATTGCGGCAATCATTACAGAAATGGGCTTGAGTGGTCCAGCGGCTATGGGCAAACTCATGCCGGTACTTATGGAGCGTTTCAAAAGCCAAGCTGACGGAAAACTGTTGAGCCAGCTTGCGCGTGAATTGCTCCAGGGGGAATAAAGAGGTGATCTCTTATGGTGAAAAATTGGCTAAGAAGGAGAAAAAAGCAGCAGCGAGATAAGCAAGACCCCAAAACCCTGTGGCAGTTTCTCCAGCAGCATATTATCCCGGTAGCCGGTGTGTTACTGATGTTGGGGCTATGGTTGGCGTTGACGATCCCTCTAGGGAAAACGACGGATACGGGCGTACTGGAAATCGGTGCGCCCAGCCCCGTGACTATTCGCGCCCGCAACAGTGCCGAGTTCATCAGCGAAATACGGACTGCTGCTGTCCGCGCCCAAGCCGAAAGTCGCCCAGAAAATCTGGTGTACATTACCGACTTTGATTTGCCATCTAAGCAGCGAGGAAAGCTCGAAAACCTGTTTGATGCCATTACGAGTGTGCGTACCGACCCGACCCTCGGTGAGCAAGAACGGTTGCAGAAATTGCAAGACCTCTCTAACCCAACGGTGGTTTTGACTGGCACACTTGGACAAAACATTCTTGATCTTAACAAGGGAGCATGGGAAAATCTCCAAAACCGGGTCTTTATGCTCTATGACCGAGCAATAGCCCAAAATGCTTTTGAGATAACCAAAGATACCCTTACCCGGTTACGCGAACGCACATTGCCCTACTGGACAAGCAATCTCTCTTCAGAAGATCAGGAGTTGGCATTGTTTTTTACCTCGTCATTCTTGCGCGTCAATCGCACGCTAGACGAAGTGGCTACCCAACAGCGTAAGCAGGAAGCTCGTGATAGGGTTGACCCGGTGGTGGTGACAGTGCATGCCGGCGAGAATATTGTGCGGGTGGGGGATATGGTGACAGCGGAGACGATAGAGAAAGCTCGCGCCACCCGTGCCTTGCCCAAAGAAATGAGTCTGTTTGCAGTATTGGGTATGGGGGTGCTAAGTGGGCTATTAGCCCTGTCCTTTATGCTCTACCTCGTTTTTACCCAAAAGGATATTGTCCATCAGCCTCGCCCATTGCTTGTGATTGTTGCTGCATTGGTTATTACCGCGGTGGCAGCCCGGATATTGCATCCGTTGTGGATAGATCAGCCATATGCCTTCCCCCTAGCAACAACCATTCTGGTATTGGCTGTCCTCTTCAATTTGCAAATTGCCTTAGCCGGGGCTGTCTTCTTGAGTATCATTATTGGAGTGTTGGATGGCAATGCGCTAGGCATTACCACAACCATGCTGCTTGGCAGCGCAACGGCAGTGTTTGCCGTGCGTGGCGCAGAACGCCCTCTCACTTTCCTGCTGGCGGGGGTGGGTGTAGCTGTCAGTACCACACTAACGCAGTTGGCGTTTTGCTGGTTTGACCCAGGGCGCGAGTGTTTGCAAGAGATTGGGACTATTATGCTCTTTAGTGGCACAAATGGTGGGTTATCGGCTATTTTGTCGCTTGGGTTGTTCAATCTCGTGGGCAATTCAGCGGGGGTTGTGACACCGCTGCGCCTGATGGAGCTTGCCCATCCTTCACAAACACTGCTACGGAAGCTCATCCACGAAGCCCCCGGTACTTACTACCACAGCATCGCCGTGTCCAATCTAGCAGAGGCGGCGGCGGATGCGATTGGGGCGGATGCGCTGCTGCTGCGGGTTGGGGCATACTACCACGACATAGGCAAAACACTGCGTCCCTTCTTCTTTACTGATAACCAGATGGGGCGCGAGAATGTCCATAATGAGCTAGACCCCCACACGAGCGCAGAAATCATCATTGACCATGTGCGCGATGGTATCAAGATGGCACGGGCAGCAAAGTTGCCAGAACAGATTGTTGATTTCATCTCGACTCATCATGGCACCCATTTGGTAGGACACTTTTACCAAATCGCTTTGCGCGAGGAGGATTCAGTGAATATCAACCACTTTCGCTATCCTGGACCGCGCCCCTGGACCCGTGAACAGGGTATCTTGATGCTGGCAGACTCGATTGAGGCGACTGCACGCTCCAAAGCGCAGCATGGCAAGCTCATTTCTGATCAGACAAAGAGAAATGGCAGCAATGGGAGCGGACTACAAACAGTTGATGAGGTGGTCAATTTTATCATAGATGATCGCATAAGCAGTGGACAGCTTGACAATACCCCCCTCACCTTCCGCGACCTGGTGTTGATACGCCAAGCGTTCGTTAAGAGTTTGAAGAGCATCTACCACCCACGAACAGAGTATGACCGTCCACTGATCAAGGCACAATAAGGTCAGCTGCCACTACCAGGAGGTATATTGTGTCACAAAGCTATGATGTTGCGGTTATTGGCGGAGGAATTATTGGTTTGGCTATAGCCCAAACACTAGCCCAAAGCCAGCGGGTATCTTCGCTCATTGTGCTGGAGAAAGAACCCCACCTAGCTGCACATCAAACTGGACATAACAGTGGAGTTATTCATTCTGGTTTGTACTACAAACCCGGCTCACGCAAAGCGCAACTGTGTGTGACAGGGCGGCAAGCCCTCTACCAGTTTTGCCAAGAGCAGCAGGTTCCCTATGAACAGTGCGGCAAAGTTGTTGTAGCAACATGCGCCGAGGAACTCCCCGCTCTTGAACGACTAGCGCAGCGTGGTCTAGCCAATGGGTTGCTAGGGATACGCTGGCTCCAAGCTGCTGAATTACCCGAATATGAGCCATATGTACAGGGTATCGCTGGTCTCTATGTGCCAGAGACGGGTATTGTGGATTTTTGGCAGGTAGCGCAAGCCTATGCGCGAGTCGTGTGCGAGCATGGCGGGGTTATCCAGACAAGCACGATGGTGACAGGCTGCCGAGAAGATGCTCATGGGCTATGGCTTACCACAACCCGCGGTGATGTGCGTTGCCGCTTGGTGGTCAACTGTGCTGGTCTGTATGCAGACCGGGTAGCGCAGTTGTGTGGGGTGTCGCCAAAAGTACGGATTATCCCTTTTCGTGGCGAATATTACACGCTGATAAAGGCGCGATGCTCATTAGTTCGTAACCTCATTTACCCCGTGCCAGACCCGCGCTTTCCCTTTCTTGGGGTGCATTTTACGCGCATGATTGGCGGAGGTGTTGAAGCGGGTCCCAATGCGGTATTGGCGTTTAAGCGTGAGGGGTATCGCCATTGGGATGTGAGTTTGCGTGATATACTTGACATAGTGTTATATCACGGTTTTTGGCGGCTGAGTAGGCGACATTGGCGTATGGGGGTTGGGGAGATGTACCGTTCCCTAAGCAAACGGGCGTTTGTGCGTGAGCTTCAGCGGCTCATCCCCGATGTGTCGCAGGCGGATGTGCAGCGGGGCGGAGCGGGGGTGCGAGCGCAGGCGTTGGGGCGGGATGGGGCGTTGGTGGATGATTTCGCCATTATGCAGGTGGGCAGAATGGTGCATGTGCTGAATACGCCATCACCGGCGGCGACAGCTTCGTTGAGCATTGGGCAGTATGTGGCAACGTTGGTTGTGGGCGATAGGTGATAGCACCTACATCCTACATCCATGAGTATACAACTTGACATAGTTATATGTTCATGGAATTTTGGGGTAATAGCACAATTGTACGAATGTATCGCTTGAGATTGCTCAACGCGCTGGTCGCCTAGACTTAGCTTAGCCATCAGGGTATAAGATGTTCCATTTTGATCTGCTCTCCCGTCCCGCTACCCCCTAAAACAGGCTATATCTATGTGCGACATATCGAAGCCTATGTTGCACATAGGGTTATTTGCTTGCTTGTGGATGAGGCAGATGCAGATATGGTTCCATTTCCTCCCCCGTCAAAACAGCCGAAACTGCCCCACGTCTACCCGCTGTGCCTGATGCATCAATACGCTATTCATCACCTCAATAGCCATCCGCGACTCCAACGTCACCCCGGCACGCACCCCCACACATGGGTCATGTCGCCCCTTCTCCAAGGTGAAGTCTATCTCTTCCAGGTTCTTTTGCACTGACTGCTGCCGTTGTGTGATGGTAGCCGTTGGCTTAAAACTCACCCGAAAGGCGAGCGGCATACCCGTAGTGATGCCGCCGAGCAACCCACCGTGATGATTGCTCTGGTAGCCGCTGTGACGGATAGGGTCATTGTAGCCGCTGCCCTGATAGCTGGCAGCAGACTTACCCGTCCCGACCTCGCACGCCTGCACCGCGTGTAGCCCCCCTAGCGTCCCCATCAAGCGCAGTTTCAAGCTCTGGTAGAGGGGGTCGCCAAGCAATGGCGGCACCTGTAGCCCAACTACCTCAACCACTGCCCCTACAGAATCCCCCTGCATGCGCGTTTCTTTGATAAGCACTGCCGCCTGCTCCACAAACTCTGTGTCAAACGCATGCAGTTCGGCAGCACTAAGCCGCCGCACTATCGCGTCAATCTCTGCTGCAGGTATTCCCTGCCCCGCATAGGTCTGTGCCAGCGAATCGCAATGGGCAATCAAGCTATGGGTAGCCGCTAGGGGACCCACCTGCACAATAGACGAAAGAAAGACCGTCCCAAAATGCTGTTGGAGATAGAGCCGCGCTACCGAACCGCCAATAACATCAGAAATAGTCGAACGATAGCTCGCCCGTCCGCCGCCGCGCACATCCACAAACCCCTGCGTCTTATAGTGCTTGACTAGATCAACATGCCCTGGACGCACTGCTCCCGTCTCCCCCTGAAATTGGCGATAGTGCTCCGACTTCTTGGCAGTGGAGAGCACCATAGCCGCCAGTGGTTCACCGGTGGTATAGCCTGTTTCGTAGGATGTCGTCACCGTCTCCATCATCTCTTGCCCATCACCAGCTATCACATGGATAGACGGTCCGCTGGTGAGGGAGTCGGTATCCTCATTTGAGAGACCCGCAAGCCAGATAATCTTATCCCCTTCGTGGCGGGGGGTGCCATGTTTGTTGCTCCCAGGGCGACGACGGTCAAGATACTGTTGGACAGCATGGCGCGATAGGCTCAACCCCGGCGGACAGCCAAAAATCAATGTCGTGATAGCCGGACCGTGAGATTCTCCCGCTCCAGCAACCGCAAATAGCGGTCCTCCCAAGATTTCCATAGCATGCCCCCTTAATTTTCTGTATTCTTATACAATATTATGTCAAATCAATAGTCATCTTACCCGCTTACAGGGGAAAGACCAGGGAATAAGAGCATATACACCGAGAACCGCAATATCCCCTTCGCTAGTATTGTTATCGTATTACCGAACAGGTTGTATATCTTCTAATCGCAAAGCAGCGGGTATCCACCCACCATATCGCCACCCTCGCAACTCGCCAGCATCATCATACAGCGGCTCCAGGATGCTACGCTGCATAACGCTTCCATCGGCATGGACATTCAAGACCACATGGTTGTCGTCACTCTCCAACGTGAACCCGCACGGCTCTACCGGCACTGTATGCGCGACTTCGCACATGATGACGGTATGATCTTGGGGACTTCTTACCCCATAGATGATACCCGTACAGGTAACTTGAGTGCCATCTGGCAAAACATAGCGTTCGCCCTGGATAAGCTGATTCATCCATTCCACCTCCCCTCTAGTCTTTAGGAACCACATAGGGTATGCAACGCTGCACACACCCGTGCATACTCTGATTCTGCTTGGGCAACATAGCTTTCTGCCCCATTTAGGATACCATCTTTGCCCATCATTTCAAGCTGTTCACAGATATGTGCAAGCGTCAACGCCCCAAGTTGGGCATTGTTAGACTTAAACGTATGCGCCGTCTGGACCAGCAGCGCAAGATCACGCTGCTGCACAGCCTCTTGTAAGCCAGCACACAATGCGGGAGTATCGGCAAGATAGGTTTTTATGACATCAGCGAAAATATCTGGGGCATCATCGCCAATCATTGCCCGAAAGTCATCCAACGTTGCAGCATCAATGGCGGGGGTGGCGGG
>CAYPHM010000126.1:0-13757 GCA_964410555.1 uncultured Chloroflexaceae bacterium | reverse complement strand
CCCACCGTGCATCCCCCCATCCCCCGCCCTTCCCCCACCGCGGGGGAGAGGGTGCATGCACCCTCTCTACAAATACGAGAGCATCGCCGTGCGCTCCCCCTCATCGGTGCTGCTTGCAGCGCGTCATCCCGCGCATCTTCTCCCACACATTCAATGGCAACCCGCACACCTCACACTTGCCCTCAATACGCCAATGCCGCTGCTGCGTCTCATACTTTTGTCGTTCTTGCATCTCGTGCTCATCCTGCACCCGCTGCTCCTGCCAAACCTGCTCCATCCGCACCCATTCCGCCGTGGGGATACCCAGGTTCCACAAGCGCAACGCACTATCATAGCCACCAGTCGCCAGCATCCCCCCATTGGGACTAAACGCCACACACATCACCTTGCGATCAGCATGCTTCTGCACCTGCTGTATCTCCTTCCACGAAACGGTATTCCACAAGCGTACCGTCCCATCGTGGCTACCCGATGCCAACAGCGTCCCAGATGCATTGAACTGCACACTCGTCACACGACTGGTATGGTTGTCCAAGCAAGCGATCTGCTCCCCACTCCCAACATCCCACACCCGCACCGTCTCATCGCGGCTACCTGATGCCAACAAATATCCATCGGAGCTAAAGGTAATACCAGCGACAGTATCCGTATGCCCAACAACCATCCGTAATTCTTGTCCATTTGCCACATCCCACAAACGAATGGTCCGATCCCGGCTGCTTGACGCAAGCATCTTCCCATCGGGGCTAAAGACCACATCTGCCAGCGAATCCGTATGCCCCTGGAGTATACGTAGCTCTTTGCCACTGCTTGGCTCCCAAACGCGAATCGTCTTATCGCCGCTGCCAGAAACCAGCATGTTACCGTCAGGGGAAAAAGCCACCGCCGCCACCCAGTCACCGTGTCCCTCTTGTTGCCAAAGCAGCGAACCATCCTGTATACTCCACAACCGCACGGTATGGTCTACCCCATTCCAATTGCCGCTTGCTGAGGCAACCGTTAGCCCATCGGGGCTGACCGCACAATCCTGGACCCAGGTTTTGTGTCCCTCTAGCCGCAATTTTTGGTGTCCTGTGGCTATATCCCACAAACGCAAGGTGCGATCCTCACTGCCAGAAATGAGCGTTGCCCCATCGGGGGTAAACGCTAGACAATAGACACTCGCCATATGCCCAACCAAATCAAGGGCTTGCGGCATATTTGGGAAATTTTGTAGGTCTGGTACAGACGGCACTGTGGACGGGACAACCAGTTGCACCTTGAGGGCTATAATCCACGTTTCTAATGCCCACGTTCCCCACTCCTCAGCAATACCCCGGCGATCATACAACAGACGGACGAGATCATACACTTTTGCCTGGGTCAACTGCATTTCCGATGCCTCCAACAATAACCGTGGGACATCTTCATACAACGCCGCCATAATGAGATGCACTTCCCGCCGATAGCCACCACAACGGCTCACAAGCATTTGCTCAAGTTGCTGGGGTTGTTGGTAGAGCGTCTGTCCATACGTTGTGATACTATCGTTCAATACCTGTTGTGGGTCTTCTTGTAGAGATTGCATAGGAATTTCCCCCTCTCTTTACGTTTGTGTTACGGGCATGTGATGCCCTGTTGTTGGTAGTAATCGTGTACAAAGCGATTATTGATTGCCTGCTCCAGCGAAACCGGCGCAGATAGGATGTCTAAGTCTAGCAGGGTTGTTTGCTCTGCTTCCCACGCGCTCTGGTCATTCCAGCCGGGGCATGTTTCCCCTGCACCATACTGCACCAGCTTAATCGTCTCTGATGCTTCAAATTGCAAGTGTTCCTCGGAAAGCTGCGGGTTGTATGCTGCCACAAGTTGGATGGCTTCTTGTGGGTTGTTGAGCGCATCTTGCCACCCCCGCAGCGTGGCATGCACAAAAGCGCGGGTCGTGTTGGGATTGTTTGCCACAAACTCCTCCGTAGCAAACAGCACATCCCCCATTAGCGTTACCCCAAAGTCACGCGCTACGATAACCTCTACCTCTGCCCCTTTACTGCGGGCAAGGTCGGGCTGATCGGTAGCATAGACGGGGTAGACATCCATACGGCGGCTCAAAAAAGGCTCCATTGTAAACTGTGCTGGCACCTCCTCTATATCCGCCCGATCTACGCCGGTAGCTGCCAGCAACGCCCGGTATTCCGTCTCCACATTGTCGCCATAGAAGACCCCCACCTGCTGCCCAACGAAATCTTGCGGGGTCTCGATACCAGAGTCACTATGCACCATAAACCCAACAGGACTTGTTTGGAAAATCGTTGCCAACGCCACCACCGGTATGTCCTTCTCGCGGGCGATAAGCACCGTATCTGCTCCCGTGCTACCAAAGGTATCTGTCCCACTAACGACCAGCGGCAGCGGCACAAAATCGGGGCTACCAGGCAACAGTTCTACCTCTAGCCCGGCTTCCTGGTAGTAGCCCTTTTGCTTTGCCACGATATAGCCGGCAAACTGGTACTGAGGTATCCATTGCAGCCGCATGGTGATGTTAGTGATTTCTGGTTGTGTCTCCGCTAGCAGCGAGGGTGAGGGAGCAGACGCAGCGGGGGAATCGCCTGTCGGCGATGTACCAGCACACGCCGCCAACAGCACCAGCACCATACCTATAACGATTAAACGATAAATCAATATGTTCTCCTTACTTCTCTCGTTACTTCTCCACTTGCCAAAACAGAACCCGCCGTTCAATAAAGCGTAGGATGAGATAGAGTCCTATGCCCGGTAATGCTGCCATAATAATAGCAGCAAATGTCTGGTCTGTCTCTAGGTGATAGGTAGAGATGGTAATGACAAATCCTAACCCCTGGGCAGCACCGGCAAACTCCCCTACGATAGCCCCTATCATAGCCAGGGTAGAGCCAATTTTCAAGCCGGTGAAGAGGTAGGGTAAGCTATTGGGAAAGCGGTAGTACCAAAACAATTGCCAACGAGTAAGTGCATACGCATGCAGCAGGTCAAGTATTTCACCCTGCGCCTGTCGTAGCCCTTGCATCATATTGACCAGTACGGGAAAAAAGGTAAACAGTGCCGACATTGCCATACGGGGCAATATGCCATTGCCAAACCAGATGACCAACAAGGGAGCGATGGCTACCAGCGGGATGGTCTGGGAGATAATTGCCCAGGGGTAGAGGGCTTGCTCTAATGGCGGCACATGCACAAAGATGACTGCCAACACCACCCCTAGCAGGCTACCAAGCAGAAAGCCACCTACCCCCTCCAGTATGGTGATACCCGCATGCATCATCAGGTCGCTTTCTGGAGCGAAGATACGGGCAAGCACACTCGACGGTCTCGGCAGGATATACTCCGGTGTACCAAGTGCTGGCACTCCCCACTGAAGCAAACCGATAATCGCTAGAAAAACAAAGATTGCTGCCAGCGGACGGGTGCGCGGTGCGTTGCTCAATGCTCTGTCCTAGTAGTGGATATGGAGATAGATGTAGCAGGTTGTTGCGTGCCATTGGATGATGGGCTAGATGATGGGCTATCAGGTTGGTGATGCAATATACGGCGCAGCTCTGAGACATACTGCCAAAAATGCGCTTGCTCAAGCAGTGCAGGGGTGCGTGGGCGGGGTAGCGGGATAGCCATATCTGCAATGATGCTGCCCGGCTGCTGCGACAGGACAATCACCCGGTCTGCAAGGAACACCGCCTCGGCAAGCGCATGGGTGACGAAAAGCACAGTAGCACGGGTGTTGGTCCAAATACGCAGCAATTCGCTGTTGAGCCGCTCGCGGGTCATCTCGTCTAGTGCAGCAAATGGCTCGTCCATCAAGAGTACCGATGGCTGAAAGGCGAGGGCGCGAGCCAGCGCAACCCGTTGTTTCATACCGCCAGAAAGCTGGTGGGGGTAGGCTTGGGCAAAGTTCCCCAAACCAACCAGCGCGAGAAACTCATGGGCAATAGTGCGCCGCTGCTGAGGGGGCATGCCTGCCACTTGCAAGGGTAGCTCAATATTGTGCAGCGCGGTGCGCCACGGCAACAACACTGCCTGCTGAAACATCAGGCTAATGCGCCGTTGTTGACGGGCTTGGTCTGGCGTGTCTGTGCCAATGGTGACGGTGCCGCTTGTTGGGGGCAGCAACCCCCCAACCACGCGCAGCAGCGTAGTCTTGCCGCAGCCGCTAGGTCCTACCAGCGCAACAAACGCTCCAGACGGTATGGTAAAAGAGAGGTGTTCTAGGGCAGGTAGGGGGGTGCGATGTTTGATGGGATAGGTGACGCTTAGATGTTGTATGGTGATGTCGGTCATATCTTCACTAGGGATGAATAGCCCCCATTCCCTGCACCTCTTACAAGGGGAGGTCTGCCGAGCAATGGTTTACCTTGTTATTCCCCGCTCCCCCCTGCCCCCGCTCCTTGTTATTCCCCGCTCCCCTCTGCCCCCGCTCCCAGAGGGCGAGGGGAGCCGTTCGGTCTCCCTGCTCCCGCTTGCGGGGGAAGGGCAGGGGATGGGGGCTTAACCGGTGAGACATTATCTCCCCTAACCCTGAGAAGTAGGGAGAGAGGGTATCAATTATGTGCATTGCGTGGTATGTGCAAAGTGTATCGGCTACGTGATTGCCAAATCAAAGGTTTCATGCGTGAAGCAATAGCCCTTTGGACCAGCGACCCTGCCGATAATCTTCAGCCGGTCTATGACCACTTCGCCATCTTCATTGAGCATGTCATCGTGTACGTAGATGTGCTTGATAATGCCAATAACCAATGTGCTGCTACCGGGACCCTCCCCCACTTGGATGTGGTCGTGGAGGACACACTCAAAGCAAGCGGGCGACTCTGCCACACGCGGCGGGCGCACCGTCTTGGATGGGGCGGGGGTCAAATTGGCAATGCTAAACTCATCCACATCAGGCGGGTGGTCCATTGCCGTTTCCACCATTGCCAATCCGGTTTGCTCCGTCACCACGTTTACCACAAACTCACCCGTATCGAGGATGTTCTGGAGCGTATCTTTGCGCCCATCTTCGCGTCCACGGTTGTAGGAAACGGATACCGACAATGATGGCGGGTTGGATGACACCCCATTGAAAAAGCTAAAGGGGGCAAGATTACGGACCCCGTTTTGGTCTTGGGTCGCAACCCACGCAATGGGGCGAGGGATAATACAACTTCCCATCAGTCCATATAGGATTCGCCGTTCGGTGGTTTCGGGATTACATTCCATAAATACAGTAGCTCCTTATGCTACAAGAAAGTTTTGCAATAGCGTTTTGCCGTGGTCGGTCATGAGCGATTCGGGGTGAAACTGTACCCCCTGCACCGGGTGGGTACGATGGCGCAGCCCCATAATGAGGTTGTCGTCAGTCCAAGCGGTCATCTCTAAATCATCGGGGAGATCATCCTGCTGCACTATCAAAGAATGGTAGCGCGTGGCGGGGAAGGGTGAGGGGACACCATGAAAGACCCCAACGTCAGTATGGTGTATCTGTGATATTTTGCCGTGCATAATTGTCGGCGCACCAACAACGCTGCCCCCATAGGCTGCCCCTATCGCTTGATGCCCCAAACATACCCCTAGTATGGGAATGGTTAGTCCAAGCGTTTGGATAAGCTCAATGCTGATGCCTGCCTCGGTGGGGGTGCATGGTCCTGGGCTAATGACAATGCGGTCAGGGGCAAGCGCGGCAACACCATCGACGGTGATGGTATCGTTGCGCTCTACCGTGACGGTTGCACCAAGTTCGCTCAGGTATTGGTACAGGTTGTAGGTAAACGAGTCATAGTTATCAAGCAGAAAAAGCTGCATAGCTTGATGCTCCTGTATGACGAAACCATGGGTCTATTTCCCATACCAGTATACCATAGGTGCTGTCTGGTCGTGAAAAGTCGGGAGATATGGATATAGAATAGCCTACCGCAGTCTTACCGCAGTTTGATACTTGTATACTAAGGGGTTCCCCCGTTGTTGTTACCAACAGGATTTTGTGTCCTAGCCCCTACCGTAGTATTACCGCAGGGGGTATCTGGTAGGCTAGGAATACAAGAACCGAACCGTTTGGTACTTTTGCAAGACCGGGAGATGAACCTATGCAATATTCAACAACACCACAAAACTGGCGTACTGATATGGTGCATACCCACCCTAGCCCCCCCACACTGCTGCGAACCCTGCTCCGTTGGGGCGCACGCCATAGCAAGGGGTTGTCCCTAGCCACAACCCACGGCTTTGAATCGGGGTTGGTCTATGACCACATCTATCAAGATCAGCGCGAGGGACTACTAGGACACATCCTCGACCATATCTACCTAAACATTCCGCACAATCGGGCGTTGCGTTCGTGTAAGCACCTGTTGCAAGAACAGTTGCTGACCACGCTGCTCGAACGGCGCAAGCAACACCTAGCTACTCACATCCTTGACCTTGCCTCTGGCACAGGACGATCTGTACTTGAGTTGCTTGCGGTGCTAGAAGACAAGCGTATGACGCTTACCTGTATAGACCAAGACGAGCAGGTGCTGGAGAAGGGGCGCACGTTGGCTGCTGCAATGGGGCTATCTGATCGCGTGACCTTTATCAAGGGGGATGTGCTGGATAGGGAGGAGATCGCGGGTTTGCAGCCGGATATAGTGGTTGTGTCGGTGTGGTATGAGCTACTGCCAGATGATGCGGTGGTGTGCCGCTCACTGATGGATATACGCGCCGTGTTGCCTGCCAATGGACTCTTGCTCTTCACAAACCACATCTGGCACCCACGGCTTGGGGAGACACCACAGAAAACCCCAATGAGTAACACCAAACGAGCAGCATGTTCGCTCATCCCACGACCACAAGCCCGTATGGAACGGTGGGCGCGTGAGGCGGGGTTTCGGGAGGTGCGTAGCAGCGTGGAATCGTTTGGTTATGCTAGTGTGACGCAGTGTATGGCATAGGGTCATGGGGTGTTGGACAACACCCCACGACCACAGCGCGATCTCTGAACTATTGGGCTACTGCCACAAAGTCAAACGTGATTGCTACATCGTTTTCTGCCTTGAGAATACCGGCAATATCTGGTGGATCAAAGCCAAAGTCGGTCATCTGTACATTTGCCGTAGCCGTTCCCGACATCTGATCCCCGACAATTCTGCCTGTCGTCTCAAACGTCACAGGTACAGAAACTTCTCGGACGATTAAGTCCCCATTGATCTGAATCGTCATATCTTCGCCTTCAGTATAGCTCTCTGGTAGCCCGGTTATCTCTGTTGGGTTGAAGGTCGCTAGGGGGTATTTGGCGGATTCTAGCCACTTATCACGAATAGCGTTATCGCGCCGGTCACTGTCTGATTTGAATGCACTAATGTCTATGGTAATCGTGCTGATAGAACTTTCCTGGGGGTTTTGTGGGTCGTAGTAGACCTCGCCCTCAATATCCTGCGTCACACCAACAGCCGTTACGAGCGTGTTATCCTGATTGATGAACACCTCATCTACCGCGTAAGAAACCTGTGATTGATTGGGGTCTATCATGTAGGTGATAGTGTCGCCAT
The DNA here is from genome assembly GCA_964410555.1 of uncultured Chloroflexaceae bacterium. Classification (GTDB taxonomy): domain Bacteria; phylum Chloroflexota; class Chloroflexia; order Chloroflexales; family Chloroflexaceae; genus JAAUSY01. Next base: position 6,255 of record CAYPHM010000126.1, on the reverse strand, counting down.
CAACCGGGGCATCAGCATCACTCACGGCTTCGCTTTCCGTGCCGGTGACAACGTCCGTGCCGGTGACAACATCTCCATCGGCAGTATCCATATCATCGGCAGTATCCATATCATCGGCAGCGTCCATATCATCGGCAGCTTCTGTAGGAGCAGCGGATGGTTCAGTCGGGGCAGCTTGTTGGGCAGGTGGTTGTCCACAAGCGACAACCAAGAGTAACATCAACGGTATCAGTAAAGCCAGTAATCGTTTCATAAGCAAAACTCCTTCTATCAGTAATCAACACATTTAACTATTGTACCATAAACATATGAAGAACGTATGAAGTTTGAGTCGTGGTTAGGGATAGGGCAACGTTTGGTTTGCCCCTATCCTCCCGTGTGGTTGTGGTGGGTGCGGGTGTAGGGGCACACGGCGGTGCGCTCCATACGGTTGGATATATTCGCTTCTCCCTCGCCCTGGAATGGGAGCGGGGGAACGGGTCTTTGCTCCTTGGTATCCGTTTTGGTGAGATTTGTACATATTGTACAAACAAAACCTCCTTCTTTTTGTTGAATTTGCACAAAACGTATGGTATGATAGTTATATCAAGATATATTGTCCTTACTACACAGAGACAATCATTACCTGCAAAGAGGCAGTAATATATATACATAAGGAGCATACCATGCATACCCCAGATTACGGACGAAACACAGTAGAAGAAATGACTGGACACAGTGAAGAAGCCAGCCACGCCCTACGTTCATACCACGTAGATGTTACCGCAAGCCACAACATGCCGATGTACGAGGTAGCCCACACCGTTACCGCGCCGACAGATGAGATGCTTGCCGTTATGGAATATCGCATGCGTCACGCGGCACAGAAAATCCGCAACTCCTAATCGCCTTCTTCTTAAATGATGTAGCTAAGAGTCCAACAAGAAGGGACGTATCTCTCCAGAGAGATACGTCCCTTCTTGTTACGGGGCTTATCTGCCGTACTGCTACTCCTCTATTTCTAGCATTACCGGCGCAAACCCCACCTGCAAATTACTCTGCCCCGCTATATCTACCTTTGCATACCCCGCTTCTGGACGATCTACGTCTGTCCCAAAGGTATAGACTGTAATCGTATTAGCAGGTATCGGCACGGTAAAGGTCAACGTATCATTTGACCAATAGATACGGTATTCGGTAGTCCCTTTGCGAAAGACGTAGCCCTCTTGGGCAGTGCTATCAAGGGGGAGTTGTTCTTGAAATGTTGCCCCTTCTAGCGTTTTGGAGAGAAACTCTAGGGTATAGGCAGCAGGACGGGGGGTTGTATCTGGGTTGAGCAAGCCAGCATCGTGCCAGCCGGAGTGGTTGAAGGTATACCACGCTGCACCGAGCATATCATTTGCCCAGACCCGCACATACACCCGCACAAGGTAGTTTTGCTGGTCTTGCAAATAGCCCTCTTGGACACATACCGGGTCGCCTTTCCAACACAATAGCCCTATTTCGTTGGGCAACAGCGGCTTGGAGACATTATACTGCTGCATCACCTCGCGCAAAAATGTTGCCTTGCCCAAGATAGCCCCGCCACGTTGTACCCAAGATGGATGTTGCAAATCCCAGTCTTCATCCTCTAGCTCCCAAAATGCGTAGCCGTGATAGGCTATCACATCAAAGGAATCTGCTCCGCCCTGTTGCAAGATGCCTTCCAAGAATTTAGCAGGCTTGCAATCTTTGCCTTCAGGCGGCGATGCCGGGTCACAGTCTAGCAGCAGCCCCCCAAGCACAATACGGACATTGGGGTCTGCCCCACGCATAGCCGGTGCGACTGTTTGGAGCATCTGGGCAAAGTAGCCCCCGCCATAGTAGGGATCATTGTTGTTGCCCCAGCAGCCAAAGGGCATCGTGTCTTCTATCAGCGAGAAGTCTACATCTGGTTCATTACCAATTTCCCAATAGTGGATGTTGTAGGGAGCAGCACTATACCGTTCAACGACTGCCTGCATAAACGAAGCAAAGGCTGCGAGTTTGTCCTCTTTGATAGGTCCACAGGAGGAATCTACCTGCTGCGCCCAAGATGGCGTACCACGGATAATCACCACTGGCTCAAAACCACGCTCGCGCAAAAGCTGGAGATCTGCTTCTACTTGTGCCAATGTTGACCAGTCTCGTGTTCCCTCGGTAGCTTCTACCTCATTCCAGACAATGCCATTGTAGCGCACCCAAGAGACGTTGGTCTTTGCCAAGTGATCTATACTGCGTTGCACATAACCTTTGTTGATTTCTACCCCAAAAGTCGTTAGTTCATCAAAGGTGGGGGGGGAAGATGAGGTGGGAATGTCGGTGGGCGTGTCGGTGGGAATGTCGGTGGGCGTGTCGGTTGGCGTATTGGTTGGCGTGTCGGTGGGCGTGTCGGTGGGCGTGTCATCCACGGTTTCTGGCGTGTCGGTGGGCGTGTGGGTGTGGGTGTGGGTAGGCGTATCTGTTCCCTCTTGCGTTGTCGCTTCTGTTGTCTCTTCTGTTGCGGTTTCTGTTGTCGCTATTGCCGTTGTCGCTGCTGTTGTTGCATCAGGGAGCGGTTCCTGCTGCCCCACTTCCTCGGTGACAACCGGCTGTGGGGCAGGCTGTGTCGCCGTAGGGGTATGCGATGGTGTGAGGGGGAGCGTATTGGTCGGCAGGGGCGTTGGAATACTTGTAGGTACCATTGCTACTTGGGTAGGTACAACGGTTGGTGCGGGTGGGCTAGGGTATGGTTCTTGGAATGGCGTAACTGTCACAGGCAACGGGGGTTGCTGCTCCGGTTGTGGGGCAGGGTCAAGCGGCATATCGCCTACCGCTGCCGTTGGGGTAAGCGTATCTGTCCCTGCCATAGGCTGTGGGCTTGACTGTGTGTTGGTGGCAGTTGGGGTTTTGTCGTTGTTATCATCCTGGGATGAGAAGAGCGGTTGTTTAATCGTTTGTGCTGCTACTTGAGCAACGACAGCCCCGGCAAAGCACAGCATACTGAGGGCAAGCAGCATACCCGCAACAAACCGCTGCCAGTTGAACCCTTTAGGGTCTTTTGCAACAATCTTAACCTGTATGTAGCGCATAGCTCTACTCTGTCACTCCAATAAACATTTGTTACCCGCTCCCCCTGCCCCCTCTCCCATAAAAGGGCGAGGGGGAGTCGCAACAACCCTCTCCCCCTGCCCCCGCTCCCATAAAAGGGCGACAACCCTCTTCCCCTGCCCCCTCTCCCATCCCAGGGCAACAACCCTCTCCCCCTGCCCCCGCTCCCATCCCAGGGCGACAACCCTCTCCCCCTGCCCCCTCTCCCATTCCAGGGCGAGGGGGAACATCTGCCCGGTTCCCCTTCTCCCGCGTAGCGGGGGTAAGGGGCTAGGGGATGGGGGCTGACCGAAACCCTCTCCCCCCCTGCCCCCTCTGCCATCCCAGGGCGAGGGGGAGCTGTACGGTCTCCCTTCTCCCGCGTAGTGGGGGAAAGGTAGGGGATGGGGGATGGGGGTTGCCCGGTGAGACGTTGCATGCAACATCTCTACAACCTAACCTACCCCTGTAAGAATGGGGGGTTGCCCTATTGCTCAAAAGTCCGTAAGACCAAACAGGAATTATGCCCACCTAGCCCTATTGAGTTGGAGAGCACAATTTTTACTGGTAGCTCCCGTCGACCCTCAGTCACATAGTCAAGATCGCAATCTGGGTCAGGGGTTGTATGATTTATCGTTGGGTGAATACAACCATCACGGATGCTCAACGCACACACCACCGCCTCAACTGCCCCTGCTCCGCCCATCATATGCCCAAGCATAGACTTGCTCGAACTGACTGGTATCTGGTAGGCAGTATCGCCAAACACCGTCTTGATGGCGTGAGTTTCTGTCGAATCGTTTAGGGGGGTGCCTGTGCCGTGGGCATTGATGTAGGAAACCTCAGACGGGGCTACTTGCGCCTTGCGAAGAGCCATCTGCATTGCCCGTGATGATCCTATCCCCTGCTCATCTGCCGCCGCCATATGGCGGGCATCATTGCTGCTGCCATACCCCACGACCTCGGCAAGGATAGGCGCACCACGAGCTAACGCATGCTCCATCCGTTCAAGCACCAATGCTGCTGCCCCTTCGGAAAGCACAAACCCATCACGGTTTGCATCAAAGGGCTTGCATGCCTGTTGGGGATGCTCATTATCCGTTGCGAGTCCCTTCATATTGGTGAAACTAGCCAGCACAAACGGCAAAATAGGGGCTTCGCTGCCCCCCGCAATGATGACCTGTGCATCCCCCCGCTTGATAGTCTCGTAGGCTTCACCGATGTTATGCCCACCAGTAGAACATGCCGAGACTATCGCCATATTGGGACCCCTTGCCCCTAGTTGAATGGCAATATGCCCACTGGCAGAGTCATCTATCATATTGGCTATGAGTAGCGGAGCTACGCGCCGATACCCTTTCTGGTCGAGCACCGCTTGTTGCTGCACGATAAGGTCTATACCGCCAGCTCCCGTGCCAAAGATAACCCCTACTTCGTCGGGGTCTTCTTGCGCCATATCAAGTTGGGCATCTGCTACCGCTTCCCATACGGCATTGAGGGCATACTGCACATAGAGCGACATACGTTTGGCTTCACGAGCATCAACTTGCGGTGTGAGGGTAAACGCTGGCAGTTCGCCTGCTATCCGTATGGGGAAGTCACTGGTATCAAAGCGGGTAATGGTGCAGACCCCTGATGTGCCATGTTGGAGCGCGTTCCACGTTGACGGGGCATCAACCCCCACAGGGGTCAGAGCTCCAACACCAGTAATAACAACACGATTCATAATCACCTATGGTTGTCTACTTCTTTTGTTTGCTGTTGCGCCAAGCCCGGCAGGTCGCCGAACAGGTTGGCTATGGTTATATCATCAAGGCTAATACTCTGTACATTACGCGAGATACGACGAATAAGCCCGGAGAGTACCTGATTGGGACCAAGTTCTACAAAAGTAGTGACCCCAGAGCCAATAGCTGTCTGGATAGAGTGGGTCCATTGGACTGGGCGGGTTAGTTGCTCTATCATCTCTTGGCGCATTTCGTCTACACTGGTCAACGCCTGGGCGGTAATATTAGACAGGAGGGGAACTTGCGGTGGGTTGAGGGAAAAGTTTTTGACCGTTTCGCCAAAAAGCTGTGCGGCTTGCTGCATAAGCGGCGAGTGGGAAGCCACCGATATAGCCAATTGGCGCACAATCTTTGCGCCCCGCTCTTTGGCAAGCTCCATTGCCCGTTGCAAAGCTGCCAATTCCCCACTTAATACGGTTTGCCCTGGTGAGTTGTCATTTGCCAGCGTGACGATGCCAACAGACTGGGCATCAAGGCAAACTTGGTGTAGGGTCTCTCGGTCTAGCCCGATGACAGCTGCCATGCCGCCGGGCTGGTGCAGGCTATTTTCCTTCATCAACCGTCCTCGTTCACGGACCAACTGGACTCCATCGTCAAAGTCTAACACACCAGACGCAACCAGGGCGGTAAATTCACCCAAGCTGTGTCCAGCTACGAGCATGGGGGCAAGGGTATGCCCCAAAACATCCTCACAATATGTTTTGAGTGTTTCTAAACAGGCGATGCTCACGGTCATAATGGCGGGCTGTGCGTTGATCGTATCATTCAATTCTTCAGCGGGACCCTCAAAGCAGAGGCTTGAGAGACTAAACCCAAGAACATCATCAGCCCGATCAAAGACCCGGCGAGCAGCAGGGACTTTCTCATAGAGTTGTTTTCCCATACCAACATACTGTGAACCTTGCCCAGGAAAGACATAGGCAAGCTGTGCTTGCATTGCATTGACAATATCCAATCACGCTCCTCCTCGGTGTTCTGGATACGAGAATCTTTATAGACTTCCCTTAGTATACCGTAAATAGAGGCTCATATCAATTTTTGTTTGCGGCGGGGGGGTAGACATTTTCCCAAACACGAAAGGCTATCAGAAATAACGATGGGACAAACCCTTTGTTTCACCGGGCGGCAACCCCCATCCCCTCGCCCCGCGTCCCACTACGCGGGAGAAGGGGAACCGCTCAGGTGTTCCCCCCCCTCGCCCTGGTATGGGAGCGGGGGGAGAGGGTTGTATTCCCCCCATCCCCTAACCCCTTCCCCCACCGAGGGGAGAAGGGGAACCGCTCAGGTGTTCCCCCCCCTAACCCCTTCCCCCATCGAGGGGAGAAGGGGAACCGCTCAGGTGTTCCTCCCCCTCGCCCTGGTATGGGAGCGGGGGGAGAGGGTTGTATTCCCCCCATCCCCT
>CAYPHM010000125.1:0-13962 GCA_964410555.1 uncultured Chloroflexaceae bacterium | reverse complement strand
CCATCCCCTAGCCCCTTCCCCCACCGAGGGGAGAAGGGGAACCGGGCAGGTGCTCATCCCCCTCGCCCTTTTATGGGAGAGGGGGCAGGGGGAGAGGGGGTCTTGGGCAACCCCCATCCCCTAGCCCCTTCCCCTTCGGGCAACCCCCATCCCCTAGCCCCTTCCCCCACCGAGGGGAGAAGGGGGTTAGAAATAGCGGCTCAGGTTTTCAAAGATTTGGGCAATGTCGCCTGTGCTGCCCTGAACGACAATTGTGCGCGAGAAATCGGCTATGCGCTCCAACGCCCCTGTATTGGCATCGGTGCCGTATGCCACGGGAAAGATGCTTATTCCCGACTCGTAAAACTGCTGGTCGAGTTCGTCAAGTGTGGTATTACTGGCATTGTCCTCGCCGTCACTCAAGAGCACAATCGCCCGAATACGCTCCTCGCCATCTTTCGGTTTCTCCAACTCTTTGAGCGCAATACCCGCATTTTCTAGCGCATCGTTCATCGCCGTGCCACCATCGGCATACATTGCTTGGATAGCTTCTTGGAGCACAATACGGTTGTCTTCCAGCGGCTCCAGCGGCACGACCATCTCTGACTGATTGGAAAATGTTACCAACCCTACGCGATCTTCTGGCAAAATACGCATCAAGAAACTTTCTAGCCCTGCCTTGACCATTTGCAGCTTCTCGCCATCCATAGAGCCAGATACATCTACTACAATGACAATATCTGCCCGCTTGCGGTTTTGCTTCCAAGAATCTTTGATAGCCACGATAACGTTGGCATCTGGCACTTCTAGCGTACTCTCTACCCCCTGTGGGTCTACCCCGTAGTTTTTGCTGATGGGGTCAGCAAGCGGTACGCTAGGGTTAGCGGGACGGAAGCCATAGCTCATAGCCTTTTGTTGACTTGCATCTGTCAACAAGAACTCATAGAACTGCTCTGCCGCTTCCTGCTCGGCAGCAGATGCACTCGCCATAATGATGAAGGGGTTATCGTGCCAGAATGTCCCTTCCTTTGGGTAGATAGCCACCAGGGGGGTAGGAGGGTTGCTCTTATTGAACTCTATCAGGGTGATCTCCTCCATTGGGAAGGCAGAAATATAGCTCAAGCCAAACTTTCGCATATTCTCGCTAAAGACCAGCGTATTGTAGCCATAGTGCTTGATACCCTGACCCAAATCACGGATAAACTGCTGGCTCTTCTCCGCCTGCACATCGCCAACGTTCAGCCCACGCTGCTTGCCCGTGGCGGCGTAGAACTCGGCGATAAGCGTAGACAGCGCACTCGTGCTAATTTCCGGGTCGGTGTGTCCCCACGAAAACTTGCCCCATTCCGGGTGTCCAAACTTCCCCCAACCATCTGATGCGTTAATCAATTCTAGCATATCGCTCCAACCAATCGCCTTTTCGGGCCACCCTAATGCTTCAGCCATTGGTCGCCACATAGAGATAACTACGGGAGTCATCACCAGCGGCTTGTTGGATATGGCTACATTAGTATTACCTGTCTCTTGCTTGAGCACCTCTAGCCAGGTAGATGCCGAGGGACTCCAAGCGGTAGTCGCTAGTCTGCCCTCTTTGATTTCCGTGCGAGCTTTGCCACTTGATACGTTCGTACCTGTCACAAAGACCGGCTGCCCCTGCACTTCAATAGCCTGGGCATTGAACAAAGCTATTTGCTCTTGGAGCCAGACCTCTTTTTCTGGGCTATAGGCTAGGGAAATCGTCAACGCATTGGCAGGGGGTTGCTGGCTCGTACTGCTGCCGCCCCCACTGCGCCCATCTCCCCCATCACTGTTGCCATCGCTGCCGATCAATCCACAGCTTGCCAATAACATGGCTATCAGTGTTACCAATACTAAACGGCTATATCTTCGTCTCTGCATAATTGCCCTCCTTACAAGCATCCATATGATTTGCTAACCTCATTATATAATAAATATGATAGGAGCAGAATATCCTAGGGGCAAAATCGGGGGATAGGCAAAAAAGGTTGCCCAACTCTGCTAACCGGTTTAACAGGTTGACTATGACTCTCAATACTGCTACAATGCCTACCAGAAGGCGTAATGATAAAGGTAGTTGGCAACTAAACCTAACCAAACCACTGAACTGGACTAGATACAGCATATGAATAGTGAAATCTTTGAGGACCCTAGCGATGAACTCGCTCGGCTCGCTCAAGAAACAATTGATACCCAAACCAATCTTGAACCATCCGATATTATGGAAGCCCGCCATCGGTGCGAACGGGTCATGGTGTTGCATGATCAGGGCTTGGTACTTGGTGCGCGGGATAATTTCCACGCCGCGCTTGTTATGCTGTATGGCGAACGGGTATCGCACTACCATTTGTCACGAATGTGTGCCTACCAAGCAGCCAAAGAAGGCGAGGAACGGGCTTGGACGCTCTATGCAATGGCATCAGACCGTTGGTTGCTGGCACTTGGCAAACCCCAACAGTTTGGCACCCAGATAGTCAAGCAACATGGGCAATGGTCGCTCAGCGAGGTAGACCCGAAAATAACTGATAATGACCGGGCATTTTATGGGGTACCGCCGCTCTTTGTGCAAGAACAACGGGCGAAGTATCTCCAACGAGAAGAAGACCGCGACTACCTGTGAAAGCATTACCACCACGCTATGACCGCATTGTCTCGCTGGTCCTTGTTGTCCTGCTAGGGTTAGCAGTAGTCCTAACGATAGACTCTAACCCCAACATTTTGCGGGCACGTATTGGCTGGGACCTGCCAACTATCACCATTTCCTGGGTGCTGATAGGCGCGTTGGTTATTATCTCCAGCACCGGCGCAGATCTGCTGGCACGCGCCCATCCAGCTATGCAAAACCTCAATCATCCTGTGGTCAACTTGGGCTTTCTTCAGTTTGAGATTAGCCCTGGCTTTTGGATTCTCCCCTCGTTTAGCGTGATTGGTTCCTTTGCCTTCTTTCGCCTTTTTCGTGATAGTTTGCCTGGGGTTGCCTTTGAATTGTCGCTTATTGTCACGGGTGGCGTGTTGATTGGGGTGTTGATTAGCCAGCATTACGCCCTAGCACGGGTAGCTCAGACCCGCCAGCGAGCACAGTTGATCTTGCAAGCCATCACCTACCTGCTGGCGTTTGGATGCTTTAGTGCCATTTATTATGCCCGCCTCCGTACGCTCTACTCTGCTTCCCTCATTGGGGTGAGCGGGTGGTTGTTAGCCTATGAGGTGCTGCAATGGACTCCCCGCAAGGGGCAGGGATTTTTGGCATTGATTGTCGGTCTAGTGCTTGGTGAGGTGATGTGGGCATTAAACTATTGGTCAGCGTCATTTCTGCTTGGCGGTGCTTTGCTGCTGGTCATTTTCTACATCACGGTGAGCTTGCTTCAACATCAGGCAGCAGGTACGCTCAAACGGCATGTGTTTATTGAATATGGATTACTCGGTAGCGGTCTGCTGGCGGTGGTTATCTATGCGACTTTCCATGCAGTACCATAAGGTCTTCGATGTTTTCTCCCCGTATTATCTCCATGCAAGATGCCTATGCGTTGTCGCTGGCGTTATCCTACCTCCAGCGTGGTGAGGCTATTGGCTTTCCCACTGACACAGTGTATGGCATAGGGGTCGCCGCCCTCAATGTTGCTGCCGTCTCGCGCCTGTATACGATTAAGCAACGCCCCCTTTCTAGTCCCATCCCGGTATTGTTGGCTGATACGGCAGATATACCGCAGGTAGCACGTAGCCTGCCTGATACGGCTAAAGAGTTGGCGCACCGCTATTTGCCGGGGGCGGTGTCGCTGGTTGTACCGGCTGCGGCACATTTGCCAAGCATACTGCTTGCCAATGGCGATAGTGTGGCGGTGCGGGTGCCAAACCAGGATTGGCTGCGTCAGCTTATCCGTACATTGGGGCAGCCATTGGCAACGACAAGCGCCAATTTGCACGGAAACCGTGAAGCGACCAGCGCGGATGAGGTGGTCGCTTCAGTTGGGGAGTCGCTGGCGTTGATTGTGGATGGTGGCACGACACCAGGGGCTATCCCGTCAACGGTAGTAGACTGTTTGGGGGTACGTCCGCGGGTGCTGCGGCAGGGGCGGGTGCAGGTTGAGGTGGGGTAGGGTAGCCAAGCAAAGCCTACCGCAGAGGGAACCCCGTTAGGTATTGATTTCGCCCCTACCTCCTCTAAGGTTAGCTATCACCCTATGGTATGATAAAGAGCAGAAGTTTTGAAACGTGAACGTCAAGTCACCGAGTATGCGAAAGGAGCCAAGCCCATGGGAGCAGCACCTAACCCTATAGACTCATACATCACCCCAGAAGCCTACCTAGAACAAGAAACGCTTGCCCAAGAACGGCATGAATACTACAACGGAGTGATTATCCCTATGCCAGGAGCATCTATTAACCATAATCGTATTGTCCGAAATATCATCATAGCATTGGGGGTTGTCTTCAAAGGAACTGCCTATGAAATATTTAGTAACGATTTACGGGTATGGATACCGGCGAGCAACGCCTATACCTACCCCGATGTGTTGGTGATAGCCGGGGAGCCACAGCGACACAACGAGCGCAACGACACGATTACCAACCCGGTGTTAGTGATAGAAGTGCTCTCTGACTCCACCCGGCGGTATGACCGTGACGAGAAATTTATTGGCTATCGTTCGCTCCCGTCACTCCACGACTATATCCTCATAGATCAGGCGCAGTGCTTGGTTGAACAGGTTACCCGTGTTGAGGAAACCCAGTGGCTCCTAACCGAGTATCACAACATGGCACAAGCTGTCCCCCTTTCCTTTGCTGCTGATGAACCCATTACCCTACCCTTGCAGCACATCTACGAGCAAGTGCAGTTTCCATCACAAACCCAGTAATCACGGTTGGTTGAAATGATCTCCCCCTGTCCCCATTCTAGCGCGAGCAATGTCCCTCTCCCCCTGCCCTTCAAGGGTAGGTAAGACGAGCAGAGTTCCCTATGGTATTCGCCGCTCCCCCCTACCCCCTCTCCCAGAGGGCGAGGGGGATGCGCGGTGAGACGTAGCATGCTACGTCTCTACAAACGGACACGGGGAAGGGCTAGGGGAGGGGGGAAAGGTCCGTTGTATGTAACGGACCTCCAACCAAACGGAACCTATCTCCAATCTCCAAAAGGGGCAAGGGAAGAAACAATACTGCCTAGAACTGCGGCATAGGGTGGGGACCGCGATCATACGGTAGTTCCGAAATCCGCATGAGCTTATTCCAATGGTGGGTCGCGCTCATATAGCGCACCGTCCCCGACTCCGCACGCATCACCACGCTATGGCTTCGTGCTCCCCCTTTGAAATACTCAATCCCTTCCAAAAACTCATCGGGCGTAATACCTGTCGCAGCAAAGTAAACAATGTTACTCTTCACCAAATCATCGGTGCCATAGATACGAGAGCCATCTATCCCCTGCTCTTCCATCATTTTGCGCTCTTCATCATTGCGGGGCCAAACCTTGCATTGAATCTCGCCGTCAGTACACTTGATAGCACAAGCGGTAATGACTGCTTCAGGCGCACCGCCTATCCCCATGAGCATGTCCGCGGGTGGATTGTCTATAGAAGTCATGACAGCCGCCGACACATCCCCATGCAAAATGAGCTTGATACGTGCTCCAGTAGCGCGTATCTGGCGAATTAATTCCTTATGGCGGGGGCGATCTAGCACCACAACGGTAATATCGCCAATATCCTTGCCAAGCGAACGGGCTACACTCCGAATATTGACCGCAACAGGAGCCTCAATATCAATCGCGCCGTGTGCGCCTTCACCCACCACGAGCTTGTCCATATAGGCGAGTCCTTCCCAGTTGTAGAGGGAGCCACGCTCAGCGGCAGCAATCACGGCAATTGCCCCTGGCATCCCCTCTGCTAGGAGCGTTGTTCCCTCTACCGGGTCTACCGCAATGTCCATCTCAGGACCTTCGCCATTGCCGACTTGCTCACCGGTATAGAGCATGGGGGCTTCATCCTTTTCGCCCTCACCAATGACGACCACACCTTTCATTGGTATACTCTGCATGGCAAAGCGCATTGCCTCTACTGCCGCTTGATCACATCCGTTTTTGTCACCACGACCCATCCAACGACCACTGCGTAATGCTGCGGCTTCCGTAGCTCGCAGAAGTTCTAGTCCAAGATTACCCTCGATCTGCATGTTCTACCTCCTCGTAGGTTAGAAATGGCCCTAATTATGACTCTGTTGCGACTTCGCAACGTGACTGATACAATTGACGGCTTATACAAAAGCCTTTATCTCCCGATTGTAGCATAGAGCGTGATTACTGTCTATGGGTAGGGCAGCCGGCAAAGCCCCCCCGCGCCCCCCGTACCATCCGTTCGTTGACCCTCGTGGCTCGTTTGGGGGGGAGGAACAGAGAATGGGGCTGCCCGTCGAGACGTTGCATGCAACGTTTCTACAACCAGACCTACCTACCGGCAACAGTTAGGGGAAGCGGGCGGTATATTGTCACGTTCCTCCTACGATTGGCAAACGATTGTCCCACAGTTGTTGCAGCTCTATGCAGGGTAGGGGGCTTTCCGTTCCTCTTCTCTTGTCACAGGGGAAAAGCTAGTGCATGGGGGTAGATTTTAGAACAACCCTGAGAAGTATAGAGCATATCATCAGGACAATTGCCTACTTACCGGGCTATACCCTAAGAATATCACGCAATGTACAAGCTAAATTCTTGGCAACCAAAGGAGCAACAGCATTTCCTACTTGCCGACATTGGGAATGGTACCGTCCTAGAAAAACAAAATAGTCTTGAAATGATTGTAATCTTGCAGCTTCACGAATAGTAATCACTCGATCCTCAAAAGGATGCGTAAACATTCCAGACCCAGGATGAAACATCCATGTTGTGATAGTCAATGCCTGTGCATCGGATTGAATACGGCGATAAGCACTCCCATACCCATTTTTTGTTTGAAGTTCTTTGGGTAAATGGAGTTGTCCTTGACCTTCTTTAAGTAATCGTATTCGTTGCAACTGTCGATCTGTTAATTTCCAGGGAAAATGATTTTTAACCCGACCAAAACTCCTCTCACGTCGTTCTTTTTGATATATTGTTTGAGGTTCCTTTGCATAATCAGACCATTCTTGTAATGCATCTGCGTAAACTCCACCAAGATCACTAATAGAATCCCATACTGAGGGACCAATAGGCAGCGATACAAACCCAGGAAGTACCGTTCCCATCGATGTTGTAGCATCTTGTTGGGCATAATCTACAGAGTGGGGTGTTCTCCTAGTAGGTCTACGTCCAGGAAGATATGTTGCCTTTGGAAAGGTAACATGACTGTGCTTATCTCGTACTGCGATAAAGAAAGCTCGCCGTCTCTTTTGTGGGACTCCAAACAGCGAAGCATCAAGAACTTGAGCTTGCACAGTATAATTGAGCTTATGGAAGGTATCAAATACCGCTTCTTGAAAATGTCCTTGTGCTTTTGTTAAAATCTCTGGGACATTTTCTAATACTACAGTTTTAGGTCGCAAATAGTCAACAAAACTAAAAAAGAGCCAATAGAGGTGGTTCCGCGGGTCATCTACAAATACCCCATTTTGATGACGAAATGCACGGTTTTTAGAGAACCCCTGACAAGGTGGACCTCCAACAAGACAGTCTAAAACTCCTGGCTTTAGCTCAAGGTGTTGAGCCAGATTTTCAGGAGATACCTCTTGCATATCAGACTTGAGGGCAAAACTTTCAGGGTGGTTTAACTGAAATGTTTTGAGGGAATCTTCATCAGAATCAATACCTGCAAGGATAGAAAATCCCGCTTGCTCAAAACCATGACTTAACCCTCCTGCACCACAAAAAAGGTCTATAAGCGTTGGTCTTTCCATAAGAAAACACCAATTGAATACTATAATCTGTAGACAAATAGTACCATACCTTGCACTATAAGTCAATTATTACGTTCTGTTACGGTGTGTAAAAAGTCGGAGATACCAAAAAATAACCAAGAGGAAAAGCACAATAGCTATTGACCACAATTTTGGAAAAGCAGTACGTACATTACGCGAGATGCATGGCTATTCACAAGAAGAGTTAGCATTTCGTGCGAGTATTCATCGTACCTACATTAGCCAAATTGAGCGTGGCTTGAAATCCCCTTCTCTCTCGGTTATTGTTCGATTAGCCCAAGCACTCAACATTTCCCCAGCAGAACTTGTCAGAAAGGCTACTGAACTCTAGTAAGAAAGTCTAGCTGTGATACCATATCCTCTCTCCAACACCATTCAGTTACAAGATATAAAACGAATGGCTAAAGCATTCCTTTTATTGCCAACAGAAAGAAGCCTTCCTGGATATATTGTTGAAATGATTATTGCCTCTGTTCACCAAGCTGAGGTCTTGGGAACCTATGATTTTGTTGATGTCGTTGATCATAGCCAAAAAATTGGCTGGCAGGTAAAAAGTACAAAGAAAAGTACCCCAGTAACGTGGAAACGGGCAAAAATACCAGAGAGAGAGAACCTTATCAAGGAATCAATGTCTAGTATGCAGGGCTGTCAGAAGTTAGGCAATGCTATGTACGAGATTCTATCCGCAAGTATCAGCTCAAATATCTAGTCTATGCACGTCTTATAGACAATGAAGATAGGAGCTTTACCTACTTTGAACGGCTACTCCCAATCAGTGGGCAAATTTTTGCGCCTGATGAGTTTGAGTGGTCTTGGTCGCAGCAAAAGAAAACTGCCAAAAAAGAGCAGTTATCAGCCTTTCATGGACGAAACAAAGCAAGCCAACAATCTTGGTTTGCTTGGCATGGCAAAGGAGAAAACCAGTTACATTTTAAAGGTGAGCATACGTGGTGGCCCAAGCCTAATTATCCATGTCAGATAACCTTCCAAGAGCCTAAAAACAAGCTGTCTATTGAGCATCTTCTGAAACTGCTTTCCCCATTTCTTTGATAAGCAATTTGAGATTACGAGGGTATTCTTGCCACCCATCCCCACAACATGCTGTATAATAGGAGCAGAGTATAGCCTACATCCTAACGTTATCAGCACAGGTGCTTATGACAAACGAACCCCACAAGCAAATGGTCTCAATTGTTTGGTCATTCCTTCGCCAGCTTACCGGCTGGGTGCTTATTGTGGTTGGCATGGTTATGGCACCGCTCCCCATTCCCGTTGGTCTCCCCATGATCGCCATAGGGGTCGTGATGGTCGGTAGGCGAAACCGGGTTATGCGCTGGATACGGGTCCACATTCGCCTAGCAATCCGCGAATGGGCAGCACAAGATAGACCCATCCTCAGCCCGTTTGCTCGCTGGACGCTGCGACAAAAGCGAAGGTTTATCCAGATGTGGCAAGCCTACCAAGAACGTTCCCAACACAAGTGTGAGGGAAAAAACCGGCAAGCAGAAGAACGCGACCAATGCGAAGAACACCACCAGCAGGATCACGGTTGAAGGTATACCGTCCCCAAATCTATCTCATCGTCTGTTAGGTGGGTTGTTCCAATGTAGGCAGGCAACCGATGCCACGTTTGCGGGTCATACAACCCCATCACCAACTGATACTCCCCGGCTGGTAGCTCATATGGGAGCCACATTTCCTGCCGCTCCACCACGAGCGCACCGGGGGACCAAGTATGCGGGGGAAATAGCCCCTGCCAGGGGGGGACATCGATCTGGGCAAGGTTGCGCCCTTGTGCATCACGCAAATGCACAAACAACGAGAGGTTATCAGGTGGCATGCGCTTATCTGCTGTCCAGAAAAGCAGCAATGCTAGGGTGCGCCCCGGTTCAATTGTGCGTTGCATCTCCATCCTGCGCTCGCTCCCCTGCTTGACAATATACCCCACCTTTGCCCCAAGCAACCGCAAATATCCCACTTGCACCTGTGGACCATCTATCGGCACTGTATCGGGGGTAAGCTGTACGTCTACAATATCTATACGCGGTCCTAGCATACCACTGTCGCGTCCGCCAAAGCTCCCCACAACCTCACCTGCTGCAAGCAACGGCGCATAATCTTTGGTCAACTCCTCCGTGTCCCGCTTGCCATCGTTTGCCAACAGCAACCCAAACCCATGCTCACGGTACCAATCCAGCGAGTAGCGCGGTAGGTAGTGAACGTAGGTAGCCTGTGCTACCCCATTCCAGCGTAGCGGGTGGGAAAGCTCACTGGCAACACGCACCCCTTGCCAGTTGTCGTGGATGTAGGTTTGGGCAATCACGCGACTGTCTGGTTGGGCAAATCGCTTGCTTGCCTGCACCGCATGGAGTAGTGAAGGCGACAACAGCAGCACAAGCCCGATACCCCACACCAATCGTACATGCACCTGCGAAAGTTGCGGGTATCGTTGGCGTATGATGGCGGTGAGCCAATCAAGCAGCACAACTCCACCCACGCCTGCCAGCATAAGTAGCACGGGTAGTGTAGGCAATAGATTGCGGTAGAAGTGGGTAAACGGACGAAGCAGGGACAGGATCATCAGCAGGGGAAAGAGCAATAGCACACTGGCAACCGCAGGCTGTCGGCGGATAAGTACGCCCCCCCCAAGCAGGGCTAGGATAAACGGTATTGGCTCCAAACATTCGCGCCAGTAGAAGCGCAAGTATGCCCAAACGGGGTATGCCCCGGTTACATCGCCGTGGGCTATCTCTGCCGATCCATACGACTCAAACAGGGTACGTATATCGTGCATAAAGTCGCCGGGAGCCAGGATAATGTAGGGGGTAGTCATCAGGAAGACTACCGCACTCACCCCGCCCGCCGCAACGAGCCGCCCGCTCATATGCAGCATATCACCACGCCAACGCAGCCCATGTGCCAGCGTCACCGAGGCGGCGACTAGCACATTCTGGTACTTCGTACCGGCTGCTAGACCAATGAGCAACCCCGCCAGCAGATACTCGCGCCATGTACCGTTGTGGAGTATCTGAAAGGCAGCAAGCAGCGCAAGTAAGCCAAACAATGCCGATGGACCATCTACGGTAATGTAGTGGTCATGGATGATTGCCCACGCCGACCATGCCAACAATGCGGCTGCCAATAGCCCCTCACGCTTGCCAATGAACCGCCTGCTCCAGGTGGCAAGGGCAAGCACGGTTGTGGTGCCAAGCAGCGCGGTTATCGTGCGTGACCAGACAAACGCTTGTGGGATACTGGTATAGAAGTGAACCGAGTTGGGGAGCGTGAAAGAGTCGCCATACATGCCTGTCAGGGTTCCCCACCAAAAATGCCCCTTGAAGACCAACGCTTGCAGGTACATGATCAACGTAGGGTAAAAAAAGTGTTTTGGGTTAAGGTCGCCCTGCACCATCCGCAGCATTACGCCAACAATCGCTGGCTCATCGGGATGATCAACGTAGGGGAGCGACCAGCCTACCCCTATCACCCGCAGGGCTAATGCTGTCAGCACAATACCCACAACGCTAATGAGCATAGGCTTGGCATACCAGCGGCGCGGGGAAGGGGTATGAGATGAGTCGGTATCTGTGGTCATAGGCTTTAGGGTACACACAAAAGAGCGGGGAAAATAGCTGTTTTTCTAGTACGTGAAAGACCAGGACTTCATTGTCCTAGCATCACGCTCTATACATCACGCCTTATATCTTGTCGTAGCCCTCATGTCCAGGGGCAGGAAAGTTTGCACAGAGATCGCGCACCTCTCCAGCAATGCGCTGCTGGAGGTCTTCATCCTTTGGATTCTTGAGGATTTGCCCCATCCAGTTACCAATGCGCTTCATCTCCTCAACCCCCATACCGCGGGTGGTGACAGCAGGCGTACCAACGCGAATACCGCTGGTCTTTGTCGGTGGTTGCTTGTCGTAGGGAATAGCATTCTTGTTGACGGTGATACCCGCACGGTCTAGGGCTTTCTCTGCCAGTGAGCCAGTGATACCAACAGGAGTTAGGTCAACCAGCATCAGGTGGTTGTCCGTGCCGCCGCTTACCAGTTTGGCACCCTGGTTCATTAGCTCTTCTGCCAATGCTGTGGCGTTGATACGGATACGCTTGGCATATTCCTTAAACTCTGGCTTCAATGCTTCCCCAAAGGCTACCGCTTTGCCAGCGATAACGTGCATCAACGGTCCACCCTGGTTGCCGGGAAAGACGCTGCTATTGATACGCTTGGCAAACTCGGCGTTGCACAGGATCATCCCGCCACGCGGTCCTCGCAGCGTTTTGTGGGTTGTAGTCGTGACGATGTGCGCGTGTCCTACGGGTGAGGGGTGTTCGCCTGCAACGACTAGCCCGGCGGTGTGGGCAATATCTGCCATCAGCAACGCCCCCACTTCGTCAGCTATAGCCCGCATACGCGCAAAGTCTATGATACGTGGGTAGGCACTTGCCCCAGAGGTAATAAACTTCGGCTTGGTTTCGCGGGCAACACGGGCAAGCTCATCATAGTCTATCTGTCCCGTCTGCTCATCCACACCATAAAAGGCGATGTTATACCATTTGCCGCTAAAGTTGACCGGGCTACCGTGGGTCAGGTGTCCGCCCTGGTCCAGTCGCATACCAAGAATGGTATCACCCGGCTCAAGTAGCGCGGTGTAGACCGCAATGTTCGCCTGAGCGCCGCTGTGCGGTTGGACATTGACAGCATCTGCCCCAAACAACTTGAGGGCACGGTCTATCGCATGTTGTTCTATGATGTCTACAAATTCACACCCGCCATAGTAGCGTTTGCGGGGTAGTCCCTCGGCATACTTGTTGGTCAAGATAGACCCCTGCGCCTCAAGGACCGCCTGACTGGTATAGTTTTCGCTGGCGATAAGCTCTAGCCCATCGCGTTGGCGGCGATATTCACTAATAATAGATTCTGCAATTTCTGGATCATTACGGCGTAATGCTTCAAGCATGTACTTGTACTCCTTTTTAAACTATTTCTTGTAGGGCAATCTTGCCCCATACCTATGGGGTGTCCTGACAACAGCGTTATCAAAACACCCCATGACAAACGGTTGTGTTTCTCCTAAGAGTCCCGTTAGCTTACCGACTCACCTGGTCTCAGCGGGATAATCTCTGCGTCTACGTTAAACTCTTTGCACGCTTCCTGGAGGGCTTCCGGGGTGCCAGTCAGTATGGGGAACGTCCCCCAATGCTGCCCAATGGCATAGCGTGAACGGGTGAGTTTGAGCGCGTAGGCTGCCTGCCGTGGGTCCATCGTAAAATAGTCGCCAATCGGCAGGATGGTCATATCCGGCTGGTAGAGGTCGCCAATGATGATCATATCGTAGGTGGCGCAGGTATCGCCGGTGACGTAGATAGAGAAGTCGCTGGAGAAGCGCAGCACATACCCGGCTGCGTCACCCATTGGGATAATCTTTCCATCCTCAACCAGTGTGCTGCTGTGTTGGGCAGCGGTCATGGTCGCTTTGATACCCGCAACCTCTACCGTCCCCCCTTTGTTGTAACCAACAACCTTGTCCTCTGGTATCCCTTTGGAGGTAATCCAGGGGGTGAGATCATATTGGCAGACAATAGTAGCCCCGGTGTCTTGGGCTAGTGTCCCCAGATCATTTACATGGTCAAAATGCCCGTGGGTAAGGAAGATTGCATCCAGGTTTTCACGAGCTTTTGTTTTCCATTCGTCAGGGCAGGATGGGTTGGTATCTACCCATGCATCTATGAGGACGCGCTTTCCTTCCGGGGTGACAATGTGGAATGTGGCGTGACCAAGCCAGCTAATAGTGATGTTTCCAAGATTTGCCATTTCTTCGCCTCCTTGAGCTTGCTTCTTTTCTACCATTGGGGATCATTGAGTTGTGGACAAGTCCAGGGTTCAGTATAGCATACGTTGTCAGATACTCAAATTTTTGGCGAGGTGTGGCAGATTCTTTTCCCTTCTCCCCTGCCCGGTTGTAGAGACGTTGCATGCAACGTCTCACCGCGCAACCCCCCATCCCCTGCCCCGCGTCCCACCACGCAACCCCCCTGCCCCTAGCCCCTTCCCCCACCGCGGGGAGAAGGGGAACCGGCATCCCCCCT
>CAYPHM010000124.1:6712-14104 GCA_964410555.1 uncultured Chloroflexaceae bacterium | reverse complement strand
GGGAACCGCTCATCCCCCACCACCGGGCTCCCCCCATCCCCTAGCCCCTTCCCCCTGGGGGAGAAGGGGTACCGGGCGGGTGTTCCTCCCCCTCGCCCCTTTATGGGAGCGGGGGCAGGGGGGAGCGGGTGTCGGGAGTGGGGGCAGGGGGGAGCGGGTGTCGCCCTTTATGGGAGCGGGGGCAGGGGGCAGCGGGTGAGAAGACGGGAGCTGTACTTCTTTATTATGACGAGAAAGAACCAATCTGCCACACCCACAAAAACCTGTGTGGCAGATTCTCTTCCAGTTTCTCGACACTCCGTATGGTTACACAAGCTCTTTCAGCGCAGCCAATGCCGCACTATAGTCTGGTTCCTGAGTGGCGGCGGGGACATACTGCACGTAGCGAATAACCCCATCTTTATCTACGACAAAAACGGCACGGCTCTCTAGTCGCACCTCCTTGATATGGGTGCCATAGGCTGTGCCAAAGTTCAAGTCGAAGTAGTCGGACAGCATCGTCCCATTCATCGCATTGTTGGCACCACACCAGCGTTTTTGGGCAAAGGGCAGGTCCACACTCACCGTAATGAACGATGCCTTATCCTGTATGCTCTCCGCCTCTTTATCAAAGTTGCTCGTCTGGAGCGCACACACACTGGTGTCAATAGAGGGGACAACGCTAATCAACAGCGGCTTCCCACGAAACTTATCCAGGGTCGCCGGCTGCAAATTCTCATCCGTCAGTTTGAAATTGGGGGCGGTATCCCCGACCTTCAGTTCTGGACCAACAAGCGTTACCATTGTACCGACCAAATCGAAAGCCTCTTTGCGTTCAGTAGTCATACAAAGTATCCCTTTCTGTTACTTATGCTTCACTCTCGCTGATACGTACACTCACCAACTTGTCGCCTTGCTGGATGGCATTGACGACCTGTTGTCCATCAAGGACTTTGCCAAACACGGTATGTTTGCCATTGAGATGGGGCTGTGGTGCGTGGGTAATGAAAAATTGGCTCCCATTGGTATTTGGTCCCGCGTTTGCCATAGAGATAACCCCGGTGTCGTGGGTCAATGGATTACCCAAAAACTCATCTTCAAACCGATAGCCGGGGCCTCCTCTCCCACTGCCGGTAGGGTCTCCCCCCTGGACCATAAAGTTCGGGATAACCCGATGAAAGACCAATCCATCATAAAACCCTTCCCGCGCCAGAAACACAAAGTTGTTGACGGTCTTCGGGGCATATTCTGGGTGCAACACCAATTCTATAACCCCCTTGCTCGTTTCCATTGTCGCACGATAGGATTTTTTTGTATCAATCTGCATAGCAGGGGGAGTGTTCCATTGTTGTTGTGACATGTTCGTGTCCTTTCTGCTGTTCGGGTGCCGGTATTGTCTGACACCACACGGTTGTCTCGATCAAGAGGAAGTCCCGATAGTTTGGCAGGGTTTGATAAAACGCTGGTCTAGCCCCTGCCAGTTACCGTCTTGTTGATTATACCATGCCATGTCGTGGGTGAGTTTTGTATCCTTAGCACTTTGTGTTATCATTACCAATGAAGAAAAAGCCCATCGGTTTCTGGTATGACTATTACGAGGGAAGCGCAAGATGCCTCCAGAAAAAAGCGTCATAACCATACAAAGTGATCTGGATATAGTCACTGCTCGCTCAGGGGTTCGTACTATTGCCAAACAGCAGGGATTTGTCCCCATAGATCAAGCTCGCCTCGCTACAGCAGTTAGCGAACTAGCCAGAAATATCTTTCTCTACGCAGGGATTGGTACTGTAACCCTTACGCCTATTGAGCAAGGGGGACGCAAAGGCATGGAAATCATCTGTGAAGACAAGGGACCGGGTATCTCCGACATAGCCCTCGCTATGCAGGATGAGTTTAGCACCTCTGGCGGCAGAGGTATGGGACTCCCAGGCGCAAAGCGTCTCATGGACGAGTTCGACATCCAATCAACTGTTGGGCAAGGAACACGCATTGTTTGTCACAAGTGGCGACCACAATAAGGAGCGAATACAACCCTATGATCGTGCTAACCGTACTTATATCTCTCGTACAACTCTGGTGGACACTAGCCTACCTCTATGCCTATATTCAACTCCGGGAATCAGTCCTGCTCTTCCAGATAGGGCAGGGGGTCTCCTTTGGGTTGTTGTTTCTCTTTATCTCCGTAGCTATCATTACCCAGCAATCCATGGGCGGTATGTTCAGTGGGGTACTACTGCTTGCGGGGTTGGTCATGGGGTTTATCTGGCGTAGGCGCAATGGTATCAATCTCCTGATAGATTACTACCCACGAGCTTTTATCGACGTGATACTTTTTCAAAAACCAGCCCAAGAAAAGATCAACCGCACTTCTATCCAGAAATAATGCACGGGAAAGAGTGGGGGAGAGGGAATACATCATTCCCTCTCCCCCGCTTTGTTATGCCTTGAAACACGATGAACAAGGAACATAACAATCAACAGTATGCTGGTATGAAAAGATAGAAAGCCCCCCGCATCTCTGGATACTTCCCCAACCATAGCTAGGTCTAATCCCCCAAAAACCGCGGAGTTCCTATACTCTGTAGTATAATACAGGTCCATCAGGGTTCAAGCCCATGAAGCACCCGTGAGGGTACCATGAACTATATACTCAAAGGAGGGTTCAAACCATGATGGACACGGATACCCGTTTACTGATCAGAGTTCCCGTTCGCGTGATGGCAGTCTCTACTGGTTATGCCACCGCCCTAGCGTTGCTGGAGCGACGTTTTCGCCTCAAACCTGACCATGAATGGTTAGAGGTAGCGGTAGGGGTCGGATTGACGCTGGTGCCTATTGCCATTGAAGCTCATACCATAGAGCAAGAACGCAAGACCAGCATCAAGGAATCCTTGATAGATTGGAAGACTTATGAAAATGCGGTATGGCGTTCTTTTATGGCTTCAGGCGCACCGATTATCTTCTGGCAAATTGGCGAGGCGATTGTGCGAAAATGGGAGCTGATGAAGTATCTCACAAAGACCGAGAACGGAAGGAGCGCAAAAAATGCCGACACCGCAGTTGAAGTGGCCAATGGAAGCGGAGAGCCAGAGGAAGGAGGCGTTACAGGCTGCCAGGGAAGCGGTGCAATGTTTGCAGGAAGCACAGAAGAAGTCTGACCAGGCACGCGCCAGGATTTATCAAAACACTGGCGTGTCCTCTATTCTTCTGTCAGACATCGCCCGCTTGAATGCCGATGCCCTAACGCGATTGGAGCAGATACAGATGTATCTCTCCCTTGCGCGAGCCACTCCCATAAAGAATCGTTGGGGGGTGGGGGCAGCCTCTAGGCGGGAAGACTCGGAAGCGGCGGCGAAGGCTGCCAGCGAACTGGTGGAAAATATCCTCACCCAACTGGATATTGCCCAAGACAAGCTCAACCGTAATCAAGAACTGGTTGAGGCAATTGTTGCGAGGATTAGCCAGTGGGAAGCCCAGGTGCTATCACAGATGGCACGTATCCAACGGTTGCTAACCGAAGCCAGTATGGGCAGAGCATAATCTCGCCTATGGCTCTGGTATGGCTTATTCGTTGGTTGTAGTTCGTCTAGCTTTTTTAGGTTGATTTCTAACATGATTTGGTTGGTTGCCGGGAACGACCCTTGAAAGTCCTTTTTTGGTGTACTTTTGGTGTACTTGAGGTGTGCTTACTATGACAAGATACCGCGTAAAACACAATTACTCATCTGGAGGACAGGTTGCTTTGTGCCGAGGTGAAGTCGCTCTAGGATATTCCCCCCTGCCACAACAGCCCGCTACGTCCTACCGAAGAGAACATCATGCCTTGCACAAGGGTCGCTCTCCCAAATACCCCCAGTGGTGGCACGGTGTGGAATACTCCAGACTACCGCCAGGATGTGCGCTCTTCTCCCAACACAGGCGTAGGGTACACAAAGAGCCACCCACCCTACGCCAACGACAGCGCAACATCCCGTGTGATGCGCTTCCAGATTGGCTACAACAACAGCGGGACAACCTCTCTCATGAGGGTCGAGTGTCAAAGGGCAAGCCAGAAAGCCTGATAGCACTCGACCCTCTTCTTTTGGATACCGTTTTTTGATCTTTTTTGGTCTTTTGTGAGTGGAGTATGGGAAAGGAGAAAGACGTTGATACCTACCCATCAACAACGAGAGTATACGTTATTATTTCACCGTATCAATACCCTGTATACAGAGCAGGAACACATTTATCTTACCGCATTACATCGGGTAGTGGGGTTGACGATAGCAGAGCGTCTTCGGCTTGACCAAATAGCCAGGGAAATTGCCCAGGCACAGGATGTCTTTAATCAATCGTATGGGCAATACTTGCAAAGGAAAGGGGATTACCAATGATGATACAAACACATCAGCAACGGGCATATGTTGCCTTGCGACAACTAACACAACTGCATGCGGAAAAACAGGTGCTCTATACCAAGCTATCGCAGCAGTCTTGGCGCGTGACCCAAGCAGAGAAAAAGCGTCTGTATGAACTCATCCGCGAGATTGCCCTGGTGCAAGATGAACGCAATCGCGCTCGCTGTGGTGCGCCGCCTGCCCCCCCAGACTATGACCCCATAGCAGAGCCAACAGTGTTTACCGAAACTGAAGAAGGGAACGAAAACGGCGAACGGGGATACCGCAAGACAACGGAGGTGGAAGTGTCTGAAATGCGGCGTTTGCATACGGTTGAGGGGATGACGGCAACGCAAGTTTGGCATGAATATAACTACCTGAAAGAGTCAACTATCCGCGATATTCTCAAAAACCGCACTTGGTATGACCCGAACTATACTCCACCGGTGAGGGAAAAACCGTCGAAACCATCGAAGCCTTCGCGCACCATTCGGGATGTGGTGAATCAACGCACCCAGGTATGTGAGAGGATGGCAGGATAATGGGGCAACACCCAAGACGGGGGAAGACAACCAAGTTGTCTCCCCCCGCCCTTGCGACCTTGCTCAGGTCGTGGTATCTTGCGCTTTTGGTTCGGCTTTCCGTTGCGCGTTACGGCATACTTTCCATACTGGCATCCACGATAGCTCGTGAATCCTCATATGGGTACTTATTGACCAGTTCTTCAACTGGCATCTCGTAATCTGCGTCACGCATCAAGTGCATCAACACGACAGAGGCGTAGTAGTCGTCATAGTAGGGGGTTCCCTCAAGCTGTGCTGGCACACCGTTGGGACCTACTGCGTGGCAGGTCACACACGTTACCGGTCCCGTATATTCCCCGTCTGGGCTAAACTGCAAGGCTTGCTCATGCGTGGTCATATCGTTGGTCTCTTCGCCCTTCTCTACCACACTGTACAGCCCGTGAATGGACTCGTGGCAGGACTGGCATGCCAGATCAGCATGCGCCTTCGAGTAGCGCATCAGTGAGTACTTGCCCTCTTGGTCAATTGGGAAGTACTTACCGCCCATGCTCTCAACAAACGGGGCTACGTGGCAGTCGGCGCAGTGGGGTTCCGCAGCAGAGAGCCACCAATCTTCACCTGCCGAAGCATCAGCGTAGGTCATGTCGCCTTCCAAGATAGCCGCTTCATGTTCCGTGTAGTACGCCACCAGCGGATTGCCAGCTGCGCCCACCTTCGGGTCCATGTAGTAGTCTACATAGGCTTGGATGTCGGTATTGCCCGTGATCTCTTGGACAATCTCTTCCAGCGTCATCGTTCGCAGCGTCTCACCCTCGCCGGGCTGCTGTGGTGTAACCAAACTGTCCCGCTTGTACAGTTCTTGGGAGTTAAAGTTGTGGCAATTGGTGCAGTATAGCCCCTTGATCTCGCCATCCTCAGTCGTGGAGACGTTTTCAAACAGATATTGTCCTATGTCGTTGAGGAAGAACGGCGGTTCTGCATCAGGGTTGGTGTGGGCATCACGCCCGGTGTAGCACCCTGCCGAGTCGCGGATGTCGCCATCGGTGTAGCGCGGGTTGCCTTCACGGTCTATGGTAGACTGCGCTTCGCCAGCAGTATTGAGGGCTGGGTTTTGCGTGTGTGCCGGGTGACATACCTGGCACGACTGCGTGCGCCCATTGGCATCGGGGTCTGCGACAACAGAAAGGTGAACCCCATGCATCGCTTCTGGAAGCGACATAATCGGCTCTTCTGGCGTTTCGTCTGTAGACTGCAACCGCCCTTGTACGTTGTCGCCGTGGCAGTCGGAACAGTTGACGGGACCCTGGCTACCCAAGCGATTCTTGGTTGCCGTTACATCATACTCAGCCAAAAAGTCGGTATCGTGCTTGTCATCGTGCATCTCCAAGATGCTAATAAGACCAGCTTTTGTCCGTGCCATATACTCGCTGGTATCCGCATAGGTATCCATCCAGTAGGCATATTCCTGCTGATAGAGCTGGTAGTCGTTTGTCCCAAACGTGTTTGCCCGTTCGGTACCGTGGCACCAGCTACAGGCAGGCATGTCTAGGGGGTTTGTGCCGATAAAGCTCACCGGCTCACCCTCTGCCAACAACGGTCCGGTTGGCTCGCCGTCTTCCGCTTCATAGAGCGTCACCCGTGATGCCTGATAGGGCTGGAAGTGTTGGTCGTCTATGGTGCGGTGGGAGCCGCCATCGAGTACGCCATCGTTAAAGGCGGTGAGCGGCAGACCGAGCGCATCCCATACGTGGCTAGAGGTCAGGATGAGGGGGATGTCTGGCAGGTTGCCAAAGCGTGAAACGGTAAAGACAATGTTGCCACCTTCTTCACCGGCATACTCGGCGAACCCTTCAAGCCCCATACCAGAAGGACCGTGATCTACCTGCACAGGTATTTCCTTCCCAACGTGTAGGCGATCCTCTTCTGTTGCCCCTTCAGGTTTCGTGCCTTCTAGGTCTTCATAGATGTAGAGGTGAGTCCAGACGTAGTTGGCGAAGTTGTCGTTGGCATCATCCATATCACCATCGCCATTGACATCTTTCCCTACACCCCAATAGACCATCTTGTCGCCTTCAGAGTAGCTATTGTCATCTACGCTATAGTGCAGGGCTACATTGTCTTCCGGCGTGAGCAGTTTGGGATTTGGCTCTTCCTCGGTGGTAGACTGAATAGCCTGCGCTTGGATACTGTTGTAGGGCGGGATCATACAGCAATAGGTCATATTGAAGCCAACACAGTGCATCCCTAGCTCATAGTTGACAAAGATGTTGTAGGGGTTCACTGGCAAGAAGACGGTGATGCCGTTGATAACCGCGGTGGGCAGGTTGTCGAGGTTAAAGGGCAGGTCATCTGCGCCGTCAAGCGGGGGACCGCTAGGACGTTCTGCTGTGGCGGTCATCTCTGTTGTGGCGGTGAGGGTATCGGTGGCTTCTATATCCTCGGCGGCGGCAGCGTCCTCATCGGCAGCGTCCTCATCGGCAGCGTCCTCATCGGCAGCGTCCTCATCGGCAGCG
>CAYPHM010000124.1:0-6612 GCA_964410555.1 uncultured Chloroflexaceae bacterium | reverse complement strand
CGGCAGCGTCCTCATCGGCAGCGTCCTCATCGGCAGCGTCCTCATCGGCAGCGTCCTCATCGGGGGCAGCGTCCTCATCGGCAGCGTCCTCATCGGCAGCATCAGCTTCTTCGTCTGCTTCTGCTATGGTAAACTCTGGTACCTCGCCTGTGGAGCCAGCCAGGAAATCTACCATCAGGTTGAGATCATCGGTTTCGATCTGCTCTGAATAGTCCTGCGGCATCGTGTCGGCGAAGCCTTCGGCTACTTCAAATGATGGGTCTACAATGTCGGTGAGGAGTTCTTCTGCACTGCGGCGAGTGCCAATATCGTGCAGGTCTGGACCAACAAAGTTCCCCTGATCATTGTACCGATGGCATGCCAAACAGCCATAGGTCTGGAGAATGTTCATCCCTACTTGGTAGTCTACCCCACCGATCATCGGGGCGGTGCCGGTTTCGGTAGCGATGCTACGCACGTAGGCGACCAATTGCCAGCGTTGTTCTTCAGAGAGGATGTCCTTAAACGCGGGCATGGCGGAAAGGAAGGGGGCTTCCAAACCGCCCTCGCTCAAACGCCAGTAGAGGTAGTCATCACTCAACCGGTCTACCAATGCCTTGTCGGTCAGGTCAATGGGGCGGGGGTTCATACCACGACTAAATACCCCTTGTCCATTCCCTTGTGGACCGTGGCAAACAGCGCAGTCTTGCGAAAAGAACACCTCTTCACCCATGCTGATGTGCTCTTCTGAGTCTAGGGGGAAGGGGGATTCCAACCCTACGTAGTCTTCTGGCAATCGTGCAGACCAGCGATCTCGCTCGGCATCAGCCACAATTGCAATTAAGAAGTCTTCCTTCGACAATCCTTCTTCGGTTAGTTGTTCTGCTGTGGGTAGCTCTTCGATAGCTATGTCCGCTTCAGCTTCGGGGTCGGGGGTAGCCGTGACCACAACAGTCTCTTTGACCACAACGGTCTCTTTTTCCGTGACTTTTGTAATAACAGGTTGTTGTGCCCCACACGCTGCTAGTAACACGAGCAACGCGAGAAACAGGGCAACACCACGGAGGAACGGGGAATTGCGTACACCATCTTGAAGCATAAAAAAGCTCCTTCTCTCGTTCAGAGGTGGCATGGATGGGGATATGATTTGCCTTTGTTTGGCTAGAGGTTGTGCATTGGTTCTCGTGTTGGGAGGAGGGGTCGGGTCATTGCCTTTTTGCCAACCTTACCCGTAGACTCCCCGCTTGCTCCCCCTTTCCCCCTGCCATCTGTCTGGTGTTTGTTCCCTTCCCCCCTCGGTGGGGGAAAAGGGCTAGGGGAAGGGGGCAAAGGAGCATTTCGTTGTTTGTATGTGCTGAGAGCCTCCCAATACGATACATCGACTGGTCATTACCGGTTTTCTGTTCACCTGTCAAAAAGTTGTGGTTGCAATTTGATTCTGATGAAACATCCTGATAACGATATTTGGGCTCTGGCAACAATTCTACTCTTGTGCTCATGTGGTGAAGAGGGATGGTATCTAGCCTTTTCTCTGATACGTTGAGAGCAACAGGAGCAATGGAACCGCAGCTTTTTCCTTTTGTTATGCGGTATAACACGCCTTCAATGGATAACGTCCTCTGCTACAAAGGTCAGGACTATCTCCTTGCATGCCTTGAGCAACCACCGTGGTTGCTCCTCACAAGGTTTCTGTATCCCAATTGTAACTCATATCAGGTGGCTTATAGACAAAAAGCGGCTCTTTTTCCGCTCTTTTTACTACCTATTTGCTCTGATATTTATACCTATTAGATATAGGTTCTGTGAAAAACCAACAAAAAAACGATTAGGGAGCAGCAGGTGGGTCATCGGGGGCAACCAACATGTACCCAACCCCATAGACACTCACGATGTACTGACGGTCTATTTTCTTGCGAAGATTGAGCATGTGCTGGCGCAGGAGTTCTTTTGCCTCGGATTCTTGCATCGTAATGCCACGAGCACACTTGATAATACCACTGAAAGAGATGGCTTGACCTACCTTATTGGCGAGACATACAAGAATACTATACTCATTCGGGGTCAAACTCAGTTGACGCTGATCAAACCAGACTTCATAGCGGTAGGAGTCAATGCAGAGCTTGCCCACCCACTGGTAGCGTTGTTGTTCCTCTGGAGCATGGGGTTGAGCCGATGATATGGGGGATGGGGGTTGTTGGGGCGGCACAGTTTGTGGGGATGGGGGAGACTGCTTCCCTTCGAGCACATCCTGGTTTTCCTTGAGCAATGCCGTCATGGTATGCAACATTTGCAACTCGCGGGCTTGGCGTACTTTCTGTTGATAGTGTTTAAGGGCAGCGCCGATGCGTTCCAGCAGGTGGTCATTCTCGCACGGCTTGAGCAGGTAGTCAAAAGCCCCGGAACGGATAGCATCTATTGCCGTTTCTAGCGTACCATGCCCCGTGAGTAAGATAACCTCTGGGGGAACATCGAGGCTCCGGGCTACGCGCATGACCTCGATACCATCTACATCGTACATCAAGATGTCTGTTAGCACCACTTCGTAAGTTGGCTTATCTGGAATGTTATTCGTCAACAGATCAATAGCCGTTTGCCCATTGTCTAATTGGGTAACGGTATATCCTGCCTGTTCCAATACTAACGAAAGGATTCGGCGCATATGGGGATTATCTTCTACAAGTAAGATGTGTCCTTGTTGCATAGTCTTTATCTATCAACAAACCAAATATACATGAGCAGCAATCTTTCAATCTTTCTCGCTAGGCTCGCTAGGCTCGCTAGGAAGGAATGGCTGTTCATCATAGGTTTGGGTAAAGGGAAGCAAGATAGTAAAGGTACTTCCCTGTTTTGGTTGGCTTTCTACCAGCAATTTTCCATTATGCTGAGTAATGATCTTGTGGCAGACAAATAATCCCACTCCGAAACCTTGTTTTCTTGACGCAAAGAATGGTTCAAAGATGTGAGGAAGCGTCGATTGGTCAATGCCCATACCTGAGTCGGCTATACAGATACGTAGGTATGAAAAGGTATCTGTTATATCTGAACCGATAGGATTATTCGTAATGGTGCCAGGGTCTATGCTTGTCTGGATGCGTATTCTTCCCCCATTTGACATAGCTTCTATCGCGTTGTAGAGCAGGTTTAACAAGACCTGGGTTATCTCGTCTGCATGGCATGGCAAGCGGGGCAAGGTTGGCGTGAGCTGACATTCTACGTGAATGTGATGTTTGGCAAATCTGCCATGCATCAGAAGTAATACTTGTTTAATCAGGTTGTTGATGTCTACTGGTCGGTGTTTGTCGGATTTGGTATGGTAGATATGGCGCAATTGATACATAATCATACTGATGCGTTTGATTTCGTCAAGCGAAAGTTGGATATAGGTTTCGCGTTCTTGGGCATTGGTTTTGTGCAGCATGCCAAGTAGTGAGGTGATGGTCTGGAGGGGGGTATTGACCTCGTGCGCGACAATCTCAATGAGCTTACGGGTAGCGTTGAGCCGTTCGTTTTCCAGTTTGAGGGCATCCATCTTGAGCATTTCTGTCACATCGACCATATGCAACACGACTTGCACAACATGCTTTTCTCCCCCCTTATCGGTATCATAGATGGGCAAGGCTTGCATATCAAGGGTGTGGGCAACTCCATTTGGGCTAATGATACGCTCACGGCGGCGGCGGGGCTGCCCATCACGTAGCGTTTGCGATACCCAAAAGTTTGGGAAGAGCAGGTCCGGGGTGCGTTCGCCTTTGGAGGGGCGAAATAATCCAGGTAACGGTTTATTGATCACCTCTTCGACACTGCACCCTAGCAGCAGATCTACCGCGCTATTTGCGGCGAGGATATGATTTGCCTTATCTACCAGCAGTAAGCCATCATTGATACCTTCAAAGATGGTATAGAACAGGGCTTGTCTACGCTGGAGGTAACTGTTTGTTTCGTAGAGTTCTTGGGTGCGCTGTTCGAGGGCTTCATTGGCTTGACGCAGGGCTTCTTCGGTCTGTTTGCGGTCTGTGATGTCCCGGAAGGAGGCAAGGTAGGCGGGGTTGCCTTTCCAGTTGATGGTTGTGGTACGCATCTCGCCAACCCCGCGAGTGCCATCCTTTCGCAGTATATCTACCTCCATTTTGTGTGATGTTTCCAGAACAACACCGAGATAGAATCCCAGGAGGTCTTCTGCCACGTAACGAAACATGGCTTCAGCGGCGGGGTTGACAAACTGCACTACCCCCTCTTGGAGCACGAGTAGGGCATCACTATTCTGCTCAATAATTACCCTATGGTACGTATCCCTTGCTTGAAGTGTTTGGATACGCTGCTGCTGTTGGGCAACTTGAGCTTGTAGACGAGCGACCTCTTGTTGGAGTTTACTCTTCTCTGAGCGTAGCCTAGCAGAAGATTCGGTATTGTGTGTCATTGCATACTATCCGAGCCTTTCTCTGAAGTAGTTATCAATCGGTAGCCAAACCCCCGTTGGGTGATCAGGTAGCGGGGGTTGGTGGGGTCTGGCTCAATGCGTTGGCGTACCCGATAGACAAGGGCATCTATGGCATTGTAATCATAGACTTCATAATCCCATACGGTTTGGGCTACCTCATCCTTGCTGACCACCTGCCCCTTGCGTTGGTAGAGCACTTCCAGGAGTTGAAATTCTTTGACGGTAAGGGGGGGGATGAGGGGTTGTCCGTTGAGGATGATTGTTTTGGTTTGGCTATCTACGCGGATGTCTTCTTGCCCTGCCCGCAGCAATTCCACGGGTAGGGGACCTCTAGCGGTAGCGTCAGTATCTTGGAAGGTGATGATGGTATCGGCTATGAGCACCTGATCCTGGTGATGGAGCATGTGGGAGTCTTGGATAGGCTCGCCATTCAGGAAGGTGCCGTTGGTGCTGTTGAGATCACAGATAAAGAACCCGCTGTCGGTGTGTTCTAGGCGGGCGTGCCTACGCGAGGCGAGGGTGTGGTCAATGATAATATCATTGGCACTATCACGCCCAATCGTCAAAACCTCTTGTTCCCAGTCGAGTTCTTGATAGCTGCCATCTTGACGTTTGATAGTGAGTTTTGGTGTAGAGATAATCGGTGACATAACAAACAGATTCCTCCAGGGTTGATACCATGCGTGACAAGTTGATTATACCATCAGTTGTATCAGGATGCTACCTTTGAGCAAAATAACCCGCCCCCGTTCCCCTGCCCGGTGGTAGAGACGTAGCATATGCTACGTCTCTACCCTTTCCCTACCGTGGGGAGCAGGGAGTATTGTTGCCCCCCATCCCCCCCCGCCCCGCGTGGTGTGGGCGGGGGGGCAAGGGGTAGGGGGTGAGCAAAAATGGGCAATAATGCTATTATCGTGCGACTTTGGACACACCTAGATGTAGCGCGTGGCTATTGCCTTCCCACAATCACTGTGGTACTATTTGAACGGTGATAGGGTGGGCTTGTCCCGCATAAGAGAAAGTAGCACAAACAGCTATGGACCTTACTGTTGAACCTAGCAGTAATTTATACCAGATTATCCGTGATGCCCCTGCCGGCGCATACATACGGCTCAAGGTTGGGGAGTATTATGTTTCACAAAGGCTCATTATCAATAAACCATTGGTTATCATTGGCTATGGATGGAACCAAACCAGCATTATTGGCACCGGTGACACATGCGTAGTATGCTTTGCAGGAGAACCACAAGCCCCATCCCAACTCCACGCCCTGACTATCGCGCATCAGGGGGTACAATGGGCAAATGTTGTAGACGTTGCTAGTGGGGAGATATACTTTCGCCATTGTCGCTTCACGGGCGGTATTTCTAACGAACGGCATGGCGGCGGGAGTGGTATTCGCTTTCTTGGTACGTCAAGCGGGCAGGTGGAGCTATGCGAAGCGGTGCAAAACCAACTTCACGGTATCCTCATCCGGGACCAAGCACAGCCAACGCTGGAGGCGAATATTTGTCAGCACAACCACGAAACTGGTATTGCCTACCTTGACCAAGCCGGTGGCACAGCCCGGCAAAATAGCTGCATGAACAATAAGCAGTCTGGCATTATGGTCTGTGACCAAGCGACCCCTACCCTAGAAGCCAATATGTGTTTGAGCAACCATGCTGCTGGTATGGTCTACAGCGAGCATACATCGGCGACTGCTCGCCAAAATGTGTGCAATCTCAATGGGCAATGTGGTATTCTGGTGGTAGATCAGGCGACCCCCACCCTGGAAGAAAACAGTTGCCAGTACAACCAAGCCGGCGGTATTGGCTATGTGGGCAGTACTGCAGGCATTGCCCGTCACAATATTTGCCAAAATAATATCCTCTTTGGCATCCAAGTTATTGGTCAGGCATACCCTACATTGGAAGCGAATACA
This sequence comes from uncultured Chloroflexaceae bacterium, assembly GCA_964410555.1. Lineage (GTDB taxonomy): Bacteria > Chloroflexota > Chloroflexia > Chloroflexales > Chloroflexaceae > JAAUSY01. Next base: position 271 of record CAYPHM010000124.1, on the reverse strand, counting down.
TGCCAACGAAACCGTCTTTCTGGTATTGGTTACTTTGGCAATGCATATGGCACTGCCCGGCAGAATCTATGTAGCGACAATGGGCTACAGGGCATTCTTGTGCAGGAACGAGCAAAACCACAATTGGAAGACAATACCTGTGAAGGCAATGGGCAGGGTTATAGCACAAGCGCATAATCAAAGGATTATAGGGTTATAGCTTTCTCCCCCACACCTTCTCCCCCGCCCCTGCTCCCTACCCCCTCTCCCCCTACCCCCTCTCCCCCTACCC
>CAYPHM010000123.1:0-14270 GCA_964410555.1 uncultured Chloroflexaceae bacterium | reverse complement strand
CAGCTCCCCCTCGCCCTCTTATGGGAGAGGGGGCAGGGGGAGAGGGTGTCGGGAGCGGGGGCAGGGGGGAGAGGGTGTCGGGAGCGGGGGCAGGGGGGGAGGGTTCCCCCCCTTACCGCTGCACTATTGGCAAATAGACCTCTAGCAACGGCACCGTCTCGCCCATCAAGTTATAGTCGGTGAAGTGGTCAGCGATGATAGTCAAGCGGTTGTCGTCTGGTGTACGCTCGCATCCTGTACACGGCAGCATCGGGTGCCATACGTTGTCCTGCCAGTAGGCAACATTGAGCGTAGACTCGTCCTCAATACGTGCGTTAGATAGCTCCTGCTCCGTATACACCAACTCCATTGTGTAGGAAACCGCAAAGGTCGTCACTGGGTCGCCGCCGGCTGTGGTCGCCGTGAGCATGAAATTGCGTAGCTCACTCATCCCCTCTGGCAATGGCTGCTCCTTCACCGGCGAGATGGGACTGGTGTAGACAATATTCACCGGCTCCGTAACTGCCGTTAGGGGAAAGGTAATCGTGAAAATAGGGTCAGTCGTGCCAGTAGATGGGTCTTGCACCGATATGCTGCCATCTTGGGTTGGCGAAATCTCCATTGTAGACCTTATTGGCGTGGGAGATGGCGTAGGTGTAGACGATGGCGTAGGGGTCGCAGTCTCGGTGGGGGTGGGAGACGGCGTAGGGGTCGCAACGTTGATTGCCTCAATGTCCATGTAGTTGAGCATGGTATATTCGTCAAAAATGCCCATCGCCATTGTCAACTGGTTGTCCTTAATCGTCACCTCTTTCGTCCGCACAAGGTAGGGGCTTGACGCTTCATCATCAACAAAGCTCACCCCCTCAATGTCAATCTTGTTGCGATTGTAGGTTTTGCCCTGCCAACCCACCGACACCGTAACGCGATATTCGCCATTGGGCAGGTCAAACCCAAACGTCTTTTCCCTACCCCAGTCATCGTAGATAATGCTGCCTTGTAGCACATTGGGGGCATTGCTGAGGTATTGGTACTCAACGTGCGCCAAGTCGCCAAACCAACCATAGCCAAGCGTCTCATCGTAAGCGTTCCAGCCAATCTTCATATACTCCTTACCATCCACAACCAGTGGGTTGGCAGCAGGCTCACCCGCGGGGTCTTGGAAGTTGAGGTAGTAATCCGATGGCGGACCCTCAGCACGGGGGTGTTTGGCAGGCGGTTGTATATCGGGGATGGTGTCTATCTCGCCGCCATTCTTTAGCCCAATAACGCGCCGCAGGTTGTAGAGAAAGTCGCCATCACGGGTGTAGCTTGTCAAGCCTGAGACCATCTTTGCTGCCTGCGTATCGGCAACATTCTCTTGATTCACTACCGGCTGTTGGTTGCCATTCAGCACATACAGATACTCGTAGTCTTCTAGGCTATCGCGCATCAGTTCAAAGCGAATAGACGGCACCATCCGATGGGTATTTGCCCCGTAGGTAATCGGTTGATTATCCTGTCCCGGCGGGTAGAGCATAAAGAGGTCGCCATTGTGATTATCGTTGAGTGGGTCTGTCCAGGGGTTCTTGCTCCAGTTGTTCAACGAGTAGTAGGCAATCCCCCGGATGCGATAGTTCCAGAGAAACCAGCCGGTGAGTTTGCTCTCAATACCTGGATGGTCTAGCGTGATCGGGTTGAAGTAGGGGGGGCGGGTGCCATGCAAAAAGTATATCCAGGTTTCCTCGCCATGCTCTGCTTCGCGTGCGTGGGAAACTTCGGGGTCATAAGCGTTCAATACTGGCAACCATATGTCAATCTTTGCGCCAGTGTAGGTCGGGTGAGCGTATATCTCTGGCTTTGGCTCCTCAGAGACCATCAACTTGAGATTAGGGGCAACCTTTTTGATCTCCTGGGAATACCACGCCACCGCATCGTAGTCTGCCTGGTCCTGTGGCTCATTGGCAAAGTAGTAGTAGCTCTTGTCGAGGTAGCCGAGGCTTTGGAGATACTGTTGGATCGCCGTCATGTAGGCAAACCACTGTTGGTTATACGCAGTGTTGGGGTTGTTTGCCGTGTACCAGTCATTGGCGGTGCGAGTAGCTCCACAAAAGCTATCGGGGCGTTGATCCTGCGAAGAGTCATTGTTGCGAAAGGTCATCGCCATAAACGAGGGAAAGCCTGTCCCATTGTTAAAGCCTGTCCCATTGAGGTACTTGTCGGCAGGATGCTCAAAGCCCCATATGCCATCGTTGTCGGTGAAGGTGTGGGTAGTGCAGTCATAGTCTATGTAGGGAGCGCCACGGCTCGTCAAGCCGCCCGACCAGAGCGGTGCTTTTGATGTGAGGCGGTGGTCTATGAAAAACTGCTTCATCATGTCTACATACATCCAATACTCATCCCCTGTCCCTTGCACCCCATACTTGTCCAACACCGCGTTATGGGAAAAGTTCATCTGGGATTTGACGTGCAGTTCTTCGGGGATGGCAAAGTCAAAGACGTGGAGCGTCACCGGGATGCTGGTTGAGCCTATCTGCACCTGGGTGGTGTAGTCGCCAGTGGGGGTGGTTGTGGGGACATACAGGCTAAACCAAAAAGCAGTATTTTGGTTTGCCGGCAACGATACACTCGCCCCCTGCGCCAATGGCACAAGCGGGTCGGGGTAGGGACCTGTCCTGCCCAGATTGTCGGTTGCCTGCGCTACCGGCACATACGCCACCTGGTAGATTTCTGCCGTGATGCCTGCGCCAAAGTCGCCAACGGAGACGGCTACCGTTTCTGCTGCCGAGGGATTGACAACTACTTGGAATGGCTCAAACTCGTTTTGGGCAGCAAAGACCAATACCTCATCCCCCGTATCCGTTGGGATGGCATCATCTTGGAAGACCCGCTCGGATGGCGGCGTGGTCCAGTATTGCATACCAGCGGTAGATTGGGTGAGCTTGTAGGTAAAATCGAGGAGGTCATTAGATTGTGTTTGTTGTTGGGCGGTGCTATGCGGTATAGTAAAGGGAATAAGCGAAAGGATGATCAGGACGGGAAGGGTAAGACTAACCAAGACTCGGTATTTCATAGCCGTTTTTTCTCCTTGAATAATTCACGTAGGGAAAATCGTTTGCCATAGCGCAACATTCCCCATCGGAAGATGCGCCCGGAAATGAACGTAAACAGGACCACAAATGTTAGGGTAATGACCAGACTCAGTGCCAACTGCCACACGGGAATCTGGATAAACGAAGCCCGTATCAGCACCGAAAACAACGCGGTTGTGGGAAAGAGCGTGGTCCCTACTGCCAGCGCACTGTCCGGCTGTTCTGCAATCACACCCATCAAAAAGAAGGACATCATAACGGGCAACAGCGACAAAGATGCCAGTTGTTGCCCCTCTTGGATAGAGCCAACAATGGAGCCAATGAAGATGATAATACCAGCATACAGCAGGTAGAAGGGGATAAAAAAGAGGGTTGCCAGCGGCAAAATTTCCGTCATCAGGCTGAAAAACGCCGGGCGCACATCTGCAACGAAGATCGCCCCGATAGCAACAGGACCGACAATGTAGAGGAGCCATACCAATGCCTGCGTCAAGCCTAGTGCGCCAAGTCCTAACGTCTTGCCACTGATAAACTGCTCTGGTGAGACCGAGGTCATCACGATTTCCATTGTGCGGTTTTCCTTTTCGTCTACCATTGCATGCAGCAGGTAGGAAACGGAAGAGAAGATGGTACCAAGCGCAATCATCCCTAGGATGAAGGAGAGGAAAAAGAACCACTCTTCCCGTTGTCGCGTTGTGCTTTTGGATGATTCATCTGTGCCAGCGACAGTTTCGTCTGGAGGGGAGATCATCTCACTGTCAAACTGATATATGGGGGACCGTGCCCGTCTAGCCACGTCACTCGGCTGATCAAAGAGCAAATTTTTGCGAAGCAAGAGGCGCAGGGTCGTTTTGCCCATATACGACAAACTCCTGGTGCCATAGCTCATAATCGTCCCCGTGTCCAGGTAGTTGTGTGGCACTACCACATAGGCATCTATCTCATCGGCGACAAAAGCGGTGTGGGCAGCTTGCATGTCTGGATAGGGGCGCAGGGGGATGTAGCGTATAGTACCAGCATTATCATTATCGCTATCGTTGGTATTGGAGTCTTCGGAGAAGATAGCCAGATTTTCATAGATAATGCCGGCTTGGTCTACATAGCCTATCGCCTTTTCCGTCTGGTCAAAGACCAGAGAGAGCGCAACAATGAGACCTGCCCCTAGCACCATTGCCCCCATAAATATGGGCATGCCAAATAGCGCAATGAGAAAGCCTCGCCGGGTCACTTGGCGCACATACTCTGAGGTGGCAATGAAGAGTGTGCGATTCATGTGGCTTGCCCCTCTGCCTGCTCCTGTTCATATTGGTGGTGGTCCTTTGCCACCTGCACGAAAATCTCATCTAGCGTGGGCATAGCAAGCTCAAACCGATCTACGGTAAAAGAGTCTAGCTCGCCCAGGAGCCGCAGAATATCCTGCGGTTCGGTGTCATCAGCAAGGTGTAGGTGGTAGTGGTCTTTTTCTTGCTCCATCTCTACCACACCGGGTAGGGGGGGCAGCGTTCCTTGCCCCTCAACAATCACGGCATTGGACGCAAACGAACGCCGCAACTCAGCAATTCTGCCGTAGAGCACCACCTCGCCACGGCTGATCATTGCCATGCGCTCGGCGAGGGCTTGCACCAGGTGCATCTCGTGGGCAGACAGGATGATAGTCTTGCCCTGTGCTGCCTGTTCTTTGAGCATATCTTTGATGATATGCACGTTCACCGGGTCGAAGCCCGCGAAGGGTTCATCTACCACAAGTAGGTCAGGATTATGTAGCAGCGTGGTGATAAACTGCACTTTTTGTTGCATACCGCGGCTCAGATCGCTTATCTTCTTTTTGCGATGGTCCATCAGGTCGAATCGCTCAAGGTAATCTTCAGCACGGCGGCGCGATTCCTGGCGCGTTAGCCCTTTTAGCCCTGCTAAGAAGGTGAGGCAATCCATGAGCTTGAGGTTGCGGTATAGCCCACGATCTTCTGGCAGATAGCCGATGCGGTCACGAGTAGCGGGGGTCATAGGACCACCCAAGACGTGAATACTGCCCTGGTCTGGCTTGAGTATATCCAGCACCATGCGAATGGTTGTCGTCTTGCCAGCCCCATTGGGACCAAGCAGGGCAAAGATTTCGCCGGCTTCTACGTCAAAGCTGACATCCCGCACGGCTTGCGTGGTGGCAAACGTCTTTGCCACATGGTCTACCATGAGCGTTTTCCCATTTTGTGTCATTATGTCTGTCACATCACCAGTAAAAGCGGAGTTTAAGAGTCCCCATCCGCAGTTCATCGCTGTCATTGAGCGGCTGTGCCATGCGTGGGGTCAGTCGTTGTCCATTCACTATTGTACCATTGGTACTATTCATATCCTCAACCAGTATTTTGCCATTTTTGACACTCAAGCGAGCATGCCGCCGACCTACGCCATTTTGCAGCGCGTTGTGGGGGGAGAGGTCAATGTCTGGATAGAAGCGACTTACCGGGTCTGCCCGCCCGACAACCGCTTGATCTGTTCGGGGTAGCTCAATGGTGTTGCCACTATCTACGACAATGAGGCGTGATGGGGCAAGCGTATTCCGAACGATTGGACCGTTAGGGGGGGAAGATGGCGTATTGATTGGCTGTGGGGGGGGATAGTTTGGCTGGATGGGAATACTCGTTGTTGTGTCGTAAGATGGGGCGGGTGTCATCTCCCCCCCCACTGGCTGGTCTTTGCTGATCAACGATGCCCCGCAGTTGTCGCAAAAGGCTTCCCCAAGAATGACGGGAGAACTACAGAGGGGGCATAGGCTAGGACCACTTGGCGCAGCGGTATCTACTACGGTTGGACCTTCCGCGGGAGCGGATGGTGTTGGGGGAGCACTGGTAGCCACCGGTGTTAATCGTGCTCCACACTGATCACAGAAATGAGCCGTTGCTGGATTATCGGCTCCACATTGACTACAGAATGCCACAGGACACCTCTCATTTGCTAGGATTTGCTCGTTGATTGGTTACTTCTCATTAGTTTGGTTGTCTCTATTGGTTGTCGCGTGTTGCGTCACCTGTCATGACTATATATAGCACAATCTTGGCAGTTTCGCCAATTTGTCTTCTATCTTACCATAGTATCATTGGTATGGGGTGGGAGCTACGGGCAAAATCTACCACAGAGACAGGGAGTCTGGTTTGTTTCCCTCTCCCATCCCAGGGCGAGGGGGAGTTGCCCGGTTCCCCTTCTCCCGCGTAGTGGGGGAAGGGGCTAGGGGATGGGGGCTGCCCGAAGGGGGGAAGGGGATAGGGGATGGGGGGCAACAACCCTCTCCCCCTGCCCCCTCTCCCATCCCAGGGCGAGGGGGGGGGGGGGAATGACCCGCGAGGGTCAACGAGCGGATGTCTGGGGGCAGGAGGGCGTTATTCAGACGTGATAATCGCCGTGCTTCCCCGCCGCACATATAGCCCCAACGCATGCCCTTCTGGACCAGCAAACCATCGTAGTTCATACAGTTTGGCAAAATCTGGGTGGGTCCAGATGCCCGCCGACCCCTTGCGTGGGATAATATCCGGGGCTTGTTGCAGCACATAATCCATCTCCTGCATCGTCACCCGTACCGAATAGTTATTATCATCATCATTATCATCACCAGACGACAAATGGGCAATGTGGGTATCCGTCAAGCCAAGAATATCAAGCGTTGTACGCTGTGAATAGTAGGGAATAGCCCCCGCGTACTCTGTGGCGATCAGCGCATCGGGGCGGGTATGCGTATGGAGCCATCGTCCCACCTCGCGCAACCGGCGGGTGTGATCTACCTCCTTTTGGCACGTCTGGTCTTGTGCCAACACGACCCCCTGTGACATGACCATAGCAAACAAAAGTACCATCCCCCAAGGGATTAGACGAGGGAACCGTTCAAGCATACTCCCAATGCCCCAAGCTATCAACACTGCCAACACCGGCGTAGTGACGACAAAAAACCGTGCGCCCGGCATCCAGTCTCCCCCAACTGCAATGATATACCCGCTAAAGCCAACGAAAAAGATCACCAGCAAAGCTAGTTTGTGCCAAGAGGTTTTGGTGTGGGTCTTGGCATGGAATATAGCCCCAATAACCACCCCAACAATACCAAACCACAGCAGCAGGTAATCTTGTCCAAAAGCCCACAGATAGCGCACACCAAGCCATGCTTGTTCGCTTGTACCGTCAACTTTGGCATAAAACGTATTGGGCAAAAGGTAGCCATAGTAGGACCATCGCCAGAGAAAATAGGGACCATATACTACCGTTGTCGCTAGTCCATATTGAAGGGTAGGAAACGACCAGAGTTGCTGAAACAACCCTACAGGATGAACTACAGGATGAAGGGGAACCGACACCGCATCCCTTCTCCCCTCAGTGGGGGGAGGGTCAGGGATAGGGGCTAGGTAAAAGCCAGCATCACTCGTCAACATCCGAGACCATCCACAATACGTAGCATACAGTGTTGCTATTATCGCCAGAATAATGCCATCTGGTCTAGTCAGCAGCATACCCGCCGTCACAATCCCTGCTAGTCGCCATCGTTGTTGGAAGAGCAAGAGCAACGTACCAAGCGTCAGCAATGTAAACAACACCGTTTCCATACCGCTATTACGGGTGCTATAGATGAGAAAGGGCGAGGTAACGCTTAGAATCACCGGGGCAATCCAAGCCCACGATGGTTGCACCAAGTGGGTAGCAAGGGAGAAGGTCAGGGCAACACTCCCCAATGCCAGCAGCATATTGAGTATCGCACTCACTATAACCGGGTCGCCACCAAGGGCCATTGTGCCAGCGAGAATCATCGTCCAAAGAAAATTGGTGTACCCCTCCACCCGCTCGCCAAGATTAAAAATGAGCCCATGCCCATGGATAAACCGGTTGGCATAGTGAAAGGAAATATAGGCATCATCAACAACCCAAGACCCAAGCACCTGCGGACTAAGGATTAACCACACTGTCAGCACTGTAGCCAAAACCGCATAGGTATGCTGTATCCTCCCTTTTGCCAAGCGCAACCTTGTTGTCCACAGGGGCAGCCAAAGCAAAAGTAAGCCAACAACCAAAAGCCCCAACACATGCTCAAGGGCTACCATCCGGGGGACATAGAACAACGAACAGAGCATCCAACTGCCGCTTACTAATAGGGGAAACACCACAGAACGGGACCAATACCCCACACCAACCAATACTAGACCAACTATCAGCGTTATGCCCCCTAACAAGGTCATGTCTCTTGCCGGGGCTAGGTGGCGCAGCTGTATCGTGTCAAGGGCAACCCCAAGTGGTCGCTGGTAGGAGTCCGGTGTAGTCGGCGCACGCATATCTCCCATCACCGCCTGCTCAGGGTAGGGCGGGTAGGATGGGACAAGCACATGGTAGGTGCGCCATTGCGCGGTGGTAGCGAGAGAGGTTAGGTAACGCTGATTGATGAACAAGTCTACGGGGGTAATGAACTCTTGGGCAAAACAGCGGCATGCTGTAAGGTCAAGCACTAGCGGAGCCATACGAAGGGCATAGGGAATAGTAAAAGTTCCCCGCTCTGCCATCCAACGAAACGAACGGGAGCCTTGCGTTTCTGGATCGTGAAACATAAAGAACCCCCAAACGTGCTCCGCTTCTGTCCCTGAACCAATGTCAATAGTAACGTGATAGCGAAAGGGGAACCAGAAGGGGGTTGTCAAAAGCACAAAGCACACGAGAGCTAGGAGGAGTTGAATAATCTTTTGCATGCAATTTTCCCGCGCACGGTGCGGCATTACCCAACCACAGAGATGCCCCCAAAGAGCACCAGAGCCGCCACCAGGGGAACACTAATATTGTCTGTACCACGAGGAGAAATCCCCTCAGCAACTGCTGCTGCCAATGCTGCTGCCAATGCTGCTATGAAGCACACCCCGACTCCAAGCGGGGCAACCGAAGGTGCGAGGCTAGACCCCGGTAGAAGCAGCAAGGTCAAGAATATCGCTATGGTACTGGCAATGACCATCGCCGCTGACCCTTCCCATGAGCGGGTATCATTGCGAACAGTGTAGCGATGCTTGCCCCATCGTCTCCCTATCAACGAAGCCATTGCATCTCCCCACGTCATCGCCATAACCGCTCCGGCTGCAATATAGCCCATATCGTTAGGGCTATCGGTGCGCCAAAAGAGGACAAACAATAGGGTAATCGAGAGCGCAAAGTAGACTGTGCCGGGGGTACTATCCTCATCATCAACTGCGCCAATCAATCGGTAACGATACGTGATATAGTTGAGCAGGATAAACGAAGCAAAGGGGATGATGCCAATATACCAGTGCTCAAATAACCCAAGCACTCCAAATACCCACATCCCTGCCCCAACATGCACGACCTTACGGGTGAAATCTTGTGGATAATGACGCATATGCCGTATGACCTCTGCCAAACCAAGCAGCGAGAAGGCATAGGCATAGGAAAGCCCAAGTCCTATCCAATCTTGTGTACTCATAGATGCTTGCCTTCAGGTACAGAACCCCCGCTTGAGCGGTGGGATGAAGTGTCTTGCTTGTGCGGCTTTAGCCCACTGCCAAAGCCGTAGTCGTCTCTATCTACCCGATGATACAGCATGGGGTTGGTTTTTTGGTCTTACGACAGAAGCAACCAGCAAACCCCGCGCCTTTAGGTAGTGATATTACCATAGGGGGGGGGGTTGTGCAAAAGTCCAATCCCCGCGGTGGGGGAAGGGGCAGGGGATGGGGGGAAGCAGCCCGATAGGGCGCACCGCCGTGCGCCCCTACAACAGCCAACATGGGGGCAGGGGAACACACCTGCCCGGTTCCCTTTCTCCCCCAGGGGGGAAGGGGCAGGGGGAAGCAAGACTCCCTTCTCCCCGTGGTGGGGGAAAGAGATGGGGGCTGCCCCGGAACACCCTCACCCTGGAAAGGGAGCTAAAACTGCTCCAGGAAGCGCAAATCGCCGCTGTGAAACCAACGAATATCATCGATGCCATACTTCATCAAGGCGATACGCTCAGGCCCGAAGCCTCCCGCAAAACCACTGAACACCTGCGGATTATATCCCCCATTGCGAAGCACATTGGGGTGAACCATACCACACCCGCCAATCTCTAGCCAGCCGGTTTTCTTGCAAACCCGACACCCTTTGCCACCACACAAAAAGCAGGAGACATCCATTTCTGCGCTAGGCTCCGTGAAGGGAAAGAAACTAGCACGCAAGCGAACCTTAGTCCCCTTACCATACATCCGTTCTGCGAAGGTGTGCAATGTTCCCTTGAGATCGCCCATCGTGATATTGCGTCCCACTGCGAGAAACTCAAATTGGTGAAACATAATCTCGCTACGTGCCGTCAACTGCTCATTGCGGTAGCATTTGCCCGGCAGCAGCACACGCAACGGCTCAGGGGCATAGCGGCGCATAGCGTGAATCTGCCCCGGCGAGGTGTGCGTTCGCATCACCATCTTGGGGGCTTCAGGCGGTGCTTCTACATAGAAGGTGTCTTGCATATCACGGGCAGGATGGTTGGGGGGGAAGTTGAGCAAGCCAAAGTTGTAATCGTCCGTCTCAACCTCGCGGCTTTCCCATACCTGAAAGCCCATCTCGGCAAAAATCGCTATCACCTGACGGAATACCTGATTGGTGACGTGCATCTTGCCCACATGCAGCGCACGTCCCGGCAGTGTCACATCCACATGGTCACGAGCAAGCGATGCTGTCCGCACTGCTGCCTTGATACGGGTTTCTGCTTGAACAAACTGCTCTTCCAATGTCGAGCGCAGCGCATTAACCTGCTTCCCCACCGAGGGGCGTTCTTCAACCGGCAAATTGCCTAACCCCCGACTGATACGGGTCAGGGAGCCTTGTTTACCCAAATAGGTGGTTTTCCATTGTGCCAGCGGCTCCATCTCGGTAATTGCCTCTAGCTCACGGTGTGCTTCTGTTTCAATCTGTGTTAGTTCTTCATGTATGGTCATAAGCCATTTCCCATTTCTGTTTTTTGCCGCAACATTTCAAACATGATAACACTTCCAGCAATAGCAACGTTCAGGGATTCTGTCCGCCCGACCATCGGAATAGTTAAGGTTGTTGTTGCCAATGACAAAGCTTGTTGGCTAAGCCCCTGCGCCTCATTGCCAAGCAGCAACACCGCCGGGCTACGCCAATCTCCCTGCGTATAGGGCATCTCACCATCGGCAATGGTGGCATAGATGGGGACATCTGGCAGCATAAGGGCGATCTCTTCCCACGAGAGATTGCCCCGTATGGGGAGCCAAAAGTGTGCTCCCATACCAGCACGGACAACCTTTGGGTTGGTAACATCGGCAGTCCCCTGGCTACACAGCACAAGCCCTACCCCCACCGCCTCTGCTGAGCGAAGCAGCGTTCCAACATTACCAGGGTCTTGCACCTCGTCAAGCACCAACCACAAACCCGGCTGTGGCGGGAAGTCTTGCCAGTGTACCACAGCAATAACCCCCTGGGGAGATGACGTATCGGATGCGGCAGCAACTACCCGTTCCGTTGCTTCGTAGCCGTTGGGATGATTGGCAAGGGAGGCAAGCAACCGTTGCCCCGGAGTTGTCGTGGCAAGCTGATCGGGGGCGTAGAGGATCAATGACAAAACCCGTCCTGCATCAAGGGCAGATTGGACAAGACGAACTCCCTCTAAAACAAAAACCCGTTCGTTGTGCCGCTCACGACGGTGAGCAACCAGCGAACGGATATACTTCACACGGGCATTTGTTGTGCTGGTAATCACGCAATGGCAGCTTTTGCTTGGGCAACCACTTGTCCAAACCCTTCAGGGTCATGAACTGCCATATCCGCTAGTATCTTGCGGTCAAGATCAATACCTGCTAACTTAAGACCATTGATCAACTGGCTATAGGTAGTGCCATGCATACGTGCTCCGGCATTGATGCGTTGTATCCACAGGCGGCGAAATTCGCGCTTGCGGACGCGGCGATCCCGGTAGGCATACGCCAGGGCGTGCATCACGGATTCATGGGCAGCCTTGTAGTGGCGACTACGGCTCCCCTGAAAGCCTTTTGCTTGATCTAAGAGTTTGTTATGGCGCTTTCGCACCATTACTCCACGTTTAATGCGAGTCATCTATTCTTCTGCTACTTTCTAGGTATTCACATGTACCCAAAGGTACGCCTTGTCCAGGTTAGAAATTCCTGCTTCTGCCCTGCGCTCTCATGGGAACGTCTGTCCCGCAGTACACAGGCGTATTTTACATCCCACTGTAGTGCCATACCACTAGGGACATTGTTACTCGTGGGCAAGCGCAACCGGGTTGCTCGCCTAGCCCATCATCAGAACTCCAATAGGCTTGGTTCTCGCGCTATTGATGCATCCGGGGAAGACCATCTATTGATTGCTGCACCTTGTTGCTTTTGGATGTACCAAGCGTATCCCTGTCCCCATTTGGGGAGGTTTTGCCTCCCTAGCTAGAGCCCCAGAAGTGTTAGCAACATGGTATGGGTGTTGGGCAAGCGCACACCCAACACCCACAACGGGTTTCGTGACCATCCGTACACACTAAAGCGCAGCGGATTCTTGGGGGCGTTCCCCACGGAAGTCTCCACACCAAGCCACTTGCCCCGTGTCCAGTCCCAACCCTAAATATCGCTAGTCTGCCCCAATGGGCGTTTGGTTTATGCGAGGGAAAACCTGAACAGTAGGGTATCACAAGCCCTGCGGTAGGTCAATCGGCATGTATGCGGGAGGAGCAGAACCAAAACTCAGACGATGATTGCCCCATGCCACGTTATTTGTAAGGAAGAGCTACTTGCAAATGGTCCTTGTTTGTTGCAGATGTAGGGAACATCTTACCATACATCCGGCGAACACGTTTGGAGCGATTACGCTTCAACCCACGCCCTTCTTTGGCTTGCAGGATGCGTCCACTCCCTGTCACTTTGAAACGACGTTGCGCCCCTTTGTGTGTTTTCATCTTCGGCATATCAGTATTTAATCCTCAATAGTATCTACTTCAGTATCACCATCGCTATCGCCATCGTCATCCACATCAGAAGTAGCATCAGTATCAGGAGGATCATGGTCGTAGGTGTCATCATCCTGATGCGGTTTTTCTGCTAATTTACGCGATTCTGACCCTTCCTGATCATCCGGTGATTTTTTGGGTTTTTTGGAAGACTTACTGCCTGATTTTGTCGCAACTGGTGCAAGCACAACGGAGATAGCTCGCCCCTCAAGCATAGGCTTTTGCTCAACGGTTCCAACATCACGCAGGTTTTCTAGCAGAAAATCGAGAATTTCCCGCCCGATGTTGGTATGCGCCATTTCGCGCCCACGAAAGCGCACGGTAAACTTCACCTTATCACCAGCATACAAAAAACGCCGCGCTTGATTTGCCTTGACTTCAAGATCGTGTGTGTCTGTTTTGGGTTTGAGTCGCAGCTCTTTCAGCTCTGTTTGCTTCTGATGCTTACGTGCTTCGCGTTCCTTTTTGCTTTGCTCATAGCGAAACTTCCCATAGTCCATCAATCGACAGACTGGGGGATTGGCATTTGGGGCAACTTCTACCAAATCCAGATTCCGCTCTTCAGCAATGGTTAAGGCTTCGCGGGCGGAGATAATGCCGACCTGACTGCCATCTTCTGCAATTAACCGAATTTCCCGAGCACGAATCCGGTTATTCATGCGAAAGCGGTCTTTGCTTGCTCCAATTCTCTTGGATTTATCCAATACTCTTTTCCACTTAACTACCTACAGCACACTAGCTGTACAATAAGGGTAACAATGGCTTTTCCGGTTGCTTCCATCCAAGACGTTGCGGTCTGCTGATTGGAAGCATAGAAAATAGGCACTTACACATATAGCACCCGATTACAGTATAGCGTTGTCATGCCATTTCGTCAATAGGTGAAAGGCAAAAATGTGTGGCAGATCTTTTTCCCCTGTCATAATTAAAGACGTATAACCGCCGACTTTTCCCCTGCTTCCCCCCTGCTCCCGCTCTCATTCCAGGGCGAGGGGTTGCCGATTCCTCCTGCCCCCACTGCGGGGAGCAGGGAGTCGGTCAGCCCCCATCCCCTGCTCCTTCCCTTTCGGTCAGCCCCCATCCCCTAGCCCCTTACCCCCGCTACGCGGGAGAAGGGGAACCGGGCAGGTGTTCCCCCTCGCCCTGGGATGGGAGAGGGGGCAGGGGGAGAGGGTTGTTGTCCCCCCATCCCCTAGCTCCTTCCCTTTCGGTCAGCCCCCATCCCCTAGCCCCTTACCCCCGCTACGCGG
>CAYPHM010000122.1:0-14352 GCA_964410555.1 uncultured Chloroflexaceae bacterium | reverse complement strand
AGGGGGAGTCGGACTCCCTTCTCCCGCGTAGTGGGGGAAGGGCGGGGGATGGGGGCAGCCCGGTGATCGGACTCCCTTCTCCCGTGTAGTGGGGGAAAGGCGGGGGATGGGGGCAGCCCGGTGAGACGTTGCATGCAAAGGATGCTTTGCCTCCAGTATAATATGTATGAGGGATAGACCAGCTATTTTGTACCTCTCTAAAACAAAGGATGAGCCTATGCAGACCATTTACCTAGAAACAGACGAAGATAGCTCCCAAGTGCGCTTGCTCGTTGAGTCTGCTATTAATCGGGAGATAGCCCACCTTGAGATTGCCCGGTCTTTAGCCCGTAATCGATTAGCTCCCTTTGAACAAACCTACCATGTTACCTCGGAGCAGTTTCTTGCGGAAATGACGGCGGAAGATTTGCATGGCGGTGATGATGAGTATGTGCAATGGGCAGGTGAGTATCGATTGCTTTGTCGGCTAGATGAGCAACTCCAGCAGTTGCGTGGGATACGCTATCGTGATTGAGCGATACTTTAATCAGGTAAAAGCACTACTAGATACCTACCGGGCAACCCATTTTGTGCTTCAAGTACAGGTACAATTCGACATGCGCCCTAGTGATCAAGGGTATATGCATGGGATTATCACATTTCAGGATGAGTCTGTACTGCACTTTCGTGAGTATCTTGATGGGTACAATGGGGTATTGCACAAAGAGATGTATACCTATCATTACCAAGATGCCATGAATAAGCTCATTTTCCGGTATGATAATGCCCGCCATCGTCCCCCGTTGGGGATGATGGAACATAAACATACTCCCGATGGTATTATCCAGATACCTGCGCCTTCACTACAAGAGGTATTAACAGAGATATTTTCTTTAAGTGATTGGATGTAATCAATTATGATGCTGTCCAACAAGGTGGCGGCAAGGGGCAAGGGGCAGGAACGAGCCGCGAGGGTCAACGAGCGGTTCGTATCTGCCCCCCTCACAGAGGGCGAGGGGGAACCGCCGACTTCCTTCTCCCGTGTAGCGGGGGAAAGTCGGGGGATGGGGGGAATACAACCCTCTCCCCCCTTGCCCCCTCTCCCATAAAGGGCGAGGGGGAACACACCTGCCCGGTTCCCCTTCTCCCCTCGGTGGGGGAAGGGGGTAGGGGATGGGGGCAGCCCGGTGATCGGACTTCCTTCTCCCGCGTAGTGGGGGAAGGGCGGGGGATGGGGGCAGCCCGGTGATCGGACTTCCTTCTCCCGCGTAGTGGGGGATAGGCGGGGGATGGGGGCAGCCCGGTGATCGGACTCCCTTCTCCCGCGTAGTGGGGGATGGGAGCAGCCCGGTGAGACGTTGCTATAACCCTGCCCCCTCATCACCTGCCTGTGATAGAATAGATGGCGAAATAGGTTTCTCCTAGGGGGCAATGCATGAACAACAACCAATCCCTCCCGCCATCGCTCGTGACAGTCGCCATAGCTATCATAGCCTTGCTGCTGCATGTGCTGGACTTGGGGGTCTTTCTCTCTGGTGACGAAGCAGACTTTTGGCTGCCGCGCTCCGGGCAATTTCTCGCCGCCATCACCAGCGGCGACTGGGCTGGCACCGCTATCTCTACTCACCCCGGCGTGACAACTATGTGGCTAGGGGCAGCCGGTATCCAACTACGCCGCTGGCTTTTTGAGAGCGGCATATTGCAGCAGGAGACTTTCCCCCTGCTGCTGGCACTCTATCGCCTACCAGCGGCACTGGTGCATACTGCCGGTATCACCTTTGGCTATACTCTGCTCCGGCGACTCGCTTCCCCTACCGTAGCGGCGTTGGCAGCTCTACTCTGGGCAACAGACCCCTTTGTGCTGGCATTCAACCGCGTGCTGCATGTAGATGGTCTGGCAACCACCTTTGCTACCCTCGCCCTCCTCGCCGCGCTCATTGCCTGGCACCACGACCCCCGCACTCGCTGGTTTGTGGTGTCGGGGATATGTGGCGGTCTGGCTATCCTGAGCAAATCGCCTGCCTTGCTCATTATCCCAACTATCGGCAGTATTGCCCTCTTCGTATGGGCAACAAATCCCCCCCGCACTATCCATACCCTCAAGCGGGAAGCATTACGGTTACTGCTTTGGGGGGGCGTGTGTGGGCTAACGATGATCATTGTCTTTCCCGCAGTGTGGGCAGACCCGTTACGGGTCTACAACCTCTTCCGTATAGGTATAGAAGTGGAAGGCGGCAGCCCGCATATGCTTGGCAACTTCTTTCTTGGGCAGCACGTAGATGAGCCGGGTATACTGTTCTACCCGGTAGCCTTAGCCCTACGGACAACCCCCATCACGCTGGCAGGGTTGTTGCTGTTACCCTGGGCAATGGGGAAAATAGGGCAACAACGCCGCCAATCTACGTCTTCCACACATTCCCCCTCTCCCCCTGGTGGGACGCGGGGCAGGGGATGGGGGATGCCCGAAGGGGCAGGGGGCAACGTTCACTCCCTCACCCCCCGCGACCTTGCCATCCTCGCCGGGTGGATTATCCTGTTTACCGCTGCAATGAGCATCTTTCCCAAGAAGTTCAACCGCTACCTCGTGCCGGTCTTCCCCGCGCTCGACATCCTCGCGGCATTTGCGCTGGCATATGCCGCAAACAGACTCACCCAACTACCCATACGGTCTTGGCGACTGGCAGGGCGGGGGGTGCTTGTGGGCATAGCTGCCGCAACGGTGATCAACGCCGCATGGTATCACCCCTACGGTATTGCCTATTTCAACCAACTCCTCGGTGGTCCACAAGCCGGTGCAGACACCTTTGTTGTCGGGTGGGGTGAGGGCTACGAACAGGTAGCCGACTACCTCAACCATCAGCCGGATAGCACCGGCGTGGTGACAGTGAGCCGTTGGGGATCATCACTCAATGCCTATTTGCACCAGGGCATCCAGGCAAACAGTGCCGACAACGGCATGCTCCCCGATGCCGCTGGCTATATTGTCGTCTACATTCGCCATGTCCTCGGCGGCATCTCCCCCGATCCCCCCTATGACCAATTCTATCGCCACGAAATACCCCTACACACAGTGCAGATACATGGCGTTGACTATGCCTGGATTTATGATGTACCGCCGCCTATTGCCCACCCGTTGCAAGCACAGTTTGGTGAAAGTCTAGCGGTACAGGGATATGGACTAGATACCGATACCACAAACCTTCGCAAAAGTGGTATGATAACAGTAACCATGCAATGGCAAAAGCAAACAGCGATGAACGATGATGTACTCCTCTTTCTGCATGTGCTGAATGAGCAAGGCGAGCGGGTTGCCCAGGTAGACATCCCGCCGGGCGGCGCAGACTCCCCAACGAGCGCATGGGAAATCGGGCGCATCTTTAACCGAAGCTACCCGCTGGCAGTGGGGGTAGACCTCCCGCCGGGAAGGTATCGCGTAGCCCTCGGTCTCTACCACCCCGCCGATTTTGCCCGACTTACGCTAGAAGCCCCATCAACTGCCCAGGGTGACGGTGCGGGACCAAACGCGCTCTTTCTGGAGCCATTTCTGGTATATCGTTGAAGCAACTAACCAAGCTAGGCACAACTCATGATCATGCAACCCCCGACAACCGATGTCCCCCGCTTGCGCCATATGCTGCTCGTGCTCATCCTCTTCTTTGCCACGCTGCTGCCACGAGTGCTTGACCTGGGCAGTTTTGTAACCCATGACGAAGTAGAGTTTTGGATAGACCGCTCGGAAATCTTCATGCAAGCCCTACAAACCGGCGACTATGGGGCAACGGCAGTCTCTACCCACCCCGGCGTAACGACTATGTGGCTTGGCATGATGGGCATTATGCTGCGGCGAGCGTTGCGAACATGGCAACTTGTATCAGAGGTGCCATTTCCGCTGTTGCTTGCCCTGATGCGCTTGCCCGTAGCCCTAGCGCATACTATCGGCATCCTCGCTGGCTATGCCATGCTACGCCGGCTTACCTCCCCCATCATAGCGATACTGGCAGCTCTGCTTTGGTCATGCGACCCCTTCGTTATTGGCTATAGCCGCTTGTTGCATGTCGATGCGCTTATGGGGACGTTTGCCACTTTGTCGCTGCTGGCAACCCTTATCTACTGGTACCGTGAGCCACGTATTCGCTGGCTTATCACCTCTGCCGTATGTGGCGGTCTGGCAATTCTGAGCAAGTCACCAGCGTTGTTGCTGCTGCCAATGGTCGGCATTATCGCCCTAGCTTGGGCGTGGGAGCAAGTGATGGTCTACCACTATTCCCATCAGCAGGTATGGCTACGAGCAATCGGGCAATTGTTGGCGTGGGGGGCTATCTGTGCCTTGACGATTACCCTGCTGCTCCCCGCAGTGTGGGCAGACCCAATGCGGGTCTATGAACTGTTGCGCGTGGGGGTAGAAGTGGAAGGGGCAAACCCCCACATGACCGGCAACTTCTTTCTTGGCAGGGAAGACCCCGCACCCGGCTTGCGCTTCTACCCTGTCGCCTTAGCCCTCCGCACCACCCCCTGGACTCTCGCCGGCTTGTTGCTATTGCCGCTCATGAGTTGGCGAGTATCACGGGTTGTAGCACAGTCCCCCCATCAGGTGCAGACTCAACGCAGCGGCTTTCACGTCCGAGATATGGCACTCCTCGCCCTATGGGTCATCCTGTTTGTTGCCGCAATGAGCCTTTTTCCCAAGAAGTTCAACCGTTATATCGAGCCGGTCTTTCCCGCGCTGGACATCCTTGCAGCAGTAGGGCTAGTCGTTAGTATTGGGCTAGTGGCACAAGTAGCCGGTAAATGGGCAAGCCAGTTATGCACTATCACCATAGTCATCATCAGTGGGGCAGCCCTGGTCAACGTTGCCTGGGTCCACCCCTACGCCATTGCCTACTACAACCAAGCTCTTGGGGGGCATGCGAAGGGTGTTCGTACCTTCTCGGTGGGGTGGGGCGAGGGGCTAGAGCAGGTGGCGGCGTGGATAAATGCCCAAGAGAACAGTACCGGCGTGGTGACGGCGGCGATCATGACGCAAAGCATCAACCCCTACCTACGCCACGGCGCACAGGCAACTGCCCCGCACAAGGGCAACCTGCCCGACAACACCGGCTATGTGGTTGTTTCTATCTACCAAGCGCAAGGGACGGTCTTTCCCCCCTTTGACCAATTCTATGGAAACCAATCGCCTGTGCATACCATCCAAGTACATGGGGTAGACTATGCATGGATATACGAAGTGCCGCCAGACGTAGCGCATGTGCGAAAAGCAGACTTTGGTGCTATTATAGAATTACGCGGCTATGCCATGCAGCAGCCGCCAAAACGAGGCGCACCATTTGTCTTGCATCTTTTCTGGTATGTCAAACAACCGTCACCAGAAGATTACTGGTTATTTGCCCACATCATAGGTGAAGATGAACAGCGGTATGGGCAGGTAGATATGCCCTATCCCACCAGCACATGGCAACCTCACCGCTACCAGACTACCGAACTCGCGTTGACGATACCAGAACATACACCAACGGGGACATACACCGTAACGTTAGGAATGTACCATCCTGAAAACCAACAACGTCTTCCCCTAACCAGCGCGTTTGTTGCAGACCCGCAACTTGACGGTCCACACACCCTTATCGTCACAACAGTTCATCTTGACCAACATAACCAATAAGTGGTACTATGATTTTTCCCACAATAGCGGGGGGGAAGCTCGGATGTAAGGCACCATCCCTGCCTCCCAATGTTGTAGAGAAAGGGTATTCCTATGAAAGACAATGCTGTCACTTCAGATGCTCTCAGAGCATTTTTGGAAGAGCAAGACCAATGCATATATACAACCCTGCATGACATGTTGCACCAACGACAAAACACCTATAGAAACCTAGAATATGCACAAAAACACCAATTATTGCACCATATTGTTGCAGGTATCACCCTTGCTCTTAGGCAAAACAACGCACCATTGCTGCTTCAACTTGGAAATAGTTTAGCCAAGCACTACCCATCTATCATTAGCCCGTATTCTTTTGTATTGCTACTCCATAGAGTACTCTTTACGGTGCTCAGAAAAGCCTTTTTTGTCAATCCAGAACAGACCAAACCCGTATGGGAAACCCTCGAAGCCATCCTTGACGAAGCCCTTTGGTTGGAAAATTCGCAACACTACACCTGTTGCAAGAACCAAAAACAGGATTTCCCCTTGCACAAACAGCAATATAACAATGGGCAAGAGTTGGTTGCCAAACATGAAGCAGAACTCCAGACAGTCAGGCAACAGGAGGAGGAACTTCGCCTCAGTGAAGCAATGTACCAGGCTCTGTTTGAAAAGAATATGGCAGTGAAATTGTTGCTAGACCCCAAAGATGGCAAAATTGTAGATGCAAACTCTGCTGCTTGTAGTTTTTATGGCTATACCCGTGAAGCTATGCAAACGTTGCATATCAGTGATATAAATACCTTGTCCAGAGAAGAGGTAGCAGAACTTATGCAGCATGCTGCTTCTAGCCAAAAGCTCGCGTTTCAATTTCAACATAAAACCCGTTCTGGCGAAATACGCATGGTAGAGGTCTATTCAGGGCCTATCCTGATACGCGGACGTACCTTGCTTATTTCTATTGTGCATGATGTGACAGACCGTCAACGAATGGAGGCAGAGCTACGCAATAGCGAGGCACGATACCGCGCCATTGTGGAAGACCAAACCGACTGTATTTGTCGCTTTCTGCCAGATGGGACACTGACCTTTGTCAATGATGCCTACTGTCGTCATGTTGGGAAAACCCGTGAAGAACTTTTGTCTAGCCCCGCCTATCTCTTTTCGCAAAATGGCAAGCAAGCCGACTATCTTGCCACATTCAATATACACCACCCGGTAGCAACTTCAGAACACCAAATTGTCACAGAAGCCGGAGAAGTGCGCTGGCAACAATGGACAGATCGGGCAATTTTCAATGCAGAAGGTCACATCGTAGAGTTTCAGTCGGTGGGATGCGACATTACCTATAGGGTACAAGCAGAAAAAGCCCTTCAGGTACAGCGCGATCTCGCCTTTGCCCTCAGCTCTACCAGCGATCTGCACGAAGTCCTAGACCACATCCTCGATGTCGTTGTGCAAATAGAAGGGATAGATTGTGGGGGTATCTATCTGGTCAATCGGGCAGACCAAAGCCTATACCTGTTCATTCATAAAGGATTATCGCCAGAGTTTGCCGAACAAGTCGCTTTCTTTACGAAAGATTCCTTGTATAGCCAATTTGTCTTACGAGGAAATACCTACTATGGTACTTTTGCGGATGTACAACAACGGTTTGAAGCAATCCCCAACCCAGATGGACTCCAAGCTCTAGCCATTTTGCCCGTGCGCCACGAGGGACGGGTCATGGCTACCTTGTATTTTGCCTCGCATAACTACGACCACATCCCTAGATCATCACGCAGTATGGTCGAGTTACTTGCTGCCCAAGTGGGGGGAGTGATAGCACGGGTGCGGGCAGAGGAAGCCCTCCGCGATAGTCAAGGCAATTTGCAACGCCTCTTTGATACCCTAGATGACTACCTCTTTATTTTTGATACCGACTGTCACATTCTGCACTTTAACCCGGTGGTCGCCTATCGGCTAGGCTATACGAATGATGAATTGCACCATATGCGATTGCAAGAGGTGTATGACCACACCCAATGCCAAGCCATTGAGCAGGCATTGCCAACCATAGCACGGGGGGAAACCGCAGTTTTTACCGTGCCGCTCCTTACCAAAAGCGGCAGGGCTATTGCAGTAGAAACACGGGTGATGCAAGGGACGTGGAATAATGCAGATGTGCTTTTTGGTATTTCCCGCGATATTACCGAGCTCAAACGTGCCGAGGAATCGCTGCGATATGCCAATGGTAAGCTACAATCTACGGTGAGCCATCTGGAGCAGCGCAATCGGGAGATTACCCTGATGAATGAGATGGGCGACCATTTGCAGACTTGTCGCTCTATGAGTGAAGCCTATCGGGTCATTGGGCAGTATGCAGAACAGCTCTTTACGGGCTATTTCGGGGTGCTCTATATGCTCAACCATACCCGGAATATTGCCCAACTTGCCACGACATGGGGGGATGAATCGATAGAAGCGATACCCTTTTCTCCCAACGAGTGTTGGGCATTGCACTATGGACATATGCACTGTATACAACAGACTACGCCACAACTGACCTGTCACCATGTCATAGCTCCCCCCTCTACCTCGTATATCTGTGCGCCCTTGATAGCCCAGGGGGAGATACTAGGGGTGCTCCATGTTCGCAATACGCCCTACAACAATTCCCTGCTGTCTGAACGCTGGTCACAGCTTGCGACCACGCTGGCAGAGCATATCGCGCTGGCACTGGCAAACCTCAGTTTGCGGGAACAACTCCAGTATCAATCTACCCACGATGCCTTAACTGGCTTATTTAACAGACGCTACCTAGAAGAGCGGATTGAAACCGAATTGCAGCGGGGAATACACAACCGCCATCCCATAGGCATTGTCATGCTGGATATAGACCACTTCAAACAGTTTAATGATGTCTATGGACACAAGGCAGGAGATGTCATGCTGTATGAGGTGGGACAGTTTCTCGTGGCAAACATCCGTGGGGAAGATGTCGTTTGTCGCTATGGCGGCGAGGAGTTTACGATTATCCTTCCCGCTGCCTCGTTGGAACATACGCGCAAGCGGGCAGAACAACTTGCCCAGGGGGTAAGAAGGCTCCAGATAGCCTATGATGGCAAACTGTTGGGTACCGTCACCCTGTCGTTTGGGGTGGCGTGTTTCCCCAAACATGGCGTAACCAGCGAGTCATTGATACGGGCAGCAGATGTTGCCCTCTACCATGCCAAAGACCGCGGGCGCGATCAGGTTGTCGTAGCCGATTCTGTGCTTGGGCTGTCAGAACTGCACATGCATTGCTAGTAGATATGTCGAGTGTTGGTTATGGATATGTCGAGTATTGGTTAATGCATACAATTCTTATGCGACAAAATTTGTACACTCTCTCTATAGCATATCTTTGCATGAAACGTTACAATAAAGTCTGAGTTTAATAATAACACGACACAAAAACCAAAACTCACCGCCTCACAGGACATCCCCGGTTTGCGAAGGTGCAGCCAGTCCAGACGGAACAAGACGCTGTACTGTCATACATCACAAGCTATGACCATTGTGCAGAAGATACAATACTAAGCGTCTCTGTTCAAGACTACCATGCGTATATGGTATAATCATACCTATTGTTCAAAATAGCTCAACCCGTTCGGGTTGGGAATACACTCAATCCCATACGATAGCTTTTGGAAAGCTCATTTTTTAAGGAGGAAGATTTTATGACACTGGACGCAAAAGGCGTGCTCAAATTGGTGAAAGAGAAGAATATCCAGATGGTAGACTTCCGTTTTACGGATGTCCCAGGAACATGGCAACACTTCTCTATCCCCGCACAAGTCCTCGAAGACGATATGTTTGAGGAAGGTCTGGGGTTTGACGGTTCATCAGTTCGTGGCTTCCAGGTCATCAACGAAAGTGACATGCTGGTAGTTCCCGACGCAAGCACTGCCTTTGTTGATCCGACCCTTGAAGTCCCAACACTTGTGCTCATCTGTGACATCAAAGACCCCATTACGGGCGAACACTACTCGCGTGACCCACGCTATGTTGCACGAAAAGCTGTGGACTACCTCGCTTCTACCGGTATTGCCGATACGAGTTTCTGGGGACCAGAGGCAGAGTTCTTCCTGTTTAGTAGCACCCGCTATCAGTCCGATCCCAACATCTCCTTCTATGCAGTAGATAGTGATGAGGGATGGTGGAATAGCGGTTTGGATACGGGGATAAACCACGGGCAGCAGATTCCCCCCAAGCGGGGCTATTTCCCCTGTGCCCCCACCGATAGCCAGCAGGATATTCGGAGCCAGATGGTACTCAAGATGATGGAAGTGGGCATTAATGTTGAAGTCCACCACCACGAGGTCGCTACTGCTGGACAGGCAGAGATTGATATGCGGTTTGGTCCGCTTTTAACGATGGCAGACAATATCCTCAAGTACAAGTATATTGTCAAAAATGTTGCCCGCCAGTTTGGGCTAACTGCCACCTTTATGCCGAAGCCGCTCTTTGGTGACAACGGAAGTGGTATGCATACCCACCAGAGCCTTTGGAAAGATGGCGACAATATCTTCTTTGACGAAACGGGCTATGCCCACATCTCTGAGGCAGCACGCTATTACATCGGCGGTCTGCTCAAGCATGCCTCGGCTATTCTTGCCTTTGCTGCACCAACCACCAACTCCTATCGCCGGTTGGTACCAGGATTTGAAGCACCCGTCAACCTCGTGTACTCCAAGCGTAACCGCTCGGCTGCCTGCCGTATCCCCATGTACTCCAGCAGTCCCAAGTCGAAGCGGGTTGAGTTCCGATGTCCAGACCCAACCTGTAATCCATACTTGGCATTTTCCGCTATGCTTATGGCAGGGTTGGACGGCATCCAGAACAAGATCGAGCCGGGTGATCCATTGGACAAGGACATCTACGAATTGCCATTGCAAGAACTGGCAAAAATTCGCTCCGTGCCAGGTTCGCTGGCAGAAGCGCTGGATGCGCTGGAAGAGGATAATGCCTTCTTGCTCAAGGGTGGAGTCTTTACCGAAGACCTCATCAATATCTGGCTGGATTACAAGCGTGAGAATGAGGTTATCCCCATTCAGCTACGCCCAACCCCCCATGAATACATGCTCTACTACGACATTTAATCACTTGGGTGAACGGGCAAACCGACATAACCATAGGCAACGCTCAACCAACCCCCGCTTCTCAGCAGAGGAGCGGGGGTGAGGTGTCTTCGCTGTGCATCATCATTGTTTCCTACAACACCGCTTCATTGCTGGCAGCATGCCTTGAATCGCTGACCACATGTACGCTCCCCCACAAGACTTTTGTCATAGACAATGCCTCATCTGACGGCAGCGCAGCAATGGTACAAACAACTTTCCCTCATGTCTGCTTGCACAGGCTGCAACACAACAGCGGCTTTGCCGCGGGGACAAACACCGGGCTGCGACTCGCAGGATTTGACAATAAACATAACCATTTATCCCCCGCTCCCCTATCCACACAAGAAAGACAGCCGGGCAAACTTTCACCACAGAGACACAGAGACACGGAGACCGGGCAAGAGATTCTGAACAGAGAGACAGAGACGCAGAGAGACAGAGACGCAAAGATTTTACAAGAGAAGACCCCTTCTACGTCCCGTAACGCCTGTTCGGACTCTGTGTCTCTGTGTCTCCGTGGTGAGCCTATCCGGGATGCTAAATTATCGCTAAAAGATCGGGAGACTCCCGACTATGTGCTGCTCCTGAACCCTGATACCGTTGTTCACGAAGGGGCTATTGAAGCCCTCGTTGCCTTTCTTGAACAGCACCCCCGTGTTGGGGTTGCTAGTCCCCGCTTGCTCAACCCTGACGGGACTATCCAATCGGCGGCATTTCGCTTCCCCACGCTCAGTATGACCCTGCTCGACCTGTTCCCACCCGGTGAGGTGTTGCCTGGGCGGTTATACGGCTCGTGGTGGCATGGTCGCTATCCTCAAGAGCATGAGCAAACGACCACAACGCCCTTTCCCATAGACCACCCGCTTGGTGCCTGTATGCTGATACGGCGCACCGTGCTAGAAGAGGTCGGCTTGCTTGACGAGGGGTACTTCATGTACAGTGAGGAGGTGGAGTGGTGTTGGCGTGTCCGTCAGGCAGGGTGGGCTATCTGGCAGGTGCCGCAGGCTATGGTGACGCACGTTGGCGGCGCATCTACCAGCCAATTTCGCCATCGCATGTTCCTAGAACTGCACCGCAGCCGGGTGTACTTCTTTGAACAGCACTATTCCTCGCTTTTCTGCCATCTCCACCGGGCGATTACCCGTGCGGGTATGCTTCGCGCTACAGTTCGCTGTTGGCTTCAGTATGCCCAACGCCAGATTACCCGCGAGGAGCTTCGCGCCCGTTTGTGGGCATATGGGGCAGTCGGGCGACTGTGAGGATATATCCCCCGCATCCCTTCCCCCTTCTCTTATAAAAACCCTACTTCTCCACCGTCACCGTTCCGACAATCATCGCCGCACTCCCTGGCATTAAGCTGCGCTCATCGGTGCGGTAGCTGTAGGGGCTATGCAGCATATACCACCCCACCCGCCAATGATACTCACCGGGTGCAATACCGCTGGTGTCCACATCAAACGTTTCACGGATGCGCTGCCCCGGCTGCCATGCACTCGTGGGAAGTAGCGTATATGTCGGCAGGTGAACTATGCGGTTGTGCTCTACCCCGTCGAGGGTACTCACGGCGACGTAATCTTGCTGTGGCGGTGTTTCCCCCACCACGAGCCACTCAAACGTTACCCGCAAGCGGTCTGATGTCCGTTGCTCAAATTGCATGGCTATTAGGCTCATCTTATCGCCAAACATGGTCAGTGGACCGGGTGATGGCTCTGTCACCACCTCAACCTGCTGCACCATTACTTCATCCCCGCTTGCGCCGCGCTCCCAAAGCAATAGTCCATCCTGTGCCGCCACCAGACCCAACGATGGGTCGCGCAACACCAACTCGATGGCTTCGCGTTCGTAGGCTACCCCGCCCCCATAGCTTGTATCGTCAAGGGGGACGTAGTAGTCAAATAGCGCATCAGCCATCACATAGTCTACCAATGGCAAGAAGAGGGGCAAATACTCTGCCCCCGAATCCTCTGGATAGCGAATATTATAGACCGTCTCACGGTTGATCTGATGGGGGGCGAGCATGGTTGAGGTCACGAGGGGGGCATCAGGGGGCATCCTTGCTTCTGCCTCTGCCAAGAATTGATCTTTTATATGGTCACGTTCGGTGATGCCATAGACAGAGGGGTCAAGCCCCTCACCGGGGTTAGCTCGCCAAAAGAAGGGGTTGAGCGGGGTATCTACCAACAGGATATTGAAGAAAAGTACACTTACCAGTGATACCACGAGATCACCACGCCAATTGCGCCTGCTGCGCCGTTTGCCTGCTGTCCGTGCTGTCTGCGGTGATGCTGCCATTTGCCCCGCGCTATCTATCGCCGCCATCACGATGAAGGGAACGACAATAGCGTAATGGTGATAGCGGTAATCATATGCCCCACCCGGTCCGGTGGTAATGAGCATAGCAAAGGCGATAGGCAGCCCCGGTAATAGCCATCGCCATCCCCGCCCAAGCAGCAGAAAAACGGGACCAAAGATGACCAGCGCACTTAACAACCGATCCCCAAACGTTGCGCCTATCTCACCCAACTCGCCAAAATAGTGGCTAAGGTACCAGCCGGAGGTTTCGTTTACGCCTTCTAGCCCCGGTGTGGCAAACATCGGGCGTATGAGGAGGAAGGCAACCGCCCCATACCCTATCGCTACCAGGGTTGTTATTATGCCTATCCAACGTTCTGTTTGGCGTTGTTGGGAAGGTGTCTTGTCGGTAGCTTGGTGATTGCCAGCACCCCATAGAAACAGATATGCCCCCATACCCGCTAGGGGCAGGGCTACGTAGAATTTGCAACTGAGCGCAAGCAACGCAAAGAGGGTATACCTACGCCATGCCCGTTGGTCAAGCGCATCAAGCGCAAATAGCAGCAAGGGCATAGCCAACGTGTCGCCGTGAAAATCCCACAGCACACTGGTCTGTGCGGTGGGGTAGAAGAGGTAAATAAGCGCAAAGCAGCGGGCAGCAAACCGACTGTCCAGTCGGCGCATGGCAATACGATAGATGGGCAAAGCCCCTGCGACAAAAAGCATTGCTTGGACTATGAGGATAGTACGTGGGTCGGGGAAGAGGGCATACAGTGGCACGAGCAGGTAGTAGACAAGCTCCACATGCACATTCAGCCGACTACGCGGTCCCATCCAGGCGGCGGTGTGCAGGAGCGGTTCGCCCTGCGTTCCAGACCAGATAGACTGCGCCATATTGCCAAGATCACGCATGCCAGCGTTGTAGCCTTCGTAGCGGGCAATGCTCAACCAGGTAAGCATGATGCCACAGAGCAACGCGATTTGCAGGATGCGGTGATCTACCCGAACGGGTTTGGTATCCTGTACAGCCTTGGTAGCCTTGGTAGCCTTGGTAGCCTTGGTAGCCTTGGTGTTCATAGTATGCAGTCTACCAGATTTCTGCCATGTTTGCTGCTGCATCGTAGGGTGTGACAGATATTTTTTCCCCTGTCATAGCAACAGTACCCAATGAAAGATATATTGCTCCTGCTGTCCCCCATCCCCTGCCCCTTCCCCCACCGAGGGGAGAAGGGGGTATTGTTGCCCCCATCCCCTAGCCCCTTCCCCCACTACGCGGGAGAAGGGGAATCGGCAGCC
>CAYPHM010000121.1:0-14366 GCA_964410555.1 uncultured Chloroflexaceae bacterium | reverse complement strand
CCTTTATGGGAGAGGGGGCAGGGGGGAGAGGGTTGTTTTGCCCCCCCCATCCCCTAGCCCCTTCCCCCACCGCGGGGAGAAGGGGAACCGCAGCAGCTGCTCCTCCCCCTCGCCCTTTATGGGAGAGGGGGCAGGGGGGAGAGGGTGCTAGAGCAGAGCTGCATGTTCATATTTCCCCTTGCCCTGGGATGGAAAGCGGGCAACCACGCATACGGCTAGACAGTTAGACAATCCAACTGTCTACGTCACAGACCACACCGGCGAGCCGCACGAGCATGTCTGCCCCCCCCCAGGTTCCCATTATCGGCACAGCCTGCTCCAACAAGCGAAACCCCTCACCACGGTCTATCGCCGCATATCGCATGGCTTTGCCAAACGCAGCATACGCAGAGCCAGGATCATGCTTGGCAGCAGCCCTTGCAATGGACAGATAAACCCGCCCCTGCTCCACCGACACCGGGAGCCGTTGGCAGACCTCCAACGCCTGGGGTATATCGCCTTGCTCTGCTAACGCTACGGCTATCGCAGCCAAATAGCGATACAGTTGAACAAACTTTAACGCATCATCCTCGCCGGCAGCATACCGGCGGTACTCATCTTCAAACACGCGCAACGCATCGGCAACATAGCCAGACTGTACCAACAGCGGAGCAATGAACAACAACGCCCGTCCCTGCTCGCCCACCCGGTTGATCTTGTGCGTCAATTGCAAGCCACCCAATGGCGAGCCAAGCCGTGCCATCGCAATTGCTAAATTTGCCAGCGTTCGCGCCCGGTCTCGCTCGTCTACTATCTCCATAGCGCGAGCCTGCGCCTCCTGCCAATGCCCATGATCTGCCAGCACCTGCGTCACCTCTGCCAGCGTCCAATCGCGTTCATCATCATCAACCAAAGCGCGTGCAACCGTCAATCCCTCGGTATAGTCGCCGTGTTGGATAAGCGCAACCGCAATACGTGAGAGGGCACGGTCACGCTCTTCCCCTTCGGGAAGCTGCGTTGCCACGCCATAGGCTTCTTCACGAAAGCCTAGCGCAGCATAGGCAGCAGCCAACAGCGCAACCAGCGGTACCCGCATATCCTCTGCCAATTCTCCCAATGCAGTGTCGGCATGTTTGAGGGCTTGCAGCATGACCGCCTGCTCCTGCCCACGGTGGTCGAGCACATCACGCAGGTGGATGAGGGCTTGCACTCGCACTGACACATCGGTTATGCGCTCGGCGACAGCAAATATGGCATCATATTGTTTTGCCTGTGCCAATGCCTCAACCAAGCGGGAAAAGCCATGATCTTGCTGATTAGTACTTCCAAGTTTTTGCAGACGTTCCTGTGCCGCAGGAACATCATTGCAGGCATCATCACACGCAAGCTCAATCTGCGCCCATGCTGCCGCCGTCTCTACGGTTATATCACCAAGCAACACCTCAGCATTGTAGGTATCTCCCTGCCGTGCCACTGCCACCACCACCTCAGCCTGCGCCCAAGCCGTCAAACTCTCATGCACAATAGCCGTGGCGACCTTGCGAGCACGTATCAGTTCGCCATGCTGCAACAACCAACGCACAACCTGCGTTTCAGCCATACCGCGCTGCTCTTTGTGCGCGATAGATTCGCAAATAGCCAACGCTCCATCCACATTGCCCGCTTGCAACGTTGCTTCAACCATTACGATCAGTAGTTGATCGCGTTGGTCATTCCAACTTGGTGGCACCCGCTGCTCCTCCAGATCCAGGGCTTGGGAAAGCAAGCGCATAGCTGAATTTCGCATAGCAGCCGCATAGCAGGACTCCCCCATCTGGCGCAGCACCTGTGCCTTGTCTGCCCCATCGGGTAGCTGGTCTACCATCTCCTGCACCCGCTTGAGGCTCTGGTCGCGCCCAAGCTGCTCGCGGGCTATCTCCAGGGCTGCCACCGCTGTTTCTGGGGGCAGGCTACGGGTCAGTGATGCCAATGTACTAGCGACTAGCACATCGCGCCCAATACGGACGAGATGGTTAGCGACAGCTTGGGTAGCTTGCTTGGCAATGCTAGGCATGTCGTCAAGCGCAGACCGCAATTCCCACAACACATCGGCAAAAGCCCCATCAAGGGAGTTATCCATACGCTGGCGATAGCGCACCCATGCTCGCTCTGTAACCATTGGAACAAGCGTCTCCCGTACCTGTGTATTGGCGCAAGCCGCATGACGTATCATCTGCCCTAGTAAGTAATCGGTGGTATCGTCTCGATGCATTGGTGGATTGCGTATTGCCTCATCCGAAGCCATACCGCGTTCTCCCCCGCCCCGTGCTAGGGCAACCACAGCAGTATGGGCTTGGATGATCCCCGCTGAATCGTAGCGGGTTATGGCAAGGGGAAGTGAGGAATGGGCAAAATGGACGCTGGTTTGCTCCTGGTTGACTAGCCCTATTTTTTGCCAAGCGCTGAGCAAAGGGCGGGTATCTTGCGCGAGCAACTCGTTAGCTAGGTCAAGGGGCATTGGCTTACCTGCCGCAGCGATAAGCAGCGCAAGTTGTTTACCCTGTTCGTCAAGTCCCTGCCACCACGTTTGATAGAGAAAATCTAGCCCCGTCTCCAATGCGATATGGGCTACAATCCCTTGTTGCACCATCGGTAATGCAAGCAGCGCATAGAGCACATTGCCCTGTGCCGCTTGGGTAATCGCTTGGGCTATAGCTCCCTCAGCCCCCTGCTCTTGGAGCACAGTTTGCACCAGCGCGTGATCTTGCGGGAGTGCTATTCGCCTGTCAGGGTTTTGGGTTAAGGGGAGCGACTCACCAGGCGTAGTGCCGACAATAAAGATAATGTTGGGGGGGATACGGGCAGGCATCAGCGGGGCAAACGCTGTGCGTTGCTGCTGCCCACGCACAGGCGGGTCTATCAGGATGACCGCCGGTGATTCGGGGCTACACCGGGCAGAGACTGCATCGAGTAGGCGTTCAACCACCCGTGGGTCATGGTCAGCGGCGGGTGGAACGAGGGGGACATCTAGCTGATACAAGCCAATAAGTTGCACACAGAGCGCGGACAAACCTAGCCCCAGGGCATCATCACCGAAGACAAACGCATAGGGGTGATTGGCTGCGAGGTGTGCCAGCAGGGAGGAAACCCCCATACCCGGCGCACCTTCCAGCGCAACCACCCCCCGACCAAGCGAGGGTATCGTTGCTACCACTCGCTCTGCTATGGTTTGCCGACCACGAAACAACGAAGCATAGGTGCTGATTCGTGCCGTCTGTTGGCTCAAGCTCGACTCAACCGACTTGAGCAAAAAAGGGTAATGTTCCGCCGCTTTCACCGCAGGTATCTGCGCCGAGAGCGACGGTGAAGACATCATCATTGAACCTCAGCAGTAGCTCCAACATCCGTCAACTTTGCCTTAGCTGCTTCAGCCTCTTCCTTCTCTACGCCCTCTTTCACTGGCTTGGGAGCACCCTCAACCAGTTCTTTGGCTTCTTTCAGCCCCAGGCTGGTAAGCTCACGGACAACCTTAATTACTTGAATCTTGTTTGCGCCGATCTCTTTGAGAATAACATCAAACTCGGTTTTCTCTTCAACAGGGGCAGCAGCAGCCCCACCAGCATCACCACCAGCAACCGGCATACCCGCTGCCATCGGCATACCCATAGCTGCAACAGGAGCCGCCGCCGTCACGCCCCACCGATCTTCCATCTCTTTTTTCAGTTCAACCAGTTCGATAACGTTGAGGGCTTCGATTGCCTCAAGAACGCTGAGTACTTTCTCACTAGCCATTATATCATTACTCCTTATTCCTAGCTACCAGAGATAGCTTAATTTGCAGACTGTACTTGATCTATTCGTGCCTGCAATACATAGACTACATCACTAACTGCCGACTGCAAACAACCCACCACATCGGTGAGAGGTGCCTGTACTGTCCCCAACAAACCGGTAATCGGCGATTGGACACCACCGAGAATCTGTGCGTAGAGCGTTTGGCGGGAGGGCATCTTGGCAACCTGCTCTAAATCATCCGGCTGGATGATACTGCTACCAAGCACCCCTCCACGAAACGACATTTTTTTAGACTCTTTGAGATAGTCTTGAAAGACTTTCGCAACCTTAGCCGGGTCATCATAGGCAAAGGCTACTGCCGTTGGACCGACGAACAACGACTCCGCCGTACTATTGCCTGTGTCACGCGCTGCCATACGCAGCAGCGTATTTTTGGCAACCACAACATCTGCCCCGTTTTCGCGCATCTTATTGCGAAAATCGACCATCTCAGCAACCGTTAAGCCACGGTAATCAGCAACGACAGCAAACTGCATCCGTGACATTTTGTCGGTCAGGTTTGCCAGCGTCTCTATTTTGCGCTGTGTTGGCATTACGTTTCCCTTTCATTCGTGCAAACCCAACAAAAAACCACCGCTCCCCAAACCACGGTGGTATAACATCCTCTGTCCTACCCAGACATACACACGCCTGAGCCACTGCCCATTGATCATACCAAGATCAAGAACATGCAGACAGAATATATTACACACCGCCTCGGTTGGCGACCTTGTAGGTCATTACAGCACAGGGGGGAGACCCTGCCCCACCAACGGTCCTGGGCAGCAAAAATCTAGCATAATTAAGCGTTATGCAGCTTTTTTCTCCAAACTCATAGCCTGGGCTTCTGTTGGGTTAATCCGAATACCAGGACCCATTGACGTAGTAATGACAACGGATTTGACATACGTACCCTTTGCCCCACTTGGCTTAGCTATGCGGACGGTATCCATCAGGGCAGCCATATTTTCATACAACTGCTCCGGGGTAAAACTCACCTTGCCAATAGCAACGTGCAACAACCCGGTACGGTCATTGCGAAACTCTACCCGCCCCCCGCGCACATCTTGGATGGTCTGGGGCAGGTCAGCAGGCGGCACAATCGTGCCACTCTTGGGATTGGGCATTAGCCCACGCGGACCGAGTTTTCGCCCA
Source organism: uncultured Chloroflexaceae bacterium (assembly GCA_964410555.1). Taxonomy (GTDB): domain Bacteria; phylum Chloroflexota; class Chloroflexia; order Chloroflexales; family Chloroflexaceae; genus JAAUSY01. Next base: position 9,419 of record CAYPHM010000121.1, on the reverse strand, counting down.
ATACGCCCTACCTTGCTCATCAAATCTGGCGTAGCTATGGCAACATCAAAATCAAAGAAATCTTCTTTGTCAATCTTTGCAATAAGCTCATCGTTTCCGACAAAATCAGCGCCTGCCTCTTCAGCAAGCCGCACCCCCTCACCTTGAGCAAAGACCAACACCCGTACCGTTTTGCCTGTTCCGTGGGGAAGCGTGACGGTGGTACGAATATTCTGGTCGGCGTGGCGAGGGTCTATACCCAGTCGCATATGCACTTCAACTGTTGCATCAAACTTCACAAAGGAAGTTTCCTGCGCCAGTCGTACCGCATCCTCGGGCGAATACAAATCGAGTTGGTCAATTTTTTTCGCCGCTTCTAGGTACTTTTTCCCATGTTTTGGCATAACACTACCTCCTCAATGGATGGATGAATGATGGATGCCACCCTAATCTACAACGGTAATGCCCATACTTCGCGCAGTACCAGCAATAATATTTTCTGCTGCTTCCGCGGTATTAGCATTCAAATCTGGCATTTTTTGCCGAGCTATCTCTTGCAACTGGCTACGGGTCACACTCCCCACCGTAGCCCGTCGCGGTGTCTCCGACCCTTTTTTCACCCCGGCTGCTTTGCGGAGCATATCTGCCGCAGGGGGAGTAAGCATCTTGACCGTAAACGAACGGTCACTAAAAATAGTGATTTCAACAGGAACAATACTGCCCGCTTGTCCGCTGGTCTTTTCGTTGTATTCCTTCACGAAAGCCATAATATTTACGCCGTATTGCCCCAATGCCGGACCGACCGGTGGGGCTGGCGTGGCTTTACCAGCTTCAAGTTGCAGCTTGACAACTCCCATTAACTTCTTCGCCACAATAGAACTCCGTCTAACCTCAAAATAATTAACTCTAGCTCTGTATGAAAAAGGAATAGACCCCACAAGGGACAAGACCCTCTTGGGGATATCATCCGACTAATCTACCAAACGTGTGACCTGGAGAAAGTCTAACTCTATCGGGGCTTCCCGCCCAAAGAACGAAACGAGTACCCGCACACGTCCTCGCTCATGGTCAATGGCATCAACCAACCCTTCAAAGTCGGTAAAGGGACCATCGGTAATTTTGACTGCCTGCCCCACCTGATAACTCACGCGCACCTTTGGAGCTTCTGCCTCCATCTGTCGCAAGATAGCCTTGACCTCAGCATCTTCAAGTGGCATTGGGCGATTGCCATGCCCAACAAAACTTGTCACGCCAGGCGTGTTTCGCACCACATACCACGAATCATCAGTGAGGCGCATCTGCACCAAGACATAGCCGGGGTAAATTTTCTTACTGACAATCCGGCGCTGCCCATTTTTTATCTCTATTTCTTCTTCGGTAGGGACGATAACTCGAAAAATCTGGTCGCCCATCTCCATAGAGTCAATACGGTGCTCCAGATTTTGCCTTACCTTATTCTCGTAGCCAGAGTACGTATGAATAACATACCAGTGACGGTCATCACTATGAATATGTTCAGATTCAGCCGCTTTTTCGTTCTCATCCACTGCCGTACCCTCAACTCTCACCCTTGACGTTACTGTACCAAATCCACAAACAACGTATAGAGGGAAATAAATACCGTATCACCAACAAACAAAAACGTTCCAATAGCCACCGAAACAAGCAAAACCACGATGGTTAATCGGATGGTTTCATCCCGCGTGGGCCAAACGACTTTGCGTAATTCCGCAACAACTTTGCGAAACTCATCACGCAGTCGCCCCATCCAGTTTGTCTGTTCTTTTGCCTTATCTTTCGCAACCGCCATGAGATTTTTTCCTTATCAGGAAACCGTCATCCCCTAAACCGATAAATAACCCCACACCAAACCAAATAGACACAAGGGAACAAACGGCTTGCTCTCAGCCTATCAACATCTATCAACATCAACGCAACGACAGTCTGGTACAGATAGTTCGTGGATAACAGAGGCTGAGCTACCCCATTGTACAGTCATACGCTGTACAATGGGAAACCCAAACCTGGTATAGCAATAAGCGCGGCTACAAACGCGATGGGAGCGGGTTGTTATTCGACGATACTAGTAACAACCCCTGCTCCAACAGTGCGTCCACCTTCACGAATAGCAAAGCGCAATCCTTGCTCAATAGCGACAGGTACCATCAACTCGACACCCATCTCAATGTTATCACCGGGCATCACCATTTCCACGCCTTCGGGAAGGATAATAGAACCTGTCACGTCCGTAGTACGGATGTAAAACTGGGGGCAATAGCCAGGGAAGAACGGGGTATGTCGTCCGCCTTCTTCCTTTTTCAACACGTAGACCTGGGCATTGAATTTCTTGTGGGGATTGATACTGCCGGGGACGGCGAGCACCTGCCCACGTTCTACGTCTTTGCGCTCAATACCACGCACCAAACAACCCACGTTATCACCAGCAAGCCCTTCATCCAGGGTCTTGTTAAACATTTCCACACCGGTTACAACGGTCTTGCGTGGCTCTTCCTCAGTCATACCAACAATTTCAATAGTCTCACCGACTTTGACGCGACCACGCTCAACCCGCCCAGTCACAACGGTACCGCGACCTTTGATACCAAACACGTCTTCAATGGGCATCAGGAAGGGTTTATCAAGATCACGTTCTGGCGTGGGAATATAGCTATCTACCGCATCCATCAACTGAAGAATGCTCTGATACTCAGGAGCGGTGATGTCGGTACTATCGCTTTCCAATGCTGCCAGGGCACTCCCGCGAATAATAGGAATATCATCACCGGGGAACTTGTATTCAGAAAGCAGCTCGCGCAATTCCATTTCAACGAGTTCGAGCAACTCTTCGTCATCCATCTGGTCCGTTTTGTTCAAATACACCGCAATAGCCGGCACTTCTACCTGATAGGCAAGCAGAATGTGCTCACGAGTCTGCGGCATGGGACCATCAGGAGCAGAAACCACAAGAATTGCCCCGTCCATCTGCGCTGCGCCGGTAATCATATTCTTGATATAGTCCGCGTGACCAGGGCAGTCAACGTGGGCATAGTGGCGGGTGTCTGTCTGATACTCTACGTGCCGAATAGCGATAGTAATACCACGCTGGCGTTCTTCCGGGGCGTTATCAATCTGGTCATACGCCATAAATTGGGCAGCACCCTTCATCCCCAAGACCTTTGTAATGGCAGCCGTCAGCGTTGTTTTGCCGTGGTCTACGTGACCAATCGTACCAACATTTACGTGCGGTTTGGTACGCTCAAACTTCTGTTTACCCATATATCCCAAATCTCCTTAAACGGAATATGCCGTATCTGACAAAAAAATCTGGAGCCCACGACGGGGATCGAACCCGTGAACCTCCATCTTACCAAGATGGCGCTCTACCAACTGAGCTACGTGGGCACCGTACGAAAAAAACCGATAATCGTCTATTTGTAACCAAAGAAGAGCTTTGGTGGGCCGGACTGGATTCGAACCAGTGAAGGCTGAGCCAGCGATTTTACAGACCGCCCCGTTTGACCGCTTCGGTACCGACCCACCTATGGAGCCGACTCAGGGACTCGAACCCTGAACCTGCTGTTTACAAAACAGCTGCTCTGCCAATTGAGCTAAGTCGGCGCAGCATGTTTGTTATCGTCCGTGTAAACAAACACAATAAAAAAAAGCTGACTCTCGTCAACAGAGATATTCTACCACAACAAACCAAACCTTGCAAGTAGTTTCAAGGTAATCTATACTACCTGTATATGAGGAGTGAACAAACAGCCGATCCTATAATCGTTCTACACCCCGGTACCCCCCTTGTGACCGCCAGTGCTATGCTTACCGTAGCGCATCTCAATGAGCTTTTGCTAGAACACCGCCGCTGTCTTCCTATCGTGCCACTGGCACCAGAGGTAACGCTGGCAGAAGCAATCGCTCGCAATGTGGGGGGCTGGCGTATGCTGCGCTATGGCACTATATCGCGCTATATCCGCTCTGCTACCCTGTACACTGACACTGATATTGCCACTGCCACATCCCACACGCTCGGCGGACCAACGCTCAAGCGGGCTACCGGCTATCGCCTGACCCACGCGCTACTCAACCACACACTGCATGCCTACATTCCTGATGCTGCCCATGCTCGTGTGGAAGATGTGACGCTCAACCTGCGCCCTTTGCCAGCGATACGCACAACGCTGCTCCTAACTGCCCACTCCCTTACCGTAGCATGCCAGTATACCACGCTGCTTCGCCAGAGCTTTCTGCCCATCAGTGCGCTTCCCTTCACAATACAAGGGGGAGGGGAAATTATGTTGTTGGTTGAGCTTGAAGGACAACCACACGATATGGAGCAGCATATTGCCCAGGTGACAAACCTAGCAGCACAGCACGATCTCACGCTGCGAGAGATCAGCACGAGTCATACTGCTGCCCCCACTGCCCACTGGCAACACTGGTACAACCTCGTCAACCCTCCCCCCATGCTCAGCATGCACCTGCCCCAATCCTACCTTGCCGCATGCCTTGAACAGATGTACGCTATAGCTCAACGCTATCACCTAACATTACACGGTTGGGGCGACCTGGGTACGGGGTTGGTGCAGCTTGATTTGCTGCCCCAAGCAACCTACCCTATAACGACAACCGAGCAGCAGTTGGCAGCAACGCTGCTTGCTCACACTGCCGCCAGTATGGGGGCTAGGTGGGCAACGGAATGGACGCAAGAACCGCCTCCATATGCTGCGTCTCTCCGGGCAATCCCCCTACCCCTTCCCCCACCACGGGGAGAAGGGAAATGGAGAGACGCTGCCGTCTCTCCATTTCCCTCTATGGGAGCGGGAGCAGGGGGAGCGGAGTATTCCGGGCAATCCCCCTACCCCTTCCCCCACCACGGGGAGAAGAAGAACGAACACCGCGCAACTCCCCCTCGCCATGGGATGGGAGCGGGGGGCAAATGGGACGTTACCATGCCCCTAGATACTCCCCACATCCTGACTCACCCAGACGACCTGGTGTGCTATGAAACGGATGCATCTATTGCCAAACCAGCCGGGCTGCCATCTGCCGTTATGCTCCCGTCCACAACCGCTCAGGTTAGGGCTATTGTGCAGGATGCCAACCAACACCAAACCCCCATCGTCACACGCGGCGCAGGCAGCGGGTTAGCTGGTGGTGCAACCCCCACACCGGGCTGTATCATCCTGTCGCTCACCCGTATGCGCGACATCGAGATAGACCCCCACCAGATGGTCGCCCGTGTGCAAGCGGGGGCAATTACCGCCGACATCCAACGGGCAGCGCAACAATATAACCTCTTCTATCCCCCTGACCCATCCAGTCAAGCGGTATCTACCATAGGCGGCAATATTGGGTGCAATGCTGGCGGTCCGCGTTGTCTCAAGTATGGGGTGACAGCAGATTACGTCTTGGGATTGACGGCAGTCTTGGCTAATGGGCAAGTGGTGCAGCTTAACGATGGTATCGTGGGGCAGGCGGGGGATGCCGGATTGATGCACCTGCTCATTGGCTCTGAAGGTACGCTGGCAGTCATCATCGAGGCAACGCTGCGTCTTGTGCCAATGCCGCCAGCACATCGCACAACATTGGCGTTCTTTGCCCACCTTGAGGATGCTTGCACAACTGTGCAACACATCATCGCTGACGGCGTTATCCCGGCGGCACTAGAACTGCTTGATGATACGACTATCCAGGTGATTGAAGACTCGCTCCACTTAGGATTACCCCGCGATGTCGGGGCTATGCTGCTGCTCCAATCAGACGGCACGGTTGCCCAGGTTGACTGGGAGATAGCCTACCTGGAAGAAGCCCTGCAGCGGGGGGGAGTACGCAGTATCCAGACCGCATCTACCCCTGCGGAGGAGGCGACCCTGTGGAAAGCTCGCCGCTCGATTGGTCCGGCACTAGCGCATATTGTGCCAAACAAACTCGGTGAGGATATTGTCGTCCCTATCCCACGTATAGCCGAAACTGTCCAACGTATTAAGGCGATAGCCACAGCAGAAGAGTTGCTTATCCCCATCTTTGGGCATGCGGGGGATGGCAATTTGCATCCAAATATTCTCTTTCACGCCCGCGACCCAGAGCAAACCCGGCGAGCATGGCGGGCAGCAGAGGCTATCTTTGCGGTGGCATTGGATGTGGGAGGGACGCTCTCCGGCGAGCATGGCATTGGCACACTCAAGCGTCCCTTTATGCCGGCTGCCATAGCCGCGCCTACCCTGGCATTGCATCGTGCAGTCAAAGCCGGGCTAGACCCCCACAACCTGCTCAACCCAGGGAAACTTTTACCATAACATAGCAGAAAGGACCTAACTATCGCTATGCAACCAGCACCACAACAACCCACAAATGCCAATCCGAACCTATCGCGGTATTTTCAATGCTTGACCACGAGTGTCCTCTTGTTTTTGCTCTTTTTATCTCTTGGATTGCATGCTTGGACACTCTTTACCCTGTATCAAGTCCGCAAGATGGCACACGAACAGGTAGGCAACCTAGCAGAACAGGTACGGATCGCCCAGGAAGAGGTTATCACCATAGAATTACCTATCTCACAAAACATCCCTATCTATGCAAACATCCCGATAGAGGAAACGTTTATTGTCCCGGTAGATACCACCGTCTCCATACAAAAAGAGGTGACGGTACGGGTGGCAGGGCAACCCTTTGCTGTACCACTAGATATGGACATCCCCATCAACGCAACTGTCCCGGTGAATATCAACGAGACCATACCAGTAAGCACAACAGTTGCCCTTAATACCAACATCCCCATTGCAATACCGCTTCGGGAAACGCGAGTCCATGATTACCTTGAGCAATTGCACCGTGCTTTGACTGATATAGAGGATGATTTATGAGTAATCAGCCGTTTGCTATTGCCAGTAGCCATGTCTATCTAACGTTCAGTCCAAAGACCGGCGTATTTGACTTGACCTTTCATGTTGAGCCAGGGACGATCTTTGGGTTGATAGGGCCTAGCGGTTGTGGCAAAACGACTACCGTGCGGTTGCTCACCGGCATCTACTCACCAGACCGCGGCAACCTTACCGTACTCGGGTCATCCCCGGATACGTGGTCTGCAACAGACCGCCAACGTATCGGCTATATGCCGCAGCAGTTTGTCCCCCACGACAACCTGACTACTTGGGAAAACCTGATGTTTTCGGCTTCGCTCTACGGCATGCCCTGGTTCAAACGGCGCAATCGCCTGGAAGAAATCCTCGCGTTTGTGGAACTTGTCGATGCACGAAACCGGTTGAGCCGCCACCTCTCCGGTGGGATGCAACGCCGCTTGGGGTTGGCGTGTGCATTGGTACATCGCCCCAACTTGCTCTTTGCTGATGAACCAACAGTCGGGATAGACCCACTGCTCCGTAACAAGTTTTGGGAACATTTCCAACAACTGCGCGATAGCGGCTACACGATATTTGTCACCACCCAATACATTGGTGAGGTAGCCTACTGTGATAAGGTAGGGATGATGCAAAACGGCAGTATGCGCTATCTGGACACCCCCGATGGGCTACGCACTCGTGCGCTAGGGGGGGAGATTATCCGGCTGGTCGTAGAGGAAGAGCATGTCAACGAAGCCGGGGCTATCTTGAAAGAACACCCAATGATTACGCGGGTGCGAATGCTTGCCGATGAACCGGGCTTACTGCATGTGCATACGGAAGATGCCAGCACGACCATACCGGTGCTCATCAACATTTTTCGGGAACACCCCTCCATTCATATTCTCCAAATTGAAGAGTACCAACCACCCTTTGATGAAATTTTCATCACGTTGATGCGACAGGAACCGCTTTATGAATAAGCCGCGCCAATGGACATCCACTTTCAATGTCTTTCTTATACGAACCTTCTCGTTTTTCTTCAAAGAGGTAAAAGAAATCTACCGTCAACCCCGGCTTATCCTTAGTCTCATCTTGGGACCACTGATTATCCTGGTGCTTTTTGGCATGGGCTACCAAAGCACCCCCCCACGTTGGAAGACAGTGTTGGTTATTCCTGATGAAATACGCGAATATGTACCAATTGAAGAGCTAGAATATGCCTTCCTGACCAATTTTAACCTGGTAGCGATACGCGATGATGCCACAGAAGCTCGCGCCCAACTGAACCGCGGTGAGATAGATGTGGTTGTGACGGTTCCAGAGGATATTCAAGACCGCATCCGCCACGGGTCACGCTCGCCTATCACCTTCACCTACAACGAGATTAACCCTTTCAATGAGCAAGGGATACGGTATCTTGCCTATGCTCAAGTCAACGAAATCAACCGCGCCCTGCTGCTGCATGCCACCCGCTATGCCCAACAGGAGGCAGACAACACCCGCAACCTGCTGGTTGACGTGCGCCTCAACTTGGAGCAGATACAATCGGGCATCACCTCAGCACAGCGAGCGAATATGCAAGACCTGCTGGCAGAACTGCGCTACTCGATTGACATGTTGATCACCAACCCATTCCCGCTCCTGTTGCTCAACCCACGCGAGAGTAATATAGCCCAAATCCGCCAAAATTTGCGTCTCCTGCGCCAAGACCTCATCACCATAGAAAAAGCCCTCAATAATGACACCCTCGATGAACAGGCGTTACACATTATCGCCACCCGTGACCGTATCTCAACGATTGAGGAAGAGGTAACAACTTGGACGACTGTCCCACCGGAAGTCATCATCTCCCCTTTGCAACACTCGCACGAGAATTTGCAAGGGGATTCGCTGAACTTTATGAGCTACTATGCGCCAGGGGTGTTTGCGCTTATTCTCCAACACATAGCGATTATGCTTGGCGCACTGTCGCTGGTACGCGAGCGCGAAACTGGCGCATTTGAACACTATCGCGTGACTCCCGTCTCCATGCTGCAAATCCTGATAGGAAAATACCTCAGCTATATCATCTTGATTGGCAGTATTGCTGTCGTGCTGCTGCTACTCATAACCGGGGTCCTTGGGGTGCCATTTTTTGGCAGGGTAGCAGATGCCGCCGGGGTCATCTTCCTCTTCCTGCTGGCAACGCTTGGCATTGGCTTTTTCATCTCTACCATAGCCCGCTCCGACAACCAAGCGGTGCAATTTTCTATGCTTGCCCTGTTGCTCTCCATCTTCTTTAGTGGGCTTCTGCTGCCGCTTGAATACTTCTCCCAGACCTTTCGCATGGTCAGCTATCTGCTCCCCTTGACCCATTGCATTATTGGGTTACAAGACCTTATGTTGCGGGGAGTAGCTCCAGAACCCTTCACTTGGGGCAGTCTGCTCAGTATGAGTGCAGCAACCCTGGGCATCGTCATCATGCTTGCCCATAGACAATTTCTCCGTGTTGTGTAAAAATCTCTCTCCCCCCATCCCCTAGCCCTTTCCCCTTCAGTCTGCCCCCATCCCCTAGCCCCTTCCCCCACCGAGGGGAGAAGGGAGTCGGCAGCCCCC
>CAYPHM010000120.1:0-14495 GCA_964410555.1 uncultured Chloroflexaceae bacterium | reverse complement strand
GGTAGGGGCTAGGGGATGGGGGGATGCGCGGTAGGGAAAGGGGCAGGGGATGGGGGGATGCGCGGTAGGGGAAGGGGCAGGGGGGGAGAGATAGCGAACGTTCCTCTTTTTTGTGGTATACTACTTTCCAGGTTTTCCCTCCCACAAACCCCAGTCCCGTTGTGGCAAACGAGCGATATTCCGGGTTTGGGAAAGGACCTTACCAACATATCGGTATCGGGGTCCATCTGCGAATCTTCATCTCGGTAAAACCGATAACGTTTGAGCGACTTGGCTCACGTATCGGAGACCGGCTGTCGCTTTGGCGGTAAGCGGATGCGAAGCATGCATAGTCCCCTGGACACGGGGCAATTGGCTAGTTCTGCGGACTCCCTTGGGAAGCGCACACAAGAAACCGCCATGCTTTAGCGTGTGCGGAGTGGCACAATAGCAACGACATTAAAGGTTTGTAGGAAATGGGCAAAACCCACACTATGTCCAAGCACTCTTCCAATATGTTTGATATGCAGCGTGAAGCCCTCTTGCAGCACAACGCTCCATTAGCGACCCGTATGCGAGCAACATCGCTTGAGCACTTTGTTGGACAAGAGCATATTGTCGGGGATGGACACCTGCTCAAACGAGCTATCCAACAAGACAACCTCTTCTCCATCATCCTGTGGGGACCGCCCGGCTGTGGCAAAACTACCCTCGCCTCGGTTATTGCCAATGTTACCTCAGCCCATTATGAGCAATTGAGCGCAGTTTCTGCCAGCGTAACTGACCTGCGCCACGTCATCAAAGAGGCGCAGGATCGTCTTGGTATGCTGGAAAAGCGCACGATCCTTTTCCTCGATGAAATCCACCGCTTCAACAAAAACCAACAGGATGCCGCCTTGCCTTACGTCGAAGATGGGACTATCATTCTGATAGGGGCGACAACAGAAAACCCCTCTTTTGAAGTCAATAGAGCTTTGCTCTCGCGTTGCCGGGTGTTTGCCCTCAACTCGTTGGAAGACGAGCATATTGGCATACTGGTAGATCGTGCGTTGGCAGATACCCAAGTGGGGTTGGGCAATCTCAACGTAGTATTGGCAACAGATGCCCGCCATTTCCTCCTCAATAGGGCAAACGGCGATGCACGGGTAGCCCTCAATGCGCTGGAAAGTGCCGTGTTAGCTAAATCCCCATCGCTTGGCGACAAGCGACTTATCACGATAGACGATATACGCGATGCGTTGCAAAGTCGGGCTACCCGCTATGACAAACATGGCGAATTGCACTATAATGCCACTTCAGCACTGCATAAAAGTGTTCGGGATAGTGACCCCGATGGGGCACTCTATTGGTTGGCACGGATGCTGGAAGGGGGCGAAGACCCGCTCTACATTGCGCGGCGGGTGGTGCGGATAGCTATAGAAGACGTTGGTCTGGCAGACCCCCATGCGTTGCCCTTGACCATGGCGGCACAACAGGCGGTCCACTTTCTGGGACAGCCAGAAGGCGATCTCGCATTGGCAGAGGCAGTTGTTTACCTTTGCCAAGCCCCCAAGAGCAACGCGATCTATCGGGGCTATGGTGCTGCACTCAAGGATGTCCAGCAAACCCGCAATGAGCCTGTACCGTTGCATCTCCGCAATGCGGCAACATCACTGATGCAAGAATTAGGCTATGGCAAGGGGTATGCATATGCCCACGATTTGCCAGCAGGTCGCTCAGACCAAGCCCACTTGCCACCGGCATTAGAAGGCACCATCTATTACGACCCGGTGGGTCGGGGGTTTGAAGCGCAGGTGCGGGAGCGGTTGGCGTGGCGGGAACAGCGCGGTGTTGGGGAACAACCGGCAGCTACACCGTCACCCCCAACAGCATTGGGGACGCAGGGGAGAAAGGAAGAAGCCCTCCCCACTGACCCCCAAGCCCTTGCCGGTGAGGAGTCGCAGGAGTATACAGAACAAGCATCACCGCTTCTCCCAAGCGGCAAGAGCAAAAATCGAGAAAAAGATGACAGAAATGCAGAGTGACGGTACAATTGATAAAGAAGAGGTTGCTATCCGAGAAAGCAGCAACTGTAGCAAGGATTTGGAATGTCTATGCTGCTTTGCCATTATTTAGTAGATACTGTTTGGAGGAGAACCAATGTCGCTTGAACAAGCTATTACCGATGTAACCAATCGTGTTACGGCAGTCAGCCCAGATGCAGTTATCCGGGTGCTGCGACAGTCTGATGAAGAGGCTACTGTTCGCGCCTATGCTGCTGCCGAATTTGAGAATCAAATCAAGGATGCAACACGGGAAGTTACTCTGGAATTATTGACCAATGAGGGGTTAGATGTACAGGTTATCTTCTATGATATAGCCACATCATTACCCCCCGAAGAGTAACATCGCTGGCTAGACTGAATAGAGGAATAGCATGGCGCAGATCGGGGTTTCTCCCCGATTCTGCTGCCCAAAACGTGCTCGTGTGACGGAACCAGAGAGGGTGAAGTCCAGCATTGTCTTCATCCATTGTGTAGCCCTCTCTCCAAAGCCTAAAGATATGGAAAGTATGGTATAAGGAGGAACGATTATGGGGGAACAGAGTAAACTAAAACCATGGCTTGAACAGTGGTCAGAGGTGCGCCAAGAAATTGAAACATTGATAGCCCAACACGCTGATCGTGATCCATCCCTACATTTTGAACTCACCCTGGCAGAAATTGAACTCAAGGATATTAACGAGTCGGTGCAGCGGGCAGCAGCATTGGGGAAACTGCTGCATGTGGAAGACCTAACTACAGCAGAACTCCAGGCAACGGGGAATTATTGATCTTTGTCGGTATTCCCCTTCTCCCCAACATGGGAACGGGAGCGGGGACTAGGGGGGACTTTCAGGGGTAAGGTCAGGTTGTAGAGATGTTGCCTACAACGTCTCACCGGACAGCCTTCCATCCCCTGCCCTTCCCCCACCGAGGGGAGGAGTTCTTCCCCCCCTCGCTCTTTATGGGAGCGGGAGTAGGGAGAACGGGTCACTGTACGGTGTTGTGACTACTCCCAATCCTAAAGGGTTGGGCTTCTCGGGTCGAAACCCAAGCTGTGTAGCCCCACAGCCAGCATGGTTATCGCGGCGTTGAGGTCTCGTTCTATCTCAAGACCACAGACCGGACACTGCTGTACCAAGTGTATCACAACACATCAGTTCTTGCAACAGCTAAAGCGGCTGAAGCGGAGAAAGCCCGTATATCCCAGGGCTAAAGCCCCTGGGCTTTACGGGCTATTTCTGTAAACCCGTCTTATAGCAACTCTCCCTGCCGCTGCTCCCCAAGCAACTCCAAAAAACCCGCCTCATCCAACACCGGGATACCCAACGATTGGGCTTTGGTCAGCTTGCTGCCGGGCTTATCCCCCGCTACCACATAGCTGGTCTTTTTCGTTATACTGCCTGTCACCCTGCCACCGTGTGCCTGTATCTGCTGGCTTGCCTGTTCACGAGTGAGCGTTGGGAGCGTACCGGTAAGCACAAAGGTCATCCCCGCTACTGTCGCTTTGCGAGGCTGTGGTTTAGTTTCTGCTTGCATAGTGATACCCGCCGTCCGGAGTTTCTCTATCGTTGTACGGGTTTCCTCCCGTGCGAAGAACGTCACCACATTAGCTGCAACTACGGGGCCAATCCCATCTAAGGCTTCGATCTGCTCCTGTGTAGCAACCATCAGGGCATCCATGCTGCCAAAGTGCTGCGCCAACTGCTGTGCCGCAACCGGGCCTATCGTTGGGATACCTAGCCCAACAATCACGCGGTCTAGCGGCTGCTGCTTGGACTGCTCAATAGCCGCAAGCAGATTGGCAATATGCTTTGTACCGTACCCTTCCATACCCGCGAAATGGTCTGCCGTGAGGGAGTAGAGATCAGCCACATCAGCTATCAAGCCCTGCTTGACAAACAACGCTGCTTGTCGCTCGCCAATGCCGACAATATCCATTGCCGTTCGACTGACAAAGTGCTCAACCCGCCGCACCAATTGGGCAGGACAACCGGTACTGTTGGGGCAACGCCATGCCACCTCTCCCTCTTCACGCACAAGCCCTGTCCCACAGGCGGGGCAATGCGAGGGAAAGGTAAACGGTAGCTCGCTGCCCTCCCGGCGTTCTTCTACGGGACCAATCACGTAGGGGATAACATCGCCTGCCCGCTTGACCGTCACAAAATCCCCTACGCGAATATCGCGCTGCTCGATGTAATCGGCATTGTGCAAACTGGCATTGCGAACGGTAACGCCACTCAATTCTACTGGCGCAAGCTCGGCATTGGGCGTAATCACCCCCGTGCGTCCCACATTGACGCTGATGTCAAGCACTTGGCTGATGGCTTCACGGGCAGGGAATTTGTAGGCGATAGCCCAACGGGGGTCACGCCCCACCACGCCTAGCTCGGCTTGCAGACGCAGGTTGTCTACCTTGATAACCACACCGTCTGCCTCATAGGGTAAGGTGTCGCGCTGCTCCATCCACGTTTTGCCATAGGCGATTACCTCGGCAAAGGCAGTAAAGCGGCGTATATCCTCATTAACCACAAACCCCTGCTGGCGCAAAAACTGGAGGATGTCCCATTGCGTTTGTAGGTTGAGCGCAGTAGCATCACCTAGCCCATAGGCAAAGAAGCGCAATGGACGCTGTGCCGTGACCGTTGCGTCTTTCTGGCGCAGTGACCCGGAGGCTGCATTGCGGGGGTTGGCTGCCACCCGCTCCCCCGCAGCACTGAGCCGTTCATTCAACTGCTCAAAGTCATCAAGCCGGATGTAGACCTCGCCGCGCACCTCGATCTCCTCGGCTATGGGGGGCGAATCGGTAGCAAATAGGGCGACAGGAGCTAGATGAGCAGATGGTGTAGAGCCCCCCCCCCCCGCGAGCGTATGGGGGATGGTGGGGATGTGCAGCAGGTTGGCGGTAATGTCCTCGCCTATCTCGCCATTGCCACGGGTCGCCCCGCGAATGAGCCTGCCCTGCTGGTAGGTCAAGGCTACCGCCAGACCATCTATCTTTGGTTCTACGACATACGACAACGAGTGGGACACTTCATCTCCCAGGAGCTTGACCACCCGCTGATGCCATGCATGCAAATCCCCTTCATCAAACGCATTTGCCAGCGAGAGCATCGGGTAGGCATGGCGTACCTTACCAAAGTGCTGCGCCGGCGGAGCTCCCACCTGCTGCGTGGGGGAGTCGGGGGTGACGAGCCCCGGATGTGCTGCTTCAAGGTCGCGCAATTCGCGCATAAGCGCATCGTAGTCTGCATCACTAATGATAGGCGCATCGAGGGTATAGTATCGATAGTTATGGTCGTTGATGTCATCGCGCAAGTTGGCTATGCGCCGCCGTATGTCGGGTGTATCGCTCATATCGCAAAACTCTGGTTAGAACAACTTATTACAACAAGACCTATCCCTCCTGCTCTGGTTCAGGCACAGCTTGAGCGGTTGCTTCCCCCGCGGACTCTGCTTGGGATTCATCGGTTGGCCACGCAGCCCTCACCATTGCCGGTAACACTTCCCCGGCTTTTCCACGAAAGTAAAACCAATCGGGAAAGAAAACTGTGTCATTGGTCTCTGTGTTGATCACAATGAATGCTGCCCCGGATTCTATCGCATTCATCGGCAACCTTACCGCTGGATATACCTTGTCCGAAGAGCCAATGTAAAAGAAGACATCACAGATTTCTGAAATGTGGATGGCTTCTTCAACATTCTTTTGGGACAGTTCCTCGCCAAACCACACGACATCTGGACGCAGCAGACTGCCAGTTTCTGGGCAGCGTGGGGGGAGTTCGCCATCCTCGTCCCACTCATCAACAATGACCCCATCTGTAGCCCGTTTGACCCGAAACAAATTACCGTGAAATTCAATCACATTGACGCTCCCTGCCCGCTGATGAAGTCCATCTACATTTTGCGTCACCAACGTAAATTTGGGAACTCGTTGTTCTATTTCTACCAGTGCATAGTGGGTAGGGTTTGGCTGAGCTTCACTGACGAGTTTACGCCGCCAAGCGTACCATTCCCAAACCTTTTTGGGGTCTTTTTCAAAAGCCTGGGGAGTAGCCAGTTCTTGCGGGTCATACTCTGACCAGAGACCCGTTTGGGCATCACGAAACGTGGGGATACCACTCTCGGCTGAAGCCCCGGCACCCGTCAATACCATCACATGCTCTGCGGTCCGAATCCGTTCTAGCAACCGTTCGGGAAACACGAGTTTCCCCGGCTCTGGTCGTTCTTCTGGCTTTGGAGCAGGTATCGTCATACCCTCTGGAGGCGGTCCCCCCTTGTTTATTGGTGGGGCTACTTTTTGAGCCGACTCTTCGGTTTGTGGCTGCTCCTCCGTTGGGGTCGTCTCCTCCGTTGGTGTGGTTGGTTTTTGTGTCTCTTCTGTCATGCTTTCGCTTCTCCTAATCTATAATTCGTTGACTCATACGTAAGGTTCGCATACGGTTGATTGCCGCTGCTAGCTCATATGAGCGTGGACGGGCAAAATTACCGGGGTGGTGCTCGCCACGATGGAATGGATCGAGCGAATCTAACCCATGCTCATCAAAGAACTGCTCTATCATAGAGACAATCTCGCGTAACGTTGCCTGGCCATCCATCAGTCGTTCGGCAGCAAGGTGTATGGCATAGCCGATAGCACGAGTTTGGCTGAGATCGGCGAGCTGTTCCACACAGCGTAGCTCTATTGGCTCCGTGCCAAAGAGGATAAGATCGCGGGCTTTGGCATCTATCTTCACCTCACGCTTACCGCGGGATGGGTCGAAACTTTCTGCCAATGGGATGCGTTCGGTGATATGATGCAATGGAGCAGACGTTTCATCTGCCCGATGGGTGGGGTAGTCTTGGGCTATCTGCTTTGCCTCAGTGGTCACATCATAGGGCAGATAGTCACGCATCATAATCACGGTGTCTGCATAGTCAAAGTAATCACCAGACCCGCCCATCACGAGCACCGTAGAGACCCCCATATCGTCATAGAGACCCCGTACCCGCTCCAAGAAGGGCGTGATGGGTTCGTGATCTTTGTGTACCAGGGCTTGCATTCGTGCATCACGCACCATGAAGTTGGTCGCGGAGGTGTCCTCATCTACGAGCAATACCTGTGCGCCAACTTCTAGGGCTTCCACAATGTTGGTTGCCTGACTCGTGCTCCCACTGGCATCATCGCTAGAAAACGCCGTGGTACTCCGTTCATACGGCAGGTTGTTGATGAATGGGCTAATGTTGACCTTTTCAACCCGCCGCCCATCTTCGGCACGTATCTTGACCGAATCGCGGGATGTGACGATGTACTCTCGTCCATCACCTGGAATGTGGGGATAGACGCTGCGCTCTAGCGCATGCAGCAGGGTAGATTTGCCATGATAGCCCCCCCCTACAATGAGCGTGACCCCCTTTGGGATACCCATACCAGAGATGCTATTTTTGCATGGACGTTGCGAAAGGGGGTTTGCCAATGAGAGCGTCACGCGCAGGGATTCAGGGCTATCAAAAGGGATGGCATCTTTGGAAAGCGGACGATCACTTGCCCCGCTCTCACGGGGGAGAATGGAACCATCTGCAATGAATGCCACAATGCCCAGTCTGTCAAGCTGTGCTCGCATAAACGCTTGATTTTCTATACATGCCACAAATTCCTCGCCCTCTTCCTGGGGCAAATTGTGCCAACGCAGGCTATAATCTACAATCTTGGGGAGTTCTTCACAAAACATCGCTTGAGCTTGTCGTCCCAAGATGGTGCGTCCTGATGCAGGTAGCCCCACCTGGAGTCGAGCTTCTACCCATTGAGGCTTGATCACAACAGCAGTTCGTTGTAGAACTTCCTGGTCGCCGGCATCTATGGAGATAAGCCCACTCTTGCCCATACCACGCCTCCCTTGTGCTGTATCATAAATAGCTTGTCTTGTCAAGCGGGAGAGGTAATCTTGCAACGCAATACAACGCACCGGGGTATTGAAGAGGGGGGATGGGATGTGAGCCATATGTTGCGGCAAACGCACGCGGATTTTTGACGGGGCGGCAAAGGGGTCGCCTTGTACATGGTCAATGGCAAGCATGTAGCTATCAAAATCGTACATCCCTTCGATGTCCTTATATGCCTTATACCCTTTGCCATCAATACGGGCTAGGGTATCTTTTAGGTTTTGTATCGTTTTCATAAATTCCTCTACTCTCCAGCGTATGCTAACCGTACTTTGTGATGTTGGCGTGATTGTACCATACCAGTATACCGCATAACTCCCCCTAAGCATAACCGGGTTGTCATAGGTCATAGCAATGTCCAAATTTTGCCCCCTGCCCCCGCTCTCATAAAGGGCGAGGGGGAGGAGCACCTGCCCGGTTCCCCTTCTCCCCACGGTGGGGGAAGGGGCTAGGGGATGGGGGGTGCGTGGTGGGACGAGGGGCAGGGGAGCGGGGGGGAGCGGGGGGAAAAGCGGGGGCTATACATCTTTTTATGACAAGAAAAAAGCATTTGTCACCCCCCATCTCCCTATGCATTGACATGAAGCTATACCCATGATATACTTCATAGCATTGAATATCAATAGAGGAAAGTAAGTAGCAATATACGAACAGGCGTGGGGGGGGGCAGCAATGGACTGCTATCTTTGGAGGTGGGCTAAAGATGAATCGTCAAGAGCAAGCAACGCGAATAGAAACCAGTGAAGCCTCTGAGAGTGATACCCCCCTAGAACAGATAGAACACATTATTATGCAGATTAGCTGGCTTGGGCAACGCCAATTTAGCCAACTTCTCGAAGATAAACGGTATTGTCTTACCCTTCCACAATTTTATACTCTGCTCTATCTCAAGCGTCTTTCTGGAGCATGCAGAATGTCTGACTTAGCAGAAGCGACCCACCAATCAGCCGCATCACTCACCGGCATCGTAGATCGGTTGATGGGCAAGCACCTGGTGGTTCGTACTCGGCACGAGCGAGACCGTCGGCAAGTTATGGTCGTGCTTACCCAACAGGGACATGATATGATTACAGAGATTAAACAAGTACGCCGTGCCCAGATAGCCTATGCCCTTTCCCATATGCACCATGAGGATATTACCATTTTGCTCCACCTACTCGACACCACGCTACACGGCATGAGTCGGGTACTCGAACAGCAGGAAACTGGTACATGTCTCTAAGCAAGGGTGTTGAATAGACATTGTTGTATTCCTTTTGTGTGCGGTTGTATGGGCAGCGAAGAGCCAAACGCAAGACCGAGAAAATGGTTATCGAACTTGAAGCAACCGGGAACGGCCATGCAACTGACTGAACGACAATGAACCCGTTTGCCGTCACGCGCAGTACGTTGGCAAGCGGGTGCATCGGGGGTTGTTTCGATCCGCTGATGGGCAACATATAAACGCTGATGTCAATGGCGCGTATAACATTATCCGAAAAGTAGCTCCTGAGGCGTTCGCGCAAGGGAGTAGCGGGTGCATAGTTCACCCATTGCGGCTCGCCGCATAAACACTTCCCTAGATTGCTATGGTTTTGGAACTATAGAGTAAAGAGAATCTGATTTGTACAACCTCCACGCTTGCGCGAAACCTGCCATACTTCAGGGTTTCTTGTGTGGTTTGGAGATGATTAAGGAAGATCAATGAACGAAAATTCATTCCGTCATAACCCGGATTTTCTCCCACGCTCATCAACAACCGAGCGCGAGTTACCGCTGGTCGTTTTGGGGGAAATGGTCATTATGCCCCACATGACTGTCCCGCTTCAAGTAGCACAGGGGAAATCCTACCTGGCTATGGAGCAAGCTTGGGATGAAGATCATGAAGTGCTGCTCATTTTTGTCTCTGAAGATGAAATAGACGGGTATAAGCAGAATTATGCCCAACAACTGCCCCCTATTGGTGTGGTTGCTCGCTTGATGGAGTTTATCAAACTCCCAGACGGGACAGTACGCATTATCCTAGAAGGGCTACAGCGGGCAAAAGTCCACCATACCGTACAAAATACCCCTTTCTATCGGGTGCGTTGTACCCCGCTCATTGATGCCGAAGTTGGCGGTATGGAAATTCAGGCAATGATTGAGACCGTCAAGCAGCAGGTGGATGAATTTGTTGATCACCTGGGAGAAGTTTCCCAGGAAGCCGTTGCCTTTGTCCATCGCATCGAGTGGCCCGGTCACTTGGCAGACATCGTTACATGGAGCCCCGCCTTTGAGTTTCATGATCGCGTAGATGTCCTCAACACGCTAGACCCTGCCGAACGGCTCCACAAAACCCATCTTATCCTCGCCCGAAGGATCGAGCTGCTGCGTCTCCGCCAGAAAATCCAGCGCAACACCAAAGAGGTGCTCGACCAAAGCCAACGCGAATATTTCCTGCGTGAGCAGATACGGGTTATACGCCGGGAGCTAGGCGAAGATGAAGATGGCGATGATCCCATTGATGAACTGCGCCGCAAGATTGCCGAACTCAAAGCCCCTGATTACGTTAAAGATCAAGCCCTTCACGAAGTCAAGCGGTTGGTGCATCAGGGGATGAATAGCCCCGAAGCCGGTGTTATCCGCACCTATCTTGACTGGATACTGAATCTTCCCTGGATTGATGAAGAATTACCGGGTATTAGCTTGCTAGAGTCTGAGCGTATTCTGGATCATGATCACTACGGGCTAGAGAAGGTCAAAGAGCGTATCCTGGAATATCTCGCTGTTCGCAAGCTCGCCGGTAACAAAATGCGTTCCCCCATTTTGTGCTTTGTTGGACCTCCTGGTGTGGGCAAGACGAGTCTGGGGCGATCTATTGCGCGGGCATTGGGGCGAAAATTTGCCCGCACGAGTCTGGGGGGCACCCGTGATGAAGCCGAAATTCGCGGACACCGACGGACCTATATTGGGGCTATGCCGGGGCGGATTATTCAGGCAATGAAGACAGCAAAATCTAAGTGTCCTGTCTATATGCTCGATGAAATAGACAAGATAGGCGTTGATTTTCGTGGTGATCCAACCTCTGCCCTGCTGGAAGTACTCGACCCTGAGCAAAACAACGCTTTTAGTGACCACTACCTAGAGATACCCTATGATCTGAGTAAGGTTATCTTCATTGCTACCGCAAACCAGCTCGACCCCATTCCTACGCCGTTGCGAGACCGTATGGAGATCATCGAGATTGGCGGCTATACTGAAGACGAAAAGCTCGGTATTGCCCGTGGGTTCCTTATTCCGAAGCAAGGTGAATTTCACGGTTTGAAGCCAGAACAATTGACGATTACTGATGCGGCTATTACCAAACTGGTGCGCCAGTATACCCGTGAAGCTGGGGTAAGAAACCTGGAGCGCGAGATAGCAAGCCTGTGTCGCAAGGTTGCCCGCAAGGTTGCTACGGAAACCGAGGATGAGGAACAGAAACAACCCAAACAGGAGCATCAACCGCAGCCTATGCCGAAGCAGCCACCAAAGCCAAGAAATCATCCTATCATTGCCAGCAGCATAACTGTTGATTCAACCAATGAGCAAGAGCACGTAGTGATGACCTTCTCAGCATCATCTATGCCAACCATGCACACTATGAGTACCTCTGTAAGTCACGAAGAAGCCCCCCCCACCCGCAAAAAGAAGTCGGGAGATGCGCGTGAAGTCCACAAATCTTCAGACCAAGAATCTGCCCAAGCGACCCTGGAACAGACCAAGACCTTCATTATAGATGCTGATGATGTCGCTTCCTATTTGGGACCGGAACGCTTTTCCTATGGGCAAGTGGAAGAGCATGACGAAATTGGCGTGGCAACGGGTGTGGCATGGACTCCCACTGGGGGCGATATTCTCAGCATAGAGGTGTTGCCCATGCGGGGCAAGGGCAATTTGCAGCTTACGGGACACCTGGGTGAGGTGATGAAAGAAAGTGCTCAGACGGCTATGTCCTATGCCCGATCCCGCGCTGAGCAGTTTGGGGTAGACCCTGCCTATTTTGAAGATCATGTCTTTCATATCCATGTGCCAGAAGGGGCAGTCCCCAAAGATGGTCCCTCGGCGGGTATCACGCTCACTACTGCCCTTATCAGTGCTATGACTGGAACTCCTGTGCGCCGTGATGTGGCAATGACGGGTGAGGTGACGCTGCGGGGCAAGGTGTTACCAATTGGCGGCTTGAAAGAAAAGACGCTGGCTGCACACCGGGCGGGTATCAAAAAGTTTATCCTGCCCAAAGAGAATAAAAAGGACATTGCAGACCTACCAGAGAAGATTAAGCAGGAGTTGGAGTTGATACCGGTAGTCTCTATGGATGAGGTCTTGAACATTGTGCTGCGAAAGTAGGTTGGTTCCCACGTTCTTACCCACTCCCCCCAACCTTTCAAGGGTAGGTTAGGTTGTAGTGCTATTGCATGCATCGTCTCTACAACTTGCCTACCCTTGTCAGAGGGGCAAGGGATGGGAGCAATCTGGACTTTGCCATATCTCTTTGCCTACTATCCCCCAGGCAAGTAAACCCTATGCTAAGAATGTGATACAATAAGAGCGAGTGACAGACAAAGGTCGGTCCATTTGTTTGTTCCATCTCCCTGGGTTGTGATAGGGCAAACCCAACGCTTTGTCAACGCAGGAGATACCCTGTATACACAAGGACGGCTCATTTTGTGTGTCAAAAATGTGTAGCACATTGAAGATAAAATCATGCGTGTAAGGTGGTAATACATATATATGAGTAGTAGCGATGAGATGTATAAACTCGGTGTCC
Organism: uncultured Chloroflexaceae bacterium; assembly: GCA_964410555.1. Taxonomy (GTDB): domain Bacteria; phylum Chloroflexota; class Chloroflexia; order Chloroflexales; family Chloroflexaceae; genus JAAUSY01. The sequence goes on along the minus strand of CAYPHM010000120.1, from coordinate 1,805 downwards.
GTGATGCCGAGCAAGATGATTTAAACCTGTTTTATTACCAACATTACTACTATTATCGCCAGGGATATGATCAGTCACGCCGTGGGTCGCATAGCCTAGCGAGCAGCTATCGGGCGTGGAGCAAGCGACTTTTTCCGCTGGTCGCAGCCTTTTTGATCGTGGCGGTAATTGTAGTGGGTGGTTGGTCTGTGTTGCAAATGTTCAACGGCGATAGTGGCACTGCAACAAACGGCACTCCTCCCCCCTCAATGGGGGTAGGACAATCTGAAACTGATACCAGTGGGGAGTCTGAAGATACCACACAACCTCCAACATCCACAGTGATACAGACTTCAGCAACAACAACAGATGCCTCATCCCAAAATACCCCTGCCATCATTCCATCCAGCACGATGCGAGTGGGCGGGTTGGCGCAGATTGTCAATGTTGGCGATTCGCCGCTGCGAGCACGCAGCAATCCGGGGCTTGATCACCCTATAGAAACGAGTTTTTCGGAGAATGCCCAAGTAGCCATCTTGGATGGTCCCGTTGAGGCAGACGGGTATATTTGGTGGCAATTAGAAGGGGAAGAGGGGATTGGTTGGTGTGCGGAGAGTAGCCCAGATGGGCTCACTTGGCTACAGCCTTTGCAGGTGGCGGCTCAACCCACGACAAGCACCCGCTCAACAACCCAACCGACGAGCACCCCACGTCCTAGCCCTTCACCCACGCCTACCCCTTCGACACCGACACCGACACCAACACCGAGCGAGCCATATATGTACATTGGTGGTATGGCACGGGTAACAAATATAGGTCAGTTGGAGTTGACAGGACGTAGCGAACCAGGGGTTGATGCTGAGTATCAGGTTGGCTTTCTTGAAGGCAGCGAGGTGACAATCCTTGATGGTCCAGTACGTGCCGATGGGTATATCTGGTGGCAAGTGGAGTATGCAGGGAGTTCCGGTTGGTGTGCCGAGGGTGATCCTGAATCTGGTGAGATGTGGCTTACGCCCTTCTTCCCATTGAGCGATGAGGACAAGGCAAAGACTGCTGCTGCGCTGATAACGGCAACGGCAGAAATTGACACTGAGACGGCAGAAGCTGAGGCGGCGGCAGAAACGGCAGAAGCTGCGGTTGCGGCAGAAACGGCAGAAGTTGAGGCGGCGGTAGAAACGGCAGAAGCTGAGGCGGCGGTAGAAACAACAGAAGCTGCGGTTGCGCTTGCCGATTCTGCCACTGCAACTCCCTCGCCTTCCCCTACGCCTACGCCTTCCCCCACTGAGGAAATACTCCCGTTGCATGTGGGCGGTACCGCACTCGTTACCAATGTGGGGGGGGCAAAGCTGAGTGCGCGTGATGAGCCAGGGCTTGATGGCGTGGTCGTCACGCAGTTCTTGGATGGGGAAGAGGTTGTGGTTTTGCTTGGTCCCATAGATGCAGATGGGTATACGTGGTGGCGGGTGGAAGGTGAAAATGGGGTTGGCTGGAGCGCGGAGAAAGACCCGGAAGAGGGGACAATCTGGCTGATGCCCCAATAGGTATGTTGGGGAGATGAGGATGAAACCACCCGCTCCCCATACCCTCACAGGGGTAGGTTAGGGGAGAGTAACCAATGTCTCACGGGCAAGCCCCTATCCCCTAGCCCCGCGTCCCATCGCGGGGAGCAGGGGAACGCACACCGGGCAACCCCCCATCCCCTAGCCCCGCGTCCCACCGCGGGGAGAAGGGAGTCGGCATCCCCCCATCCCCTAGCCCCTTCCCCCACCGCGGGGAGAAGGGGAATGATCGGCTCCCCCTCGCCCTCTGGGAGAGGGGGCAGGGGG
>CAYPHM010000119.1:0-14656 GCA_964410555.1 uncultured Chloroflexaceae bacterium | reverse complement strand
AACCTGAGCCAGAACCTGAGCCAGAACCTGAGCCAGAACCTGAGCCAGAACCTGAGCCGACAACATACCCTGAGCCTGAGCCGACAACATACCCAGAACCTGAGCCAGATCTCTAAGCTCTGTATGTTCATCTCTTTCCCCCCTCTCCCTAACCTGCGTCCCCTGGGGGAGAAAGGGAATCGCCCCCCTTGCCCTATGGGAGAGGGGGCAGGGGGGAGAGGGTAGAGCTCGTTGTAGAACCGTTGCATGCAACATCTCTTTCCCCCCTCCCCCCCTAACCCGCGTCCCCTGGGGGAGAAAGGGAATCGGGCAGGTGGTTCCCCCCTCGCCCTATGGGAGAGGGAGCAGGGGGAGAGGGGAGAATTTGCCTGTTTGCCCTACCCCTGAAAGGGGGGAGAGGGGGCAACATTGCTATGACGAGGGATATACCCCCTCGGCAAAAGACACAGACTCTTCTGCTTTATGCTATAATAGAACTGGGTTATTTTTCATGCATTCGAGCTAGTCACTACCTCTCCTTGCAAAATACGAGACCCAGGCGGTAGTAGGGTATTACCCTTTCCCCACGTAGGAGAGTTCCCGGAGGTTTACCATGCGCTATCTTCTTGATCAGCAATCATACCAAGAGATGAAATCGCAACCAGAACACCCACGCGATTGTTATGTGCGTGGGCGTGAATATTGCCATCATATTTATCAAGATGGGGTCAAATTTGTTATAGCCCGAGCTCTCTACGAATGTATCGAAGAAGCCAAGAAAAAACAAGATGATGATGCCCTGCTCCATCTGATGTTTCACAAAGAAGACCTAGAAGTCTTGCTTGGTGAAGAGCGACAAAAAGGTACAGACATTCGTTCCTTGCGAATAATCGGCGATCCCCCCCCCTCTGATGAAGAATCTATGCCTACCGCGAAAAATACCTTCGTTCCCCCGGTCCCCACAACCCTTGAAGAAACCGGACTAAACCTGTCGTTTGTTACAGATCAACTCTTACGCATTGTCTACACCCGTGGGCGTAGTACCGGGGCAGAGATGGCGAATGTAATCAAACTCAACTACGGTATCCTTGACCCCATTCTTGCCCAACTTCGTGAGCAAGAAGTGCTGGACATTGGGGGGCAGCGGGGATATGGAGACATTAACTACGAGTACATCTTAACCCCTCGTGGCAATATGCTTGCCAACGATGCGATGATCAAAACAGCCTATGCAGATGCTGCGCCAGTTTCGTTGCAAGAGTGGATTAAGTCGGTTAAAGCTCAGACGATTAAGAATGTCAAAGTGACGCGGCGGAGTATTCGCACAGCCTTTGCCAACCTTATCATTGATGAATCTATTCTCAATATGGTAGGACCGGCAGTAAACTCTGGCACATCCATGATGCTCTTTGGCTACCCCGGCAATGGCAAGACAACCATTGCAGAGCGTATTGCCAACCTGCTTGGTGATCCCATCTTCATCCCCTATACCATTGAGGCAGACGGTGCTCTTATCAAGATGTACGACTCCATCGTGCATGAAATCCCCAAAGAGCCGCTTCCCGAAGGTGTGGAATTTGATCGTCGTTGGGTATGCATTAAACGCCCGGTGGTTATTGTTGGGGGTGAGCTTACCCTCGAAGCCCTCGACCTCATCTACAACGATAAGTCAAAAATGTACGAAGGGCCCTTCCAGATGAAAGCCAACTGTGGCATCTTTCTGATTGACGACTTTGGTCGCCAAAAAGTCAACCCCTTCTACCTGCTCAACCGCTGGATTGTGCCGCTGGAAAAAGGCTATGACTTCATCACCACTGTGACAGGGCAAAAGATGCAGATACCCTTCGACCAACTCACCATGTTCTCGACCAACCTCGACCCCAACCAGATTGGTGATGATGCGCTCCTGCGCCGTATCAAGTTTAAGTTTGAAGTAATTGACCCTACGGAAAAACAATGGCGCGATATTTGGAAAATTATGTGCAGGATACGCAATGTTCCCTATGACGACAAAGGGCTAGACTATCTGGTAGCCAAGTGGTTTGTCCCAGAAAGCCGTCCGATGCGTATGTGTCAACCCCGCGACATTCTGGATCAGATGATCTCGATTGCCAGCTACAATATGGAAAGCGTCACGCTCAACCCTGACCTTTTGGATTCTGCCTGTCTTACCTATTTCCCCGACAAAGAACAAAAGCAATTTGGGGCAAAGGTCAAGCTGGATATGTAGCCAGGTTTACCAACAGACATGGCAGTGGACAATGGTTAGTGGTTAGTAGAGCAAAACGCGCAAACAGCACGAAAGGAGTGTTCGTATGGTAGGAGGACTGGCGGTTTATCAATCGTCTATTGGTAAGAAGGTAATCATGGCGGTAACGGGGCTTATTATGGTTGGGTTTGTCTTTATCCATATGATAGGCAATCTCAAGCTCTATTTGCCAGACGGTGGCGAGCACCTCGATCACTATGGCCATTACCTACGGGTACTTGGTGATCCCATTCTCATTGAAGGGCAAGCTCTGTGGATGTTTCGCTTGGTACTGCTTACCGCGGTAGTACTGCATGTCATCTCTGCATTTCAGCTTTGGGGCATGGCAAATGCCGCACGTTCTAGCCCCTACGACAAGAAAAAAGCAGCTGTTGCTACCCAACTTGCTATGATGATGCGACTCGGTGGTATCGTCATCGGGATGTTTATTGTCATCCATGTGTTGCACCTAACCGTTGGTATGCATCCACAATTTAAACCCGGCGAGGTCTATCACAATGTTGTGACCGCCTTTCAGCAGCCAGTGGTTGCCTTGCTCTATGCGGCAGCTATGATCCCGCTTGGGGTGCATATCTGGCATGGCGGTTGGAGCCTCTTTCAAACTCTCGGTTTGAACAACCGGCGTTGGAAAGAATTTTGGAAAACCGTAGCTGCATTGATAGCCGTACTCATTGTGATAGGCAATATCTCGATGCCGTTATCTGTGCTGATTGGCTTTGTCAAATAGTCTGGAGGTCCGTTCTTTATGAGTGTTACCCTCGAATCAAACATCCCTGATTATCCCATTGAGCAGATATGGGATAAACACCGCTTCGATATGAAGCTCATCAACCCTGCCAACAAGCGCAAGTATACCCTCATTGTGGTGGGTACCGGATTGGCAGGCGCATCAGCCGCCGCTTCCCTTGCCGAACTAGGCTACAACGTGCTCAACTTCTGCTACCAAGATAGCCCCCGCCGCGCCCACAGTATCGCGGCACAGGGGGGGATCAATGCGGCAAAGAACTACCGCAACGATGGCGATAGTGTGTATCGTCTTTTTTACGATACGGTCAAGGGGGGAGACTACCGTGCTCGTGAAGCCAACGTCTATCGCCTTGCCCAATTGAGCAACAACATTATTGACCAATGTGTCGCCCAGGGGGTGCCATTTGCCCGCGAGTATGGCGGACTATTGGACAACCGCTCCTTTGGGGGGGCGCAGGTATCGCGTACCTTCTATGCCCGTGGGCAGACAGGGCAGCAGTTGTTGCTTGGCGCATACCAAGCCCTCTCGCGGCAGGTAGGGCTTGGCAAGGTGCAAATGTTCTCGCGCACGGAGATGCTCGATCTGGTGATTGTAGACGGCAAAGCCCGTGGCATTACCGCCCGAAATATGATCACCGGTGAGATTAAGTCCTACGTGGGAGATGCAGTCATCATTGCAACTGGTGGCTATGGCAATGTCTTTTTTCTCTCCACCAACGCGATGGGAAGCAACACAACGGCAGCATGGCGTGCCTACAAGCGGGGCGCATGCTTTGCCAACCCGTGCTACACCCAGATTCACCCCACCTGCATACCGGTGCATGGCGAAAACCAATCCAAGCTCACGCTTATGAGCGAATCGCTCCGCAACGATGGGCGTATTTGGGTACCCAAGCAAAAGGGCGACAAACGCTCGCCTGACCAGATACCAGAAAGCGAACGCTACTACTATCTGGAGGAGAAGTATCCGAGTTTTGGTAACTTGGTTCCCCGTGATGTGGCTTCGCGCAATGCTAAAGTGGTGTGTGACGCGGGCTATGGGGTAGGAACAGCCCAGGGGGAGGAAAAACAGTATGGGGTCTACCTTGACTTTAGCGATGCTATCAACCGCTTGGGCAAGGAGACCATCGTGGAACGCTATGGCAACCTCTTTGATATGTACAACCGTATCACCGACGAAGACCCCTACAAGGTGCCGATGCGTATTTACCCGGCTATTCACTACACGATGGGCGGGTTGTGGGTAGACTACAACCTCATGAGCAACATTCCTGGGTTGTTTGTGCTTGGTGAGGCAAACTTCTCTGACCACGGCGCAAACCGACTTGGGGCTAGTGCGCTGATGCAAGGGCTGGCTGATGGCTACTTTGTCATCCCCTATACCATAGGCAATTACCTTGCCCAACAGTCATTGAAGCCAATAGAAGTAACAAATCAGGCGTTTATGGAAGCAGAAACCCGCGTCAGCAAAATGACAGAACACTTGTTGAACGTCAGAGGGCAACGCACGGTTGACTCTTTCCACAAAGAGCTTGGGCATATTATGTGGGAGCATTGTGGTATGGCTCGCAATGAGCATGGGCTAAAAGAAGCTCTCCAGAAGATACCCAAGCTGCGCGAGGAGTTTTGGCAGAATGTACGGGTAATGGGGGTCAATCGTGAGCTCAACCAGACGCTTGAACGGGCAGGTCGGGTAGCCGACTTCTTGGAATTAGCCGAGCTGATGTGTCGAGATGCGCTAGAGCGCAACGAGTCGTGTGGTGGACATTTCCGGGAAGAGAGCCAAACAAACGAGGGCGAAGCTCTGCGAAATGATGAGGAATATACGCATGTGTCGGCGTGGGAGTTTGCCGGTGACAATCAGCCGCCAACATTGCACAAGGAGCCGTTGGAATTTCAGTATGTAGCCTTGACGCAACGAAGCTACAAGTAGAGGAGTTATCCTATGAAGATAAAACTGCGTATCTGGCGGCAAAGAAACGCTGAGGAAAAGGGGAGTTTTCAGGCATATGAACTGCAAGATGTCAGTCCCGATATGTCCTTTCTGGAAATGCTCGATATGCTGAATGAGGACCTCACCGAAAAGGGGTCAGAGGCTATCGCCTTTGACCATGATTGCCGTGAGGGTATCTGTGGAATGTGTGGACTCGTCATCAATGGCATACCGCATGGTCCGCATCAGGCGACCACGACATGTCAATTGCATATGCGCTCATTCAAGAATGGCGATACTATCACCATTGAACCCTGGCGGGCAAAAGCCTTCCCGGTTATCAAAGACTTGATTGTAGACCGTGAGGCATTTGATACCATCATTCAGCATGGCGGCTTTATTACCGCCCCCACCGGCACTCCGCGAGATGCTCACGCTATTCTGGTGCCAAAAGACAAGGCAGACCTGTCTATGGATGCTGCTTCCTGTATTGGCTGTGGGGCGTGTGTGGCAGCCTGCCCGAATGCTTCGGCTATGCTCTTCACCTCGGCAAAGATTGCCCATCTTGGGCAACTTCCGCAGGGGCATCCAGAACGGTATGACCGAGTGCTGCATATGGTCAAGGTGATGGATGATAGCGGCTTTGGTGGCTGTACCAACATTGGTGAATGTTCAGTTGCCTGTCCCAAAGAGGTCCACTTGGACTTTATTGCCCAAATGAATCGAGACCTCATTGCGGCGAGTTTCAAGCGGGGCAGCAAGAAAACATAGGGGCGCACAACCGGGCTTGGGGCAGATGCCCTACCGTGACCAATACTGTAGTGACAATGAAACATCTATGAAACAGTTAGCCGCAAGCAACGAGCATACCGCCGGTATGCTCTTCCTCAAAGAGAAAACTGAGCAAGTAGAGGCATGGATGCAGCATGCGTCCATGCCCTTCTTCACCCGTCCGCTTAATGCCAAATGGTCTGTGCTCTTCATTCCCGATGATAAACTGGAAGATTCCTTTAGCGTATACACCTTAATTGAATGTTCCAAGTTTATCAACCTTTTCTACTTTACCCATCACGAAGATTGGGGGTGGGGGTATCGATTGTTTGTCAATGGCTTTGAGGTTGCCAGCTTTTATGATGATTACCACTTTGATCATAATTTGGCTATTCAGCTTGCCAAAGAACGCCACCCCGATATAGAGGATATTCTCTACTATCTCTATTTTGATAAAGAGGGACGCTCGTTGTTGGATTCGCTTGTGGATGAGATCAATAGTTCACGGGTTTACCTGGAAAAGCAATTTGAGCAGCGTAATCTCCATGAATTTGAGACTTTTGGCATTAGTCAAGACAGCATAGCCCGGTTGGAGCGGCTCATTTGCATTGAAGGGCTACGCGATCAGCGTACCCACTGGCGACATGTGGAAGAGTTCAAATCGTGCGTAGATATAACCGAGATGAACCGCCTCAATTTTCGCTATATTGTCAACATCTTTGGCGCAGGTATTATCAAGGGCAAGCAACACGCATAATGCTGTCCTAGCCGTTAGGTTCTCATTAGTGATCTATTCAGCGATCTGCTTGGCGACCTGTTCATAGACGGCTACCGTCTCCTCGGCGACTTTTCGCCACGAGAACCGTTCTGCCTGCGCCAACCCCCGCCGCCGCAACTCCTCACGCAACAACGGACTCTGTACCACACGGCTCAATGCTGTTGCCCATGCTTCTTCATCCTCCGGGTCTACCCAGAGTGCCGCATTTCCTACCACCTCTGGCAAACTACTCGCATTACTACATACAACAGGCGCACCGCAAGCCATCGCTTCAAGTGGCGGCAGTCCAAACCCTTCATAACTGCTTGGGAAGGCAAACACGGTGCAGGCTTGGTAGAGCAATGTTCCATCCTCATAGGGTACTGTAATGCGGCGTACAATGTCGTTGAGCCGATATTTGGCAATCAGGCGGTCTAGGTCGGGGAAGAGGGCGCGGTTGTTGCTAAAAGATTGCCCGGCTATGACCAACGGCACGAGTTTTTCGCCACGCTCGCGCATCTTTGCCATTGCCCGTATCAGCACCGCGACATTCTTTCGGCTATCTAATCCCCCAACGTAGTAGATAAACGATCCAAAGATATTGTAGCGTGCTGCTACCTCGTGCGCTGCTGCCGCTTTGTCGGTGGGGGGGGTGTAGCGGGCATCTGCCGCCAACAGTACGGGGGTGATGCGCTGTGCGGGGATACCCAAGCGGGCGACAATATCCTGCTGGCTATGCGCGGAGAAGGTCATCACATGGGCAGAACGATGGATTGTCCGTTGTACCAGCGCCATATATGCCCGTACATGCACCCCGCCACGGTATGCTGGTAGCAGCAGCGGGATGATGTCTGGGATGGTTGTCACCACTGGCACACGACAGGAGCGAGGCGGCGCAAAGTAGGGGACGTGGAGGATGGTGTCGCTTGATGGTTGCTTGCGAAGCATACCGATAACGTGGGGTATCTGGATTTGCTCAAACCAGAGTTTGGCAAGATTGGCATTGCGCTGGTCAAATGGTGTGGGCAACGTCAACGTTGATACGGCGACAGGCGGCGGGATGGGCTGCTCCTGGGTGGCAGGCAGCAGCAGGGTGTAGCGGTGGTGGGGGGCAATCCGTGGTAGCCAAGCAACAAGGCTATGGAGGTATTGTCCACTCCCCACAGTAGGTTGGTTCCAAAATGAGCCGTTGATGAAGATGTGCATAGGAAGTACTTTCGCAGCATATGGACTTTTGCCTATAGGCTATTGTACACGATTTGGGGATGGGTGCGCTAGGTTTCCTCAGAGCCTAAAGATAGGCGAGCAACTCTACTACTGTCTGATATGGATGATAGTGTGACAGTATCATTTGTACCATCGCTGCCCGTTGTTCCACCGTTCCCCGCAGCATAAAGAATGGGATGCGGCGCAACCGTAAGTCGGTTATAATCTGCTTTTGAAAGACAAGACGGTCAGCATCGCCTGAGCGATCCCAGGTATCATCATACGGGATGTCGGTATCACACACAAAGACGAGATCGTAACGTGTAGTTGCAACATTGGCAAGTTCAACCAAACGTGGCTCGGCATTCCCATGATAAGCAAGTGCAAACATGTAGGTGGTTATCGCATTTGTGTCAGTAAACAAATACCTGTCTGCTTCATACAACAACTGTTCTTCACGCTCCAAATGCCCCTCTGCTAACTCAACAAGTTGTGAAAGACTTAGCCGCCTATCTACCTGATGTTGTTCCCAATATTCACGCCCGTATTCAGCCATCCACACCGTCTGATATTGTGCAGCGAGGTATTCAGCCAGGGTAGTTTTGCCTGTTGAGGGTGCTCCCAAAAAGACAACATTGGTGATTAAATCGCGGTAGACCAGTGGGTGGAGAAAATGGCGATGGGCAAAAGTATTCTGTCGTATCTGTGTAGCCGAGATGGGTACGTATGTGCGATCTTGGTCTACTAGGCGATTCACTGCGCCTAGTGCTACGCTCATATGCTCGCCGTAAAATTCACTGGAGTAAAAATGGGTGATACCGCGAATGTTCAGCCTGTTGATGATGTAATCCTCATGCATTTTTTGGATAACAAGGGTATTACCCACAACAAGTGGACCATCCCAGGCTTCAATAACTTCTGCTTGCGGATAGAGATTTCGCAGCCAGCCAGACCGCACAACCAGCGGTATGTCAATCGTATCTGGGCAATCATAGATCACGATGATGAGTCGCTCCATTTCTGCCAGTGCTGTCTCTATGACATACTGGTGTCCACGATGCAATGGGGCAAACTTGCCAAGTGTGAGTCCAATAGTACCGGGTTCTACCATCATACTGCTGCCCCTTCAAGCTCGGTAGTGCGAAAAGACTTGCGCCATGCGAAAAAGCCCATTGTCGCTAACACGAGAAAGAGGGTATACAATCCTGTAGTAAAATAGAGTCCTTTTAAGAAATACACCCCTATTGCCACTACATCAACCGCTATCCAAAAATACCAACTTTCCAGTTTCTTGCGTGCGAGCAACCATTGTGCTACGAGGCTGGCAACAGTGGTGAAGGCATCGGGGTAGGGCAATGCTGCATCAGTATAGTATCCCATACTATAGCCTAATCCTACCGTACCTACGAGTATGACTATTCCCCATATCAATAAGCGTACTGTTGGTAATGTAGTAACAGATAGGCGGCTTTGCTCTTTGCCACCATAAAGCCACGCATACCAGCCATAGAGTTGCAAGAACACATAGATGACATGGAGGAGCATATCAGAATAGAGTTTTGCTTGGTAGAAAACAACAATATAGAGCACCACTTGCACTAACCCAGTGGGCCAACAAAGAATATTTTGGCGAATGGTAAGCCAAACACATAATGCACCAAAGATGGTTGCTGTTAGTTCTATCCAATTCATAACAATAGCAACATTCACAGTGGGGCTGGAACTGCTGCTCTATACCTTATCTGTTGACAGATAGACTGTTTCTATTAGAACACAAACAAAAGGGCAAGGCTGTTTTCACTAAAAAATCTGCTTTTTCACACAGAGATCATCATAAAAGAGATTATCATAAAACGTATGTTTCGTCAAGGAAAATATAATTACATAATCATATCCTCTCCCCTACCTCTTCCCCCACAGAGGGGAACAAACACCGGGCGGCTGCCCCTCGCCCTATTTGAACCGCGAGTGTCAACTATTGACGTACCATCCTAGCTTACGCTATACTCACAAGAACAGTGGGATATACTTCAGAAAGGATAGATACCCTATGTTACATGTTTTCAGACAACCGTATACCCCGACCCTGACCCCTTTGCACCTGCCGGAACGGCCCGGTTGGATACCTGATGATATAGGGGAGGATTGGGACCCCGATCCGTATGCGTACCAAACAGAAGAGGAAATCATGCCTGCTGGAACCTACCACGGTTTGTTTTTAATGATGGTTATCCAAATGCTTGACGGATATGTCCAAACGTTAGGCTTAACGATGCTACAAGATGTGTTTGTGTCTTATCGTGACGAGCAGGATGAGAAAAAGCGATTGGCACCTGATATTGTTCTGGCACCAGTGGCTACCTTGACTGAAGAACAGTTGGTAGGCGCATATGATCTTGACGTAGACCATCCACCAGTCTGCTTAGTTGAGATTACCTCACCAAGCAGCCACAAGCACGACCTAGAGGAAAAATGTTACTGGTATGCTTTGTGGGGAGTGGAGGAATATTTGGTCTTTGATATTGTAGACAGAAGGCGAGTACTGCAAGAAGTGCAGTGTAGCTTGTGGCGATTATATGGGAATAGCTACCTCCGAGTAATCCCCGATCCAGAGGGGTACTTACCTATGCAGAGCATTGGGGTGAAGGTACGCGCAGTAGGTCGCCAGCCGGAGTTGCGCGTCTTGGCAACCGATGAGCTGCTCCGCACCAAGCAACAAGAAGCGGAACGTGCTCAAGATGCTGAAGAACTCGCCCAACAAGAAGCCCAACGCGCTCAACAAGAAGCCCAACGTGCCCAACAGGAAGCCATCCTTAGACAAGATGCTGAAGAACTCGCCCAACAGGAAGCCCAACGCGCCCAACAGGAAGCCCAACGCGCCAAAGAGGAAGCCCAACGCGCCAAAGAGGAAGCCCAACGTGCCCAACAGGAAGCCATCCTTAGACAAGATGCTGAAGATCGCGCCCAACAGGAAGCCCAACGCGCCCAAGCATCTGAAGATCGCGTAAAGCAGTTGGAAGAAGAGATACAACGGATGCACTCCAAACAAGGTGAAGGGTAAGGAAATCGTGGTGAACCAGAGGTTTTGGGCAAATATACCCATAGATGTCCCTAGATGAACACAAATGCACCGCTGCATTTCTAGCGGGAATCTCTTGTGGATGGCATCATCGTATAGTCATTGCATGCAATGCATGCAATGGCTCATCCTTTGACGTACCCTCCTAGCTTACGCTATACTCACAAGAACAGTGGGATATACTTCAGAAAGGATGATACCCTATGTTACATGTTTTCAGACAACCGTATACCCCGACCCTGACCCCTTTGCACCTGCCGGAACGGCCCGGTTGGATACCTGATGATATAGGGGAGGATTGGGACCCCGATCCGTATGCGTACCAAACAGAAGAGGAAATCATGCCTGCTGGAACCTACCACGGTTTGTTTTTAATGATGGTTATCCAAATGCTTGACGGATATGTCCAAACGTTAGGCTTAACGATGCTACAAGATGTGTTTGTGTCTTATCGTGACGAGCAGGATGAGAAAAAGCGATTGGCACCTGATATTGTTCTGGCACCAGTGGCTACCTTGACTGAAGAACAGTTGGTAGGCGCATATGATCTTGACGTAGACCATCCACCAGTCTGCTTAGTTGAGATTACCTCACCAAGCAGCCACAAGCACGACCTAGAGGAAAAATGTTACTGGTATGCTTTGTGGGGAGTGGAGGAATATTTGGTCTTTGATATTGTAGACAGAAGGCGAGTACTGCAAGAAGTGCAGTGTAGCTTGTGGCGATTATATGGGAATAGCTACCTCCGAGTAATCCCCGATCCAGAGGGGTACTTACCTATGCAGAGCATTGGGGTGAAGGTACGCGCAGTAGGTCGCCAGCCGGAGTTGCGCGTCTTGGCAACCGATGAGCTGCTCCGCACCAAGCAACAAGAAGCGGAACGTGCTCAAGATGCTGAAGAACTCGCCCAACAGGAAGCCATCCTTAGACAAGTGGCTGAAGAACTCGCCCAACAAGAAGCCCTACAGAGACAAGTGGCTGAAGATCGCGCCCAAGAGGAAGCCCAACGCGCCCAAGAGGAAGCAAAACGTGCCCAACAGGAAGCTCTACAGAGACAAGTGGCTGAAGAACGCGCCAAAGAGGAAGCTCTACAGAGACAAGCATCTGAAGATCGCGTAAAGCAGTTGGAAGAAGAGATTCAACGGTTGCGCTCCCAACAAGGTGAAGGGAAATAGGGAAATAGATAGATAGGGGATAGTGTTTCTGTGACAGCACAAGAACAACTCACACGTCGAATTGTCCTATGCACCGGTCCGCGCTGCGCCCATACGGAACAATCGCAAGCTATTGCCAAACGGGTGCAGCAGATGATTGACGAGTATGGAGCACAGCACCCAACCCACACGATCAGCTTCAGCACGCCCCATTGCACCGGTATTTGCCGTGATGGTCCCGTGATGGTAGTCTATCCTGAGAAAACGTGGTATTGTCTGGTAGATGAACCCCGACTAGAGCGTATCTTCAATGAGCATGTTATCCAGGGTAAGCCAATACGTGCGTATACATTTGATAGCCTAGAGGAGTAGTCCATTGAGCCAATACCAGTATGCCCCATCCGAAGCCCATCATCAGGCAATTATGCGGGATGGCGTATCATCCCCGTTGCTTGTCCACCCTGTCACATGGCTAGTGTGGCTTGGGGCAGTGTTAGTCGCAGCATCTACCACCCGCAACCCGCTATACCTCACCCTTATGCTCATATGTGTGATAATTGTTGTCACCGTTATGCGCTCCTACGTACCAGACCAAACGACCCCGTTACCTGTGTCACCGCTACTATTTACCCTTATTGTCACAGTATCTACAACGCTTTTTAATGTCTTGACCACACATATGGGCAAGACAGTACTCTTTACGCTACCGGCTTTCTTACCCTTGCTAGGCGGCAATATTACGCTTGAAGCGTTGCTGTATGGCTTCACCAATGGACTCATTATTTCCTGCCTCTTTGCGGCATTTACCGTGCTCCATTTGGTCTTGCCTATCCGTTCCATCATTCGCTTTATCCCACGGGCGTTTGCCCCGTTGGCAGTGGTCATCTCCATTGCGGTAACGTTTGTCCCCACTACGCTGCGCCAATTTCGCCAAATCCGCGAGGCGCAGGCGGTGCGTGGGCATCGGGTACGGGGAATACGCGATTGGCTCCCGCTGTTGCTGCCGTTGCTTGTCGGGGGGCTAGAGCGAGCGTTGATGCTGGCAGAGGCAATGACAGCCCGTGGGTTTGCCAGCAGCACAAGCCAAGAGCATCGCGTTTCCCTGCGGGTTGTGGTCGTTGTGGGATTGACAGCATTGTTGGCAGGGTGGCTTATGCGGCTTGTTTGGGGCTATGCGTTGGTCGGTGGTGGGGTGATGCTGGTCGGGGGGGGGCTTATCTTAGGGGGGGTGTGGGCAGCAGGGCGCAATCACTCTGCGACAGTCTATCGCCGCGAGCGTTGGCAATGGTGGGATGGGATTGTGCTCACCGGGGCAGTGGTGGTGCTGGCAGTCTTTCTCACCCTGGTGCCAGGGATAGACCGAAAAGTGCTCTACTACATTCCCTACCCGCTGGCGACATTGCCCTTGTTTCACGTTGGGGTTGGGGCGGCGGTCATGGGGGTGCTTGGTCCTGTGTTGGTGGGGATGTGGCGAGAGTCACGGGAGCAGGCGGTGGGGGATGATGCAAGGACGCTTGCTTAAATCTAGCAACTATCGTCTATCCTATCCTAATAGCACCCAATAGCCTACTGGATACGTTCTCGCCAGTACGCCAGCAATTCTTGGACAATCTGCTCCATCCCGACCTCTGGTTTCCACCCTGTCACCTCACGTAAACGGGAATTGTCCCCTACGAGCAGCGGTTCATCGGCAGGACGCAACCGTGATGGGTCTACTCGCACCTCAACCGGCACTTTGCCATACTGTATCGCTAGGTTAAGTATATCGCCAACACGAGTAGCCTTCCCAGAACAGAGGTTGTAGACTTCGCCAGGCGGGGCATGCTCCAACAGTAACCACAGGGCACAGGCTACATCGCTCGTATGGGTAAAATCTCGTCGTGGATCGAGATTGCCTACACAAATGTGCGGCGGTTGATGCCCTGCCTCAATTGCTGCCATCTGCTGCGTGAAAGTCTGGATAGCACAGCGATCCCCCTGATAGGGTCCCACATGGTTAAAGGAGCGTGTCACGACAACATGCACCCCATAGTTATGGTGATACTGAAGACCGCTCAACTCAGCAGCCACCTTGCTCACGCCGTAGGGACTGAGCGGACGCATGGGGTGACTCTCTGGTATGGGGGTGTCCGCTGGGTTGACCCATCCATACTGAGCACTGGTTCCAGCAATATGCACCCGTGCATGGGGGACGTTGCGCCGTACTGTTTCTAGCAGGTTGAGCGTACCTTCCACATTAACGCGCATCGTGATAACTGGTGCATCCCAGGAAGCACTAGGGTAGCTCTGCGAAGCTAAATGGTAGATACGGTCTGGGGCAGCCTGCGCGATAGCCCGATCCAGCGAGAAGAAATCCTCTATATCTCCCTCGTGTATGGTTACACGTCCCCGCATGTGCTCAATGGGGCGGGGGTCGCTGCGCCAGCGTTTGAAAGCGTGTATCTCTAGCCCCGGCAGGGTAAGCAGATAATCTGCTAGGGAACACCCGACTGGACCAGTGATGCCTGTAAGAAAAATTCGCATAACGTAGGTTGTTCTATCCTCATGAAATGTTCAAGGAATAACGGTTTGTTTCGTCCCTATTTTACCACACTGAGATGGTGTGACAGATTCTTTTCCCTCATCAGAGCAACGTTACCCAATGAAAAACGCATTGCCCCACGCCCCCGCTCCCCCTGCCCCCGCTCCCATTCCAGGACGA
This sequence comes from uncultured Chloroflexaceae bacterium, assembly GCA_964410555.1. Classification (GTDB taxonomy): domain Bacteria; phylum Chloroflexota; class Chloroflexia; order Chloroflexales; family Chloroflexaceae; genus JAAUSY01. Next base: position 60 of record CAYPHM010000119.1, on the reverse strand, counting down.
GGGAGAGTCGCAAACTCTATCCTCTTCCTCTCCCCCCCCCCCCCCCCCCCCCCCCCCCCC